>JBGTNX010000109.1:0-4157 GCA_041742825.1 Acidimicrobiia bacterium | reverse complement strand
GCCGGACCCGGAAACAACAACGCCGGCGGCAACAGCGAAACCAACGAAAACGCCGGACCCGGAAACAACAACGCCGGCGGCAACAGCGAAACCAACGAAAACGCCGGACCCGGAATCAACAACGCCGGCGGCAACGACAAGGGTGGGAACTAGCCGACCAATCCGGTCGCAAAGCCTGAGATCCGGCCTACGGTGTGCTTTCACCCATGGGTGGGGACAACCAACACAGAGGATTCATGCGGCGCCGCTCTCTCTCGATTCTGCTTTCATTGACGCTTCTCTCAGCCTGTACCGCTGCGGTAGCCCCGACCAGGTCTTCGATCACAAACACCACTCAGTCGACGACCACCACGACCCAGCCGACGACTACCACCACGGCGCCATTCGTTGTCGAGGGCGCCGGAGCCGAACTCACCGCACTCGTCGACGCCTTCTACGCATACGTGACTGCGGAGTCCGACGCGCCACCAATGATGGCGGCGGAGGTACTTTCGTCCATTGTCCCGACGCCCGGCGTATCACCTGCCACAGCTTCGGCAACTGGAGCGGTCTTCAAGGGTCAAGGCGTCGCGGTGGTAACCGCCGGCAACGACCTCACGCTTGCGGTTGACGATGGCTCGGGCTGGCGGATCGTCGGCGGAGAATGGCCCGACTACGGGATTGCCCCGTTCTACGGTGTCGGGCCGCGCATGATCGCAGCCGTGGGCTCAGATGCGCGCACCGGGGAGCCGGCAGATCAGACCCGTGCTGACAGCATCCATTTCGTGACCCTCGACGGATCCGGAGGCGGGGCCGTCGTCGGCCTGCCTCGCGATTCATACGTTCCAATTCCGGGTCACGGCACGCAAAAGATCACCGGATCTCTCGCCCTCGGCGGACCGACCTTGATGATGGAGACGTTCCGGGGTCTTACGGGCCTGCCGCTAGAAGGCTACGTTCTCACCGGGTTCAACGGCTTCGCGGGGCTAATCGATGTCTTGGGCGGGGTCGAGGTCGAAGTCCCGTTTCCGATCAATGATTCGGCGGCAAAGGCATCGCTGGGTGCAGGGCTCCAGGTACTGAGCGGCCTCGATGCCCTGGCCTTTGCTCGGGCCAGAAAGACGGTGCCCGGAGGCGACTTTGGAAGGTCCCAACACCAGGGTGACATGCTGGTGGCCGCCGCAGTTATGGTCAGAAGCTTCGGACCCCAGGCGGTGCCCGGGCTGCTCCAATCGGCCGAGCCGTATCTCGTCACCGATCTCTCCCCTGAGCAGCTCCTGACGTTTTCGGTCCTCGCCATCAAGGCCAATCTCGAAGAGATCCCCAATTTCGTAGCTGCAGGCACACCGGGAAGTGCCGGCGCCGCAAGTGTGGTCTACCTCTCGGACTCTGCATACGCGACCTTCGCCGATCTCCAGGACGGGCGGATCGGCACCGAGTAGCCCACTCTGGGGGAGCTAATCGCGTTCCTAAGGCGCGACGTCTCATATTTGATATCTGGGGCGGAGAGAACGCGGTTTCAGACTCGAGATCTACGATCTCGGTTCGCCGTCTGCGCCCCGCGCGCATTGGATCGCTTCTTCGATCATGTAGCTGAAACCCTCCTGGTACGCGGAAAGCGCTGGTTCTGTCATCTCCCGGAGAAACGCTTCCGCTTCCGGGTACTGGTTGATCTCTACGTCAGTGATCGCAACGCCAGTATCGGCTTTGATCCGGTGGGCTGCGCCCACCAGCCTGGCGGCTCGTATCGAGTCGCCGCGCCTGAGGGCTACGAGCGAGAGTGCCTCGAACACGAGAGCAAGAGCTGAGATGTCGGTCGTCTCCGCGAAGACCTCGAGGCACCGTTCCAGATAAGGCGCCGCCTCGTCAGGCAGATCCTGTTTTGAGAAGCCGTGCGCGACCATAAACCACGCCCATCCGAGGTCGAAAGGGGCGTCGAGCGAACCGAACACCTCCGCAGCTCGCAGATTCCAGGTCACGACCTCGGGCCACTGCTGTCTGAATACCGCAACCTCCCCCAAACCCCAATAGGCCCGTCCGATCCCAATCTGCCGCCCGATTCGCTCACTGATCTCAAGGGATTCCTCGAGTAGCTTCTCGGGTCCATCCACATCTCCGGAGTACAAGAGAGGAAAGCTCAAGTTGTAAAGACCCTCGGAGACATCACCGTCCTCGCCGAACTGCCGGAAAAGCTCCAGTGCCTCCTGGTATGGCTGCAGTGTCCCTCCCGATTCTCCCTGCCAATACTTGAGACCAGCAAGACCCGTGAGAGCGTGGGCCCGACTGAGCATGTCACCTCCATCTCCGAGAGCAAGTGCGTCCTCGGTTCGCCTCCTGCCTTCGACTAGGTGACCCCTGATCTGCCAGAACCTCCAGAGGCAACCAGCGAACCGGAGCGCCACCGAGACGTCCCTGTTGCGAATCGCGTGGTCGATTGCAGATCGCAGATTGTCATGATCCGCCGACAGGCGTTCGAGCCAGTACCCCTGGCGGGAGGTCAGGATCTCCCTGTGAGCCAGCTCAGCCATGCGGAGGAAGACGGCGGCGTGCCGGTACTGAATTTCCGCCTCCACTCCCCTTGCAACGAGGGCGCCATAGCCGTACTCCCTGATGACGGTAAGCATGCGAAAGCGCGGTGTCCCCCAACTTTCTAGCTGGTGGATCAGACTGCTCTCCACGAGAACTGTCAGCCCATCGAGGACGTCGACACTTCCGTCGTCGAGGCCACAGACCTCCTCGGCTTCGTCGAGAGAGAATGTGCCGGCAAAGACGGACAGCTTTTCGAAGAGGATCCGCAGTGGCTCGTCGAGGATGTCATAGCTCCATCCGATAGCGTTGACCATCGAGCGTTGCCGCTCGGGAAGGTCTGCCGATGAGGAGGCCAGCAGGTGATTGTTGAGCCTCTCGAGAATCACCTCGGGCGTAAGGCTTCGCATCCGGGAGGCGGCGAGCTCGATTGCGAGGGGGAGCCCATCGAGGGAACGGGCGATTGAGGAGACCGTGGCAATATTCGTCTTGGTCAACTCGAACTCCGGCCGGACCGCCAAGGCGCGACTTGCAAAGAGTCTGACGCTGGGAGCCAGGTCTTCTCCGACCCCAGCCATGTCGTCTGGTACCCCGAGAGATGGCACCGGGAACTCCTGTTCGCCGCTCACACGTAGAGGAATCCGGGACGTTGCTATGACTTTTAGACCCGGCGCTGCGTGGAGAAGTGCGGCGATCGATCCTGCACCCTCGAGGAGATGTTCGAGATTATCGAGGATCAGCAGCATGCTCCTGTTGGCGAGGTAGCGCTGCAGATGCGTGATCGGATCCACTCCGGCGGCGGTTTCAAGTCCCATGCCTTCGAGGATCTTGCTGGGGATCAGCTCCGAATCGGTGATGTTCGCTAAAGGGATGAAATAGGCACCGTTGTCAAAAGATGCTTCGACGCGACGGCCAAGCTCGATAGAAAGGCGGGTCTTTCCCGTGCCACCAGTTCCGGTGAGAGTCACCAGCCGGTTCAAACCCAGCATGATTTCTGCAGTTGCCAACTCCCGTTCACGTCCCACGAATTCGCTCAATACCTCGGGAAGGCGCGAATCGGAGACTGCTCTCGCCGGCGGTGGGAAGTCTTCTTTCAGCCCATCTCCGACCAGCTGGTAGAGATTCTCAGCGCTATCGAATCCGGGCAACCTGTGCCGCCCCAGATTTCGTAATTCCAGTGTGGCGCCGGGGTGGTCACCGACCAGTTCCGCTGTAGTCGAGGAGATCAGAACCTGCCCGCCATGAGCCGCGGAGGAAACCCGTGCTGCGCGGTGAACATCGACCCCGACGTAGTTGGCGGCACCGAAAACGCCATTGCCGGAGTGGATGCCGATACGCACCCTCAGTTGGCCCCCGTGAGGCCACCTTTCGCTCGCCAGGTCCACCTGGATCTCCATGCCGGCGGTGACTGCCTGGACCGGGTTTTGGAATACCGCGAAGAATGAGTCGCCCTCCGTCGCCACCTCCAGGCCGTTTCGGCGGGCGAGGACCTCCCGAATTATCTCGTTGTGGCGTTCCAGAATCAGGCTGTACCCGGCATCGCCGACACTCCGCAGCAGCACAGTCGAGTCCTCGATGTCGGTGAACAAGAAGGTCACAGCGCCTGTGGGCAAAACCTTTCCGACCATGCGCTCATTTCTCACTTGGGGTGT
>JBGTNX010000108.1:0-11181 GCA_041742825.1 Acidimicrobiia bacterium | reverse complement strand
ACTCCTGGAAGGCGTATATGCGGCGCCAGACAACGACCATAAACTGGGGCGACGACCTCCCCCTCGCCCAGGGCATCGAGTTCGGTTAGATCCGCCGCTCTATTTGGGCGGAAGGCTTGCCGCGTAGGACACTCCGCGGTCGATCCAGTTACCGAGTTCGGATTCAGTCGAATACCCCCTGTCCGAGACGAGAACCCATCCGCGCATCGGTCGTCCCGACATTTCGAGCTCGCGAACGCCCGGTCTGGTCAAGGCTTCGTCGTAGGTCTCCTTGCCGACACGCACCATCAGGTCGTCGCCACTGACTCCGACTGCCATGTTCCCACCGACCATGAAGGCGATCCCACCGAACATCTCCCTTTCGGCCAAATCGGTCCGATCACCAAGCCGAACTCTGACGTCGTCAGCTAGACCAGGGTTGTACGCCATTGGCGAGAGATTAGTGCCGGGAGACCGTCAGGCTGCCTGACATGGGGCGAATTGTTCACCGAGTTGAACCCACGCCTGAGTTCAGTTCCCCGGGGCTCAGTCGGGATCCGTTGGGTTCGACAGATCCGTTACGAACTGCTGGATGACGCGTGACCTGGTTTCGGGGGACTTGGTGTGGTGGAGGCGATACAGGATCGCGTAACGATCAGGCGATTTGATCAACTCGAAGGCCGCGGCAGCTCGAGGGTCAGCATCGAGGGCAAGACGCAGGTCCGCGGGCACCTCCAGGGCGCTCGCGCGGGGGTAGGCATCGTCCCAGCGGCCGTCGGCCTTCGCTTTTTCCACTTCGGCCAGCCCTGCCGGACGCATCCGGCCCTCCTCGGTGAGTAGGCGGACTTTCTCGACATTGATCTCCGACCACCTGCTTCTTGGCCTCCGGGGGGTGAATCGTTGGAGATACCACGTCTCATCCAGGCCGCGCCTCTGGCCGTCGATCCATCCGAAGCACAGGGCGACGTCGATCGCTTCGGTGATAGTCACGGTCGGAATGCCTGAGGCCTTCTTGGCGATCTTCAACCACACGCCCTTGGAGCCGGGATTCGCTTCCAACCACCTCTCCCACGATTTCTGAGACTCGAAGGAGATGGTTGGCAGGTCATCGCGGGAGGTTTCTGTCATCTCCCGAACGATAGGCATCCTTTGGAACGTGGTGGTTCTGCCGGATCAGGCTCCCACTCCCGCGCGATGGATTCCGATCATTTGATGGGATACCGGTGCCGATGGCGG
Source organism: Acidimicrobiia bacterium (assembly GCA_041742825.1). Classification (GTDB taxonomy): domain Bacteria; phylum Actinomycetota; class Acidimicrobiia; order Spongiisociales; family ZC4RG35; genus MA-ANB-1. The sequence continues at coordinate 9,966 of JBGTNX010000108.1, read as the reverse complement.
GTGGAAGCGGGCGGCGTGCATATCGCGGACGAGGCGCTCCAGCGTCGAGCGCCGGAAGTAGGAGCGGCCACCGGCGAGAGTCACCGCCCGGTCGACTACCTCGGCCGCGGCGCTCGTGGCCTCTTCCTTCGTCAGGATTGCTGTGACCATGCCTGAAACCATGTCGTCGTCTCCGGCGATTCTGGCTGCGCCCACCGCGACTGCGGCCGATGCGCGGAAGTGCGCGGCTTCCATCAGTCCAACCACCTCGTGGGTCAGGGCTGGTGCTCTCGTGTATGAGCCTTGTCCCATGGTGACCAGGGCCTCCTCACGTGCCCGGTCGGCGATGCCGACGTACACCCCGCTGACGAGGGTGAGGAACCAGCGGATCGCTCGGGCGAAAGCCGGGTCCCACGCCGGACCGGCGGCGGGGAGCCTCGCGCCCACAGCCGAAGCTTGAACCAGGACGTTGTCGAGCACGAGGTCGTGGCTGGCCGTGGCCCGCATACCCATCGTGTCCCAGGTCGGATCCACGGTGACTCCGTCGGCAGAAGCCGGCACCGCGATCACGAGAATCTCGCCGGTTTGAGTGTCCCTGGCATTGACCCGCACCACATCCATTGCCGGTGCCTGGGAACAGAAGTATTTGCGCCCCGAGAGCCGATATCCGTCCCCATCCGGGTCGGCGGTCGTCGGCGTGTCCCACTCACCGGCGACGATTGCTTCGGCTCCCGTGGATGCCAGCACGATTCCGTCGTCGACCACCCTGCGCAAAGCGGGCTCGTTGGCTCCGTCGCGTCGCCAGCCTTCCGAAGCAGCCCCCACCTGGAACAGATGCATATTCACCGACAAAGCCGTTGATGCGCACGAAGCGGCCAGGATTCTCTGCGCTCTCACAGTCTCTTCGAGCGTTGCCCCAAGACCACCGAGTTCGGTGGGCACCGGACCCCGGAGGTATCCGACTTGTCGCAGGAACGCATAGTTTTCATGGGGAAATTCACCGGTCGAGTCCAATTCGGCCGCCCGCCCCTCGAATTCGACGGCAGCCTTTTCCGCAGCCTCTTTCATCGCAGTCATTCGTCTTCCTTTCGCCTTGGTGATGCTGGGAAAGGTAAGGAAGGCGACGCATCCGCGGATAGTACAAATTTTGGACTATCCGGTAGCTTTCCTGTACTTACAATCGACAGGATGAGAACCGAATATGGCCAGTATTGCCCGATTGCCAAAGCAGTAGAGCTTGTTGGAGAGCGATGGTCGATGCTGATCATCCGGGAGATGCTGGTGGGGGCCAGCCGCTTCAACGAGATCGCAAGAGGGTTGCCGGGAATATCGCGGACTTTGCTTTCGTCCAGATTGCGTGGCTTGCAGCGAGCCAGCCTGGTGGATCAAATCGATGGCGTGTACTCGTTGACGGAGTCCGGTAAGGCTCTGGCACCGACGATATTCGGGCTCGGCCATTGGGCCCAGAGATGGATTCTCTCCGATCCCGAACCCGAGGAGCTCGATCCGACGCTTCTCTTCTGGTGGTCCCACACCCGCCTCCAGACCCACCTGCTCCCGGAACGTCGCACGGTCCTGGAGTTCCGTTTCGTAGATCACGAGAACCGTTACTGGCTCGTCGTCGAGCCCACAGGAATCTCGGTCTGTGAGTACGACCCCGGTTTCGGTGTCGACGCCCTTGTAACAACTGATTTGCTGACGTTGCACCGTGTGTGGAATGGTCGGGAAAGCTTCCGCCAAGCGCTCAGAGGCGAGAAGATCACATTGGAAGGCCAGCAGTCAATCGTGCGCCGGCTCCCTGATGTCCTGACACTTGCGACCCTCGGTGAGATGGCTGAGACTGCCCGGCTCGAGAGCGCCCTGCCCTGACCGGTCCTACGGCCCGGGGCCGGTGCTCTCGAATTCGACGAGGGTGAAGGTCAGACAGGCGCGGTCGTCGGCGATACCGCACAGTCGGTAGACGTCATTGGCGGCATCGAGCGGCATCCGGACCAGGATCAGGCTTTCGTCGAGGTCCTGACAGGGCGGGTCGTCGATAGGTGGCTGCCAGTTCCCGTTGGTCGTTTGGGTGAGACTGTGAGTCTGGCCGACGACAGTCCAGCCGAAGAGACTCCACTGCTCGAGTTGGAGGCAAGGCCCGCCAAGGCGTCGGAAATTCGCGGTGCGCTCCTCTTCAGGAGTAGGTCCGGTCATAGCCGCCACGATGAAGAGCGCTGCTATGGCGATTCCTACGCCCACCATCAGCTTGTACCTCTGTCGCGGAGGGGTCATGGTGAGATGTCAAGGACCGGACTCTCGAGGTTTCCCCGTCCTTGGGACGCGGTCAGAGAGCGGGTCAGAGAGACTGCAACGCCTTGTCGAGGTCGGCGGTCAGGTCTTCGACATCTTCGAGCCCGACGGACAGACGGACCAGGCCGTCGGTGATTCCTGCGGCGACACGGTCGTCATACGGTATGGCGGCATGGGTCATCGTCGCCGGATGGGTCACGAGTGACTCCACCGATCCCAGGTTCTCGGCGAGAGACCAGAGCTCGACGGAGTCCATGAGCTTCTTGCCAGCTACGACTCCACCGGACACCTCGAAGCAGACCATGGCCCCGAAACCCGAGGCCTGGGTTTTGGCCAGCTCGTGCTGTGGATGTCCTTCGAGGCCCGGATAATTGACGTATTCGACCCCGGCATGGCCCTGGAGCCACGTAGCTATCTCCATCGCGTTTGCAGATTGGCGGTCCATGCGCTCACTCAGGGTCTTGCTCCCCTGGAGCGTGAGCCAGGCGACCATCGGTGACATCACAAGTCCGGCTGAGATCCTGGCGAAAGCGATCTTCTCCTGGAGCGCGGCGTCATTGACCACGACCGCGCCGCCGAGAGTGGCGTTGTGGCCGTCGAGGAATTTGGTCGTCGAATGAACGATTACATCGGCGCCGAGCTCGAACGGGCGCTGGAAGTAGGGGGTGAGGAAGGTGTTGTCCGTCACGTGGAGAAGCCCGGCCCGCTGACACAGGTCGGAGACCGCTTGCAGGTCGGTTAATTTGAGGGTCGGGTTCGCCGGGGTCTCGGTAAAGATCATCCTGGTGTTGTCACCGATTGCCGTTTCGAGGGCATCGGTGTCGGCGGCGTCGACAAAGCTGACTTCTACTCCGAATTTGCGCAGGAACTGATCGGCGAAGCGGTAGGTGCCTCCGTAGACGACATCAGCGATGATGATGTGGTCGCCGGCCTCGAGCAGAGCGAGGAAAACCCCGACAGTAGCGGCCATGCCCGACCCGTAAGCGGTGGTGTCGAGGCCGCCTTCGAGCGCGGTGAGTTTGTTCTCGAACGCCCTGACAGTGGGGTTTCCCGCGCGGGCGTAGCTGTAACCCTTGGCCATGTACTCGTCAACGGACTCCTGGACGAACGTTGTCGATTGGTAGATCGGGGTGAGGATGGCACCGGTGGTGGGATCAGGCTCGACCCCGGCGTGAACTTGTTTGGTACGGAAACCCATAAAACGATTGTATGCGGTGGAGAAGACTGTGCCCGCTGACCTACCCGAAGCGGTAACCCACCGACCTCACCGTTGCGATCCACGATGAGCGCTCCTCACCGAGTTTGGAGCGAAGCCTTCGCACGTGGACGTCGACGGTGCGGGCCCCTCCGTAGTACTCATAGCCCCACACCCTGGAGAGGAGTTGCTCCCGTGACCAGACCCGGGTCGGATTGGTGACCAGGTATCTGAGCAGTTCGTATTCCATGTAGGTGAGGTCCATCGGGACCCCGCCCAGCTCGGCCTGATAGGTGAGAGTGTTCAGCACCAGGTCTTTGAATGTGATCACTTCCTCGTCATGGTCTGAGGTGGCGAGGCGATTGATGCGGAGCCGGAACTCTGCGGGCTCGATGGGAGCGATCTGGAAATCGGCGAAGGGATTGTCGGAGTCGACCAGCGCCAATTGGTCGGGCTCGACAACCAGGAAGACAGGGACTCCGAGGTCTTCGCCAACCCTTCCCGCCTCTCTGAGACGCCGCATCGGCTGGTCACCGAGCTCGACCACGACCAGGTCGACCTCCTGCAGGGCAGGGTCGGCGGGGTCGAGTGCCTTGGGCCTCTCGATTTGACTGGAGACGAAATCGAGCCCCTCCTCTAGCGAGTCAGAAGGCACGGCTGGAAAGACCGCGATGATCACAGCATCGGCAGGTAGGTGTCGAGCTCGTACCGGGAGACGTGCTCCTGATAGCGGTCCCATTCGGCGCGCTTGTTCCTGAGGAACCAGTTGAAGACGTGTTCGCCAAGCGCCTCGGCCACAAGTTCGGACTCCTCCATCAAATCGAGAGCGGAGGCGAGCGTGTCAGGAAGTCGCTTCACCCCGATCGCCGCTCGCTCCGAGGAGCTGAGGCGGTCGACATCGGCCGTCACTTCGGGAGGCAGCTCATACCCTTCTCGAACTCCGGCGAGCCCGGCAGCGAGCAGCACCGAAAGGGCGAGGTAAGGGTTGCAGGCCCCGTCGGCGGCGCGGTATTCGACACGAACACTCGACGGCTTGCCCCGTTTCACGGAGGGGACGCGGACGAGAGCGGACTGGTTGTTCCGTGCCCATGACACGAAGATCGGTGCGTCGAATCCCGAGACGAGGCGCTTGTAGGAGTTGACCCACTGGTTGGTGATCGCGGTCATCTCCGGGGCGTGCTGGAGGAGTCCGGCGATGAACGCTTCCGCCACTTTCGACAGGCCGCCCTGGGTGCCTGGCTCATGGAATGCGTTGATGTCGTCTTCGAACAGGGAGAGGTGCAGATGCAGTCCGGACCCGTCGTGCTTTTCGAGGGGCTTGGGCATGAAGGTTGCGTAGATGCCGTTCTGCAGGGCCACCTCTTTGACCGTGAGACGCGAGGTCATGATGTTGTCGGCCATCGTCAGGGCGTCGGTGTACCGGGCAATGATCTCGTGCTGGCTCGGGGCCACCTCATGGTGGGAGTGCTCGATGGGGATCCCCATCCTCTCCAGCGCGATGATCGTGTCGCGTCGGTAGTTCTGGGCCACGTCTAGCGGTGTGAGGTCGAAATAGCCACCTTTGTCGAGGACTTTTGGCTTATGCCCGGCGTCTTCGAAATAGAAGAACTCCATCTCAGGCGCCACATAGAAGTTGTACCCCATTTCGGCGGCCCGTTCCAGATTTCGCTTCAGGACGGTGCGCGGATCGCCCAGGAACGGCTCACCCTCGGGTGTGTAGATGTCGCAGAACATTCGGGCCACCTGGCTCTCCTCCCGCCATGGGAGCACGGCGAAGGTCGACGGATCGGGCTTTGCCAGCATGTCGGCCTCTTGCACGCGGGCGTAACCGTCGATCGACGAGCCGTCGAAAGTCATCCCTTCGTCGAATGCGACCTCCAACTCGGCAGGGCTGATCGAAACGGACTTGAGCAATCCCTGGACGTCGGTGAACCAGAGTCGAATAAACCGGATCCCTCGTTCTTCGACGGTCCGGAGCACGTAGTCGGCCTGTTTGCTCATGCGGCTCCTAGTGTCCTGCGGCGCACGTGATTGTATCCGGGGGAAATCAGTCCGAATCAGCCGGTGCGCTTGCGGTCGGCGAGCCACCTGCGGCGCAACGATCGGCGCTCTCGCTCGGTGGTCCCACCCCAGATGCCGGCGCGTTGATTCGATTCCAGGGCGTAGCTGAGACACTCATCGACAACACTGCAGCTTTCGCAGACCGACAGAGCCGTAGCTATCTGCTCCGCGTCGGTGTCACTGGCAGGAAAAAACAGATCGTCTGGATATCCGCGGCATGCTGCCTGGGTTTTCCAGTCGACAGGTACATCTTGTATCAGGTCCCTGAGCCCTTGGGTCACTCTCCAAGTGTGGTGCCCCGCCGGGGTTTTGCCAAGAAGAATTTGGATGAATAGGGGGTTAACTCAGTCGGAACGGTCGTCCGGCGGACGAATCTCAGCCTCTCCCTGTGGGTCTACGGGGTGGCCGACTCTGGTTTCGGTCAGCGCGATGTCGCCACTTTCCGCGGTGATCACCTCATCTGTCGTGGTAGCTAGCACTACATGATCGGTCGGCTCCACCGCTACTTGGCCCTCCGGCACTTCGCGGAACCTCTCAGTGAACGCCACCATCCAGAGAATGCAGAGCGCCAGGAGACCAAGGAGGAGCGCAATCCACGAGGCGATGCTGCGAAGAACCCCCCTCGATCTTCACGAAACCGAGCCCGTCACAGGACCGACCCATACCATCGATAGAGCCTCCGACTTCATCGATGCCCTGGATCTGGGCCGCTGCCCCGAAACTGCGATCCTCGACATATCCGCGTACATCGGCGACATCACCCATGTTGGAGGTGGCCATGTCTCCGTTGGCGTCGCTCCCGTCGGCCATCACGAGCTCGTACCCTCCCATGATCACCCATATCTCCCATTCCTGGTTGGTGATCGGGCCGGGAGAAGTGGCAATCCACGAGAGGCCGCCAATGGGGTCGATTGCAAATGGATTCGTCCGGGACGTGTCGGTGACGATTGTGGTATCGAGGTCAGAGGCAGCTTCGACCGTGCACCCACCATTCAGCTGGCCCCTGACACCGGCCTCGGCGATACCTGTGAGGCCATATGGACCGGGGCGATGAGCAGAATGAGCGCAATCGCCAGCGGAACTGCGGAGCTGGTCCGGCGCACCCGGGAGAGAAGAACGAAGGCCAGCCCCAGCAAGCCGGGAACGAGAAAAGTTGTGAGCTTGTCCAGTGGCCACACCCCGCCCTGCTGGAGAATCACTGCCAGGCAGAGACCCACGATCAGTCCCATGAACATCGCAATCACCGGTCTTGCAGGTACCGGTTCCATCGTCTCCTCGAGTTCTGGTTCGGAATCCGCAACAAGGTACGTGGTTTCTGGGGGAGTTGTCGGCTTTCTTGTGGTTTTGGGTGGGACGGGCGATAGCCTGATGGAAGTCATGCCACGGATTCGCGCAGCTTCAATTGATGAGCACAAGGAACTGACGAGGCGCGCCATCCTCACGGCTGCCAAGGAGTTGATCGCCGAGATGGGCACTGCCGAAGTTTCGCTCGCCGACTTGACCGCGGCGGCAGGCATCGGACGCACCACGTTCTACGAGTACTTCTCAGATAGGGACGACGTGATCGCTTCACTCGTCGAGGACGAGCTCCCCGGGGTTATCGAGCAGCTCATTGCTTCGGTACCTGCTGATTCCACAGCGAATCGCCTCGCCGACCTGGTTATCGCCACTGTCGAGTTCGTCGTCGACAACCCCGTCCTCGGCCTGATCCTTCATCGTGAGGTTCCGAGGCTCGGGTCGGAGACCCAGGATCGGATCATGGTTGCCCACGCCGGCCTGTCCCGGGAGATGGGGCACATCTACATGACCGGAGTGAGAGAGGGGGTTTTCCGCGCCATCGATCCGGAGTTGGCGGGACGCTTGATCCAGGACACGATCATGTCGACGGCCAAGACCATCATCGCCTCGGACCAACCCGCGGTGCGGGCGGCGGAGATCACCGGTGGTCTGCGTGACTTTTTACTTTCCGGCCTCAGCGCTGAAACCCGGGTTGGTTGATCAGTAGGTGCCTTGATGGAAGACAACCAGGTCAGCAGCGAAACTTATGTGAACCGGGAGCTTTCCTGGCTCGACTTCAATGAGCGCGTCCTCAGCCTGGTGAAGCGCTCGGACTTTCCGCTGTTGGAGAAGGCCAAGTTCCTCGCAATCTGGTCGTCGAATCTCGACGAGTTCTTCCAGGTCCGCGTCGCCGGACTCAAAGAGCAGCTGGCCCACGGGTTGGGCGCGGGCACCCCAGATGGGATGACGCCGATCCAACAGCTTGCGGCGATCAGGGAGGTGGTGGAAGAGCAGTACACCGAAGTCTCCAAACTGTTCCTTTCCGAGGTGGCGCCGGCACTGGCCGCCAGCGGGATTGTTTTCAGCGACTACTCCACATTGGACGGGGAGGATCGGGAGTTTCTCGACGCACAGTTCCGGGACATCGTGTTCCCCGTGGTCACCCCACTCGCGGTCGACCCCGCACACCCATTCCCCTACATCTCAAATCTCTCGATGAACCTTGCTGTCTTTGTGCGGAATCCGGAGACCGGTGTCTCCAGGTTCGCCAGGGTCAAGGTTCCCCCGATCTTGCCGCGCTTCGTCGTGCTCCCCGACGGCGAGCGGTTTATCCCGCTCGAAGAGGTGATCGCGGCGCACCTCGACTCCCTCTTCCCCGGCATGGAGGTGGTAGCCCATCACGTGTTCCGGGTGACGCGCAACGCCGATTTCGAGATCGAAGAGGATGAGGGAGGCGATCTCCTCCTCGCCATCGAGTCCGAACTGACCCAGCGGCGTCTCGGCAGGGTTGTGAGGCTCGAAGTCCACCCCGGGATCCCTGAGGAGGTTCTCGACCTGCTACTCAGGGAGATGGGCGGCACCAAGGAGGACGTCTATTACGTGGACGGGCCGCTCGACCTCTCAGGGATGTGGTCGGTGTTCGACCTCGACCACCCCCAACTCAAGTTCGACACCTATTCCTGGGTGACTCCACCACGATTTGCTGCCACCGCCACCGAGAGGAGCGACGTTTTCTCGACGATCAGGCAAGGCGACGTCCTGGTCCACCACCCCTACGACTCCTTCACGACTTCGGTGGAGGCTTTTCTGAAACAGGCTTCGCTCGACCCCAACGTCCTCGCGGTGAAGGTAACGCTCTACCGCACTTCGAAGGACAGTTCGATCATGGCATCTCTCATCGAAGCAGCCGAAGAAGGCAAACAGGTAGTGGTGCTGGTCGAATTGAAGGCCCGCTTCGATGAGGAACGGAACATCGAATGGGCGCAACGTCTCGAGGACGCCGGAGTTCATGTGATGTACGGAGTCGTCGGACTGAAGACGCACACCAAGCTCGCCCTTGTCGTCCGGAGGGAGGGCGACAGGGTCGTCCGGTACGCACACATCGGAACCGGCAACTACAACGAGACCACCGCCCGCACTTACGAAGATGTCGGGATCTTCACGCTCGACCCCGACATCGGCTCCGACCTCTCCGACCTATTCAACTTCCTCACCGGGTACAGCCGGCAGACGCAGTACCGCCGGCTCGCAGTTTCACCGAACGGGATCCGGAGCCGGATCATGGAACTGATCGAGGCGGAGGCTGTCAAGGTTGAGGGTTCGATCACCCTCAAGATCAACTCCCTGGTCGACGAGGGCATAATCGACGCCCTCTACAAGGCTTCACAGGCGGGGACCCGCATCGACCTGATCGTCCGCGGGATCTGTTCTCTACGCCCGGGGATCCCCGATCTCTCCGACAACATCAGGGTCCGCTCGATCGTCGGGCGGTACCTGGAGCACTCGCGACTGTTCCGTTTCGGGACGCGGGGGAGCCAGCGTCACTACTACCTGGGCTCGGCCGACATGATGCCGAGAAACCTCGATCGCCGGGTGGAGGCTCTCGCCCCGATACTCGACCCGGATCTGCAGTTTCGAATCGACGAGATCCTCGACGTGCTGCTTGCAGACGATGTGCTCGCCTGGGAGCTGGATAGTGAAGGCAAGTGGAACCGGGTTGCCACAGTCGCCGGGATCGACAGCCACGTAACCCTCCAGGACCTGGCAGTAACCCGCGCCAAAGCCCTGGGCACCTAGGAAGGCGCCGGGAGGGTTGGGAGTTCCCACCAACGGCACTCGAGCTCCCAGCCCGAGAGACCTCTCCCTCCTACCTCCAGCCGCCTATTCGGCGGCTGCAGGGACCTTCCTCCCGCTAGCGGGAGGACAGCCGAGAACGGGAGCACCTCCGGCCGAGGTTCTTCTCTCCCTCCGCTTGCGGAGGGAGTACCTCCGACCTTCTAGGTCGGAGGGATGCTCCTATAGAAGTCAACTGGGTTTGGTGGTGTGGTTCTGTTGGGCGAGTTGTTCCCAGATTTCTCTTGCGATGTAGCGTTTCAGGCAGCGGATGATTTCTGGTTTGGTGAGCCCTTCTCGGGTTCGTCGGTCGGCGTATTGGCGTGTTGGTT
>JBGTNX010000107.1:0-6037 GCA_041742825.1 Acidimicrobiia bacterium | reverse complement strand
AGGAGCGGCCAGCCGCTCTCGATGCCGGCCGACCGGCTGGCAATGACCCTGCGCACGCTTGTGTTCGCGTCGGCACATCCCCTGTTCGGTCCCGAGGAGAGGCTCACCGTCAGCGAAATCGTCTCCATCGTCCTGGCGGCGGCGGGGCTCCGACAGGGCATATCCTGATGCTGCTCACCATCCTCAGGAACCACCTCCGGCCCTATAAGAAGGCGATTTCGATCGTCATCGCCCTGCAGTTGGTCGCAACCATCGCCTCGTTGTACTTGCCAGCTCTGAACGCTGACATCATCGACAACGGGGTGGTGCTTGGCAACACCGACTACATCATCAGGATCGGCGCAGTGATGCTCGCAGTCTCGTTGGTTCAGGTGCTTGGGACGATTGCCGCGGTCTATTTCGGAGCGCGCACCGCGATGCAGTTCGGTCGGGACCTGCGGTCGTCTGTCTTCCGCCAGGTTGCAGGTTTCTCCGGCCGTGAGATGGCGAATTTCGGGGCACCGACGCTCATCACGAGGAACACCAACGACGTCCAACAGATCCAGATGCTGGTGGTGACCTCGCTGACCATGATCGTGATGGCGCCGATCATGATGGTCGGCGGGATCGTGATGGCCCTGCGCGAAGACGTCGGGCTCTCTTGGCTGGTCGTGGTGGCAGTGCCAGTTCTGGCAGCCGCGGTCGGGCTCATCGTCTCACAGATGCTTCCCGCTTACCGCCTGATGCAGAAGAGCATCGACACCGTCAACCGGGTCCTGCGCGAGCAGGCAACCGGGATCAGGGTGCTCCGGGCGTTCGTGAGGGAGCCTTTCGAGGCGGCGAGATTTGCCAGGGCCAACACCGAGCTCACAGATGTCTCGCTCAAGGTCGGGAGGTGGATGGCCGCCTTCTTCCCGGTGGTGATGCTGATTCTCAACGTGTCGAGCGTCGCAGTCCTCTGGTTCGGCGGGATGCGTGTTGACCAGGGATTGATGGAAATCGGCTCGTTGACCGCCTTTCTCGCTTACCTCATCCAGATCTTGATGGCGGTGATGATGTCGACGTTCATGCTGGTGATGATCCCCCGCGCCTCGGTCAGCGCTGACCGGATCGGCGAGGTCCTCAGCACTGCGTCCTCCGTAGTCCCACCAATCCATGGGGTCACCGACCTGAAGCGATCCAGCGAACTGACCTTCAGAGACGTCGAGTTCAGCTACCCCGGGGCGACCCACCCGGTTCTCCGGGATTTGAACTTCAGTGCCGGGCCGGGCGAGACCACCGCAATCGTGGGGTCTACAGGCGCGGGCAAGACAACGCTCCTCGGCCTCATCCCCCGGCTGTTCGACGCCACCGGGGGAACGGTCTCCGTTGACGGCATCGACGTTCGGAACATCGACCCTGACACCCTGTGGTCGCTCATCGGCCTGGTCCCACAGAATCCGTACCTCTTCTCCGGAACCGTCGCCAGCAATCTCCGATACGGCAAGCCCGACGCCACCGAGGACGAGATGTGGCACGCACTCGAAATCTCCCAGGCCCGTGCCTTCGTCGAGGCAATGCCGGACCAGCTGGAATCGCCAATCTCCCAGGGCGGGACCAATGTCTCCGGTGGGCAGCGTCAGCGGCTCGCCATCGCACGAGCACTGATCCGCCAACCCGAGATCTATCTCTTCGACGACTCTTTTTCTGCCCTCGACCTGACGACGGACGCCAAGTTGCGTGCAGCACTGAGATCGGTCACATCACATGCCACGGTCATAATCGTCGCCCAACGCATTTCCACGATCACCGACGCCGACCAGATCCTGGTGTTGGAGGACGGTCTCATCGTCGGACGCGGATCTCACGATGAGCTCCTCCTCACCAGCCAGACCTATCAGGAGATCGTCGAGTCGCAGCTTGAGGCGGAGGCAGCCTCGTGAGCGACAGGATGAAGGAAACCGAGAGGATCCAGGGCCAGGGCGGCCCGGGACGCGGCGGACACATGGGTGCCGGGTTGATCGCGCAAAAGCCCCTCTCCTTTGCCGCCTCGTCACGCAGGTTGCTCGGCAGGCTGCGGCCGGAGCTGGTGAAATTGATGGGCCTCATCGTTGCGGCGGTGGTGAGTGTCGCGCTCTCCGCAACCGGCCCCTGGGTCCTGGGTAGGGCAACCGACCTGATCTTTGCCGGCGCCATCGGCAAGACCTTGCCGGAAGGGATTACCAAAGGAGAGGCAATCGAAACGGCGAGGGCAGCCGGAGAGAACCAGATCGCCGACCTCATCTCCGGCATAGACCTCATCCCGGGACAGGGAATCGACTTCTCCGCAGTACGAACCGTGCTCCTCATCACCCTCGGGCTCTACCTCGGATCCGCGCTCCTCTCGTTCGTCCAGGGATATCTACTGAACGATGTCGTTCAGCAGACCATCTTCAAACTGCGCTCCGATGTGGAGGACAAACTGAACCGGCTGCCGCTCAGCTACTTCGACCGCCAGCCACGGGGCGAGCTGTTGAGCCGGGTTACCAACGACATCGACAACGTTTCGCAGAGCATGCAGCAGACGATGAGCCACTTGCTCACATCGATCCTCACAATTGTCTTCGTGGTAGGGATGATGATCTGGATCTCCCCTTCGCTTGCAGTGATCGCCCTCGTCACCATTCCGGTGACGATGGTGGTGGCCGGTCTGGTGATGAAACGATCACAAACCCACTTCATAGCCCAGTGGCGTTACACGGGAACGCTCAACTCCCGCATCGAGGAGGCTTTCACCGGCCATGCCCTGGTCAAGGTGTTTGGTAGACAGAAGGAAGTTGGAGCCGCCTTTGAAGGAGAGAATGAGGAACTCTATGAGGCAAGCTTCTGGGCCCAGTTCCTTTCCGGGCTGATCATGCCGATCATGATGTTCATCGGAAACCTGAACTACGTGATCATCGCGGTTCTCGGGGGCCTGCGGGTTGCAAGTGGCACGATGACCCTCGGTGATGTCCAGGCTTTCATCCAGTATTCACGCCAGTTCACCCAACCGGTGACCCAGGTGGCCTCGATGGTCAACCTGCTCCAGTCCGGGGTGGCATCGGCAGAACGCGTCTTTGAATTGCTCGACGCCGGGGAAGAGGAGCCCGATGCCCACCTCCCCCGGATGCTCGACATCCCTACGGGCAAGGTCACCTTCGAAGATGTCTCGTTCCGATATGACGCCGCGACCCCGCTGATCGAAGACCTTTCGATGGTCGTCGAACCCGGCCAAACCGTCGCGATCGTGGGACCGTCTGGTGCCGGCAAGACCACTCTGGTCAACCTGATAATGCGCTTCTATGAGCTGAACGGCGGGCGAATCACACTCGACGGGCTCGACATCGCGACAATTCCCCGAGCCGACCTGAGGTCACGAATCGGCATGGTGCTCCAGGACACCTGGCTGTTCAAAGGGACGATCCGAGAAAATATCGCCTATGGCCGCCCCGACGCCACTGAAGAAGAAATCCGGGAGGCGGCGACGGCAACCTTCGTCGAGAGGTTCGTGCACAGCCTTCCCGACGGATACGACACCGTCATCGACGACGAGGGTTCGAACGTCAGCGCCGGAGAGAGGCAGCTGATCACAATCGCCAGGGCGTTCCTCGCCGACCCCGCCCTGCTCATCCTCGACGAGGCAACCAGTTCTGTAGACACCCGGACCGAACTGCTGGTCCAGCATGCAATGGCCGCCCTTCGAACCAAGAGGACCAGCTTCGTCATCGCTCACCGGCTGTCGACAATCCGCGACGCGGACATGATTCTCGTTATGGAGGAAGGTCGAATCGTCGAGCGGGGCAACCACGAGACGCTGGTCGCCGCCGACGGTGCCTATGCCGCCCTGTACAACTCCCAGTTCAGCGGTCCCGATCGGCCGGTGGACGTGCCCGCAACGCCGAATACACCGACAACTGCCGGCCGCCCCTAGCGAAAATTCCAGTTTGATCCGTCCCGTCCCGGGGTAACCCACCTTCGTAGGAGTTCACTCACGAGGAGAAGAAGAAATGTCCGAAGTAGTTGGCTTGTTCGCTAACCGTTCAAGCGCAGAAGCAGCAATCCAGGAGCTACATGCTCTTGGCTACACCAATGAGAGCCTGGGATACCTCGACCGTCACCGTGATGAGTCGGGAGCGGTGGTCGTTGACCCCAACTACCAGGCCGAGAACACGGCTCACGACGCTGGCGAGGAAGCCGGCAAGGGAGCAACCGGCGGTGCCGTCGGTGGAGCAGCGACCGGCGCTGGAGCAGCATTGCTCGCCTCAGCGGGTTTGCTCGTCATTCCAGGGATCGGCCCATTCCTTGCTGCCGGGACCGTGGCAGCCACACTCGGAGCCGCCGCAGTTGGAGCAGCAGGGGGTGCTGTGCTCGGTGGAGCAATTGGAGCGGTTGCAGGGGCAACGGACGACGATGACGTTGACGAGACCACTTCTCACTATCGCCGTGGCCTCGACCAGGGCGATGCAATGGTCACCGTCGATGTGGCGGATGACCGGGAATCGGTCGTTGCCGACGTTATGCGAAGCGCGGGCGCCACTCGGGTCGACACCCATGGCGGAGAAGACTGGGTCGTCTGACTCTCTTCCCCCAAAGTGCCTGATGAGGAGCCCCGGAGATCCGGGGCTCCTTTCTTTAGCCCGGTGGAGGTACCGGTTTAGGGCTCGGCCGGTGCAGGCGTACGATCGCCGGCCATACGCGAATGGGCCCAGACCGCTACTCCCAGGGCAGCTACCGCCCCGATCCCAAGCCCAAACCGGGGCCCGAGGTGCTCCCCGATCCACCCGACGACAGGAGCCCCTATCGGCCGGGCCCCAAGGATGGCCGTTGCCCTGAGCCCGACGACGCGACCCCGCATCCGCGGGGCGGAGCGGAGCTGGAGGACTGAGTTCGAAGAGGTGAGGAAAGTTGTCGACGTCACCCCGACCAGTACCAAACCGATGTAGGTCATCCAGAGAAACGGTGCGACCGCGGTCAGGCCAATTGCGAGGCCAAATGCATATGTCGAAAACAAGACAAGTCTTGGTGGCGTCTCCCGTCGGGTAGCCACATAGAGGCCGCCGACCACCGCTCCGAACCCCATGAAGGCGAACATCGTCCCGAACGTGTCGGCATCCCCATCGAAGGTGAACCCGGCAAGCAGCGGGAGAACCACCTCGAACTCGTAGGCGAAGAGCCCGATCATTGCGCTCATCACCAAGGTGGTACGGAGCACCGGCAGGTCACGCACATACCGGAGTGCGTCCCGGAGTTGACCCCGCTGTTTGGGCTCAGGCTCGGGACTGTCGATGTCGTCGCTGCGCATAGCGGCGATTGCGGCTATGAAGATAAGGTAGGTCCCGGAGTTGATCAGGAAGCAGAAGCCGATCCCGACAGTCACAATCAGGACTCCGCCCACCGCGGGACCGATGATTCGAGCGGCATTGACCAGCACCGAGTTGAGGGCCACAGCATTTGAGAGTTTCGAGCGTCCCACCATCTCCATCACGAACGACTGGCGCGCGGGATTGTCGAACGATCCGACCACCCCGAGCGTGAGGGCAAGGGCGAAGACCATCCACAGCTCCACCGTGTCGGTGAGCACGAGAATTGCGAGTGTCAGAGCGATCAGCGAAGCCATGCTCTGGGTTACGTAGAGGACGCGTCGTTTGTTCATTCGGTCGGCGAACAGTCCGCCGGTCGAAGCCAGGAGCAGGATCGGCAAGAATTGAACCGCAGTGAGGGCACCGACAGCGACGCCGCTGCCGGTCAAATCGAGAACCAACCAGGACTGCGCAATACGTTGCATCCAGGTGCCTGACACCGAGACCACCTGGCCACCGAAGTACAGTCGGAAGTTGTGGACCGAGAAGGCGGAGAAGGTACGTCTGAGCAGGGCGCCGGGGGTGGTCATTCCTCGGCCGTGATCCGCTCGATGAGCTCCGCTGCCCGGGCAAGCACCAGCCGCTCCTCATCATCCAGCGACTCGACCGCCCGGGCCAGAAACGCATCGCGTTCTTGGCGCCGGTGCTGGAGCAACTTCGAGCCTTCGGGGGAAATAGCGACAATCGCCGATCTCCCATCA
>JBGTNX010000106.1:0-15045 GCA_041742825.1 Acidimicrobiia bacterium | reverse complement strand
GCTCGACGCGACTTTGCTCGACCCGGCGCGGCTCGACCCGGCGCGACTCCGACGGCTCGGGGCCTGGCGACGAGTTATTACCACCGTCCCCCTGGTCGTAGCCGGACTGGTCCTCGTCGACCAGTCCCAGATACACGAGCGCTTTCGAAAAAAGTGAAGACATCAATCAAATCCTATTAATGAGTTGAGTCAAAGATATCCCGTCCCACCCTTATGATCGAAGCACCTTCCTCAATTGCAACTTCGAAGTCGTTGGTCATCCCCATCGACAGATGGCGGAGGGGATTGGCATCCGTGACCAAGCGCTCTCGAAGTTCGCGGAGAGAGACGAAGAATCGGCGACTGTCCTCAGGAACCGCACCGAGAGGGGGTATCGCCATCAGCCCCTGAGGGTCGAGACCAAGCGAAGCCGCCTCGACGATGAGCTCAGCCGCATGTTTCGGCTCGACCCCGCCTTTTTGTTCCTCACTGCCGATGTTCACCTGAATCAGGATGGGCGGAGGCTGGCCCAGACCTTTGACCCATGCCTTCGCCAATGAGGCGCGGTCCACCGAATGGAGGAGGTGGGTGCTCCCCCGAATTGCCCGCACCTTGTTCGACTGGAGAGAGCCGACGAAATGCCAGCGGATGTCGTCGGGCAACTGTTCTGCCTTCTCCGCCATCTCACCGGCACGATTCTCCCCGAAGTCAAAGTGCCCTTCGGCGTGGAGGGCTTCGATCGCATCAACTGTCCTGCCCTTGGAAACGGCGACGACGGTGATGTCGGAAGGGTCGCGGCTCGCTCGTGCCGCAGCACCGGCGACGCGATCCATGACACGGCGGTAACCGTCTAAGCCCATGTGATTCCCGCCTGGCGGGAGGGAGTGGCGTCCGAACGATGGCTGAACCAGCCGGACTGGTGTTTCGTGCACGCATCGGCCGACCAGACGTCGATTCCCGCCAACGAGTCGCTCACGGCACCGGCGAGGTCAACCGATCTCGTATCCCAGGAGGTTCGGGCGAGATTCGATGGGAATCGCCCTGCGACTTCGGGACCCACTTCAAAACAGCACAGCCCGATACCTGGCCCGATAAAAGCTCGCTCGGGCTCAAAGCCCGCATTCGCCATCGCGTCCCTGAGCAGGGACACCACGCCTCCAGCAGCACCCCGCCAGCCGGCGTGGGCAATTCCGGCCGCACCCGGGGCCTGGAGGGCGACTGCCAGGCAATCGGCGGTAAAGATGGCAAGAGGAAGCCCTGGCTCCGCAGTCCAGAGGGCATCGGCCTCTCCGGCGAGCCCGGCGTCGTCGACCCGGATGACCCTAGAACCGTGGACCTGGCTCACCGTCGCCCACTCGCTCGGGATATGACAACTCTGTGACAGGGCAAGCCGTGATCCAGCATTCGATCCGAGGTCACCGTCGCCTGCGCCGCTGAAGACGACACGGCCCGCCGCACCGGGCGGGATGATCATCCCTGAACGAAGTTAGGAATGTCCAGGTCGTCGTCACCGGTCCCGAAACCGGTGCGCCGGGAGGGGTTTGACGTGGGGGTAGAGATTGGCCCCTTCCTCGGGGTCCGCCGATCGAAGCCTGCGGCGATGACGGTCACCTTCATCTCCTCGCCGAGATCATCGTCGACAATTGCACCGAAGATGAACTCAGCCTCTTCGTCGGCATGGTCGGAGACGATCCGGGCGGCCTGGGTCGCTTCGTGAAGGGTCATCGAAGTCGGGCCGGAGACCGAGAGCAGGACACCCTTGGCTCCATCCATGGAGCTTTCCAGCATCGGGGAGGAAATTGCCCGCTCAGCTGCCTGGCTCGCCCGGTTCTCGCCGGTGGCCCGGCCGATGCCCATTACGGCGGCGCCGGCATCAGCCATGATGGTCCGGATATCGGCGAAGTCGACGTTGATCAGCCCGGGGGTGGTGATCACATCGGTGATACCCGTCACTCCGCTCATGAGTACCTCGTCAGCGAGACGGAACGTGTCCGACATCGGAGCGTCGGGATCGCCGACGTCGAGGAGTCGATCGTTGGGGATGACGATGAGAGTGTCGACTGACTCTTTCAGTGCTTCGATGCCTTGTTCGGCGTGAACGGCGCGACGCCTGCCTTCGAAACCAAACGGCCGGGTGACAACACCAACTGTCAGGGCTCCGACGGAGCGGGCTACTTCAGCGACGATCGGGGCGCCTCCGGTGCCGGTGCCTCCACCTTCGCCGGCCGTGATGAAAACCATGTCCGAGCCCTTGAGGACCTCTTCGAGCTCGGCGCGATGTTCCTCGGCGGCCGCCCTCCCGATCTCGGGGTTGGCGCCGGCTCCGAGGCCGCGGGTCACCTCACGGCCGATATCGAGCTTGACGTCAGCATCACTCATCAACAACGCCTGGGCATCGGTGTTGAGGGCGATGAACTCGACCCCACGGACCCCGGCGTCGACCATGCGGTTCACCGCATTGACCCCGCCGCCACCGATACCGACCACTTTGATTACTGCGAGATAACCCGCGGTTGAACTGCTCACAAAACCTCCACAAATTGAACCTTGAACAAGAGGTTTACACTTGTTGGGCAAGTTAGTAAACCCCAAAAGTTTAAGGTATTACTACAGGTTTAAGGTTCTCCATCCTGGCTACTTCCCTTGTCCTGCTCTACCCGTCGTCATCAGTTGTTCCGCTTTCACCGTCATCCCCGGTCACAGGCTCGTCGTCAACCAGCCCCCCTGTGCCCGGCGGTGCGACAGCAGGATTGGTCGGGGCGATCATGTTGATCACCGAGCCCACGGCGATCGGCTCCTGGAGGAGGGTGGCCAGACTGAGGGCCTTGTCGGCCATCTCCACCGGTCGGCCCAACCGGACTTCGAAACCCCCGACCACGGCCCAGAGCTCGCCGGAGCGCTCGTCGACAACTGCGTTCGATGACAGCGCAACCGGAAGGGTCTCGATGAACTCGAGGGCTCCGAGCACGAGCGGAGACTCCACCGCGCTCGCGGCTGAGACCGAAGGCAACCGGATCTGGCCCATGGTGTCGTCCGGCTCCATTTCACCGGAGAGGGCAACGCCGTCAACGGCGCGGCTATACCAGCCGTCGGCGGTCTCCACCCAGGCCACAGGCGAACGCTCTGACACCGCGACGATTACCCCCTTGGGCCAGTCCAGGCTCACGCTCGCCTCCTTCACCCAAGGATCTGCTCGCAGGTCGGCTTCGACATCACCGGGACGGATCAGAATCAGTGGCCTGCCCACGACAACCTTGTTCGCGGTGAGAACAGCACCGGTCTCGCTGGACTGCACGCCGGAAACTTCGACTGCAGCGACGCTGAATGTTGGAGAGAGCAGTAGCCAGACGATGCCGCCCAATACCGCCAGGACGGCGAGGATGCGGAGGATGCGGCTGACGTTCCTACGAGCGCGGTCTTCGGCGACATCGCGGCGTCGGTCGGCAAGTCGGGGATCAATCGTCATCATTGAAACCCACCATCTGGATCTCCGGTTCCAGCAGGACTCCGGTGCGCTCTACGACAATCCGGCGCACTTCGAAGATGAGGTCGCGGATTTGCCGACTGGTGGCCCGCTGGGTGGCGACGAAGAAGTTCGCGTGTCTTTCCGATACCGACACCTCTCCCATTGCGAATCCCTTGAGCCCTGCGTTGTCGATCAGGTATCCGGCGGTTGTATCGGGCGGGTTTTTGAAGACACTGCCCGCATTGAGAGTACCTCCCGGCTGATTCTCCTTGCGCCAACGGGTGATCCTGCGGAGCTCGTCGGCGCTCTCGCTGACGTCGCCGCCGGTGCCTGCGAATACGGCCGACACCACAACCCAGTCCGCCTTCAGATTGCTCTGCCGATAACCCAGGCCGAGTTTGTCTACGCCCAAAGTGAATCTGTCACCCGACGTCATGGCGACGATGCCGGCGCTGACCAACCGGTCGACGGCCTCGATACCAAAACAGCCTGCGTTCTGGCGGACCGCGCCGCCGACGGATCCGGGCACTCCCACCAGGAATTCGAGGCCGGCGATACCGGCGTCGACACTCCCCCTCGCCACCCGGGGCAGCGGCGCTCCGGCGCCGGCTGTGACCTCGAGGCCGTCGTAGGAGATCTCTGCAAAACCGCTCCCCATGTGGATGGTGACCCCATCGAAGCCGACGTCTGCCACGAGGAGGTTGGAGCCGCGGCCCAGGACGAGTATCGGAAGGTCGAGGCCGTGGATCGCGGCGGCGACCCTGGAGAGCTCGCCGGGACCATCGGGGCGCGCGTAGAGCCGGGATGGTCCGCCTGACTTGTAGGTGGTCAGGGGGCCAAGGGGAACATTCTCTTCGAGGAGCCCCTCGTGGACGAGCGCTTCGACAGTCATCGGTCGCTTCGCTCGGCCAGGAGGAGGGCCAATTCGGTGGGTACGAGGGTGATGTCGCCTGCGCCCATGGTGACGACGAGATCGCCTGGAGCAACATTTTCGGAGAGGAACCGGGCCAGGTCGATCCGGTGCGGGATGTATTCGACCTGTCCCCCGCTTGCCCGGACCGCTTCGGCGACTAGGTCGCCGTTGATGCCGGGTATCGGCGTTTCTCTGGATCCGTAGACATCGGTCACCACGACCCGGTCGGCGATAGCGAGAGCCTCGCCGAACTCGGCGGAGAACCGCTCGGTCCTGGTGTAGAGGTGCGGCTGGAACACCGCCCACACCCGGCCGTCGTGCCACTCTTTCGCCGTTCGCAGATTGACTCCCACTTCTGTGGGGTGATGTGCGTAGTCGTCGATCAGAGTCACGCCGCCGACCGTCCCCCGATGCTCCCAGCGGCGTCCAACCCCGGTGAATTCCTCGAGGCCCGCTGCGGCCGCAACGACGTCCATGCCCATCTCACCGATCAGGGCGAGAGCGCCGGCAGCGTTGAGGGCGACATGGGCACCGGGCCGGCTCAACGTCACTTCTACCGTCACTGAAGGCCCAACCAGGGTGAACCGGGTACCGCCACCGGTCGGGACCAGATGAACGATCTTCCAGTCGGCAGATTCCGACACTCCGTACGTGACCGAAGCGGTCTGCCGGGCGAGATCGGCGGAGCCGGGGTCGTCAGCACATGCCACTACCGGACCAGCCACGGCTGCTGCAACCGTAACAAAGGATCGCCTCATCTCGTCTTCGGACCCGAAGTGCTCGAGATGCTCGGGCTCCACGTTGGTGACGACGAGGCCCTGCAACGTCAGGTGCTCGAAGGTGCGAAAGGCCTCATCGGCCTCGACAACCAGCAGATCCGACTGCCCGTAGTGGCCATTTGTGGCGAGGCTGGAGATGTCACCACCGACGATGAAAGACGGGTCGAGCCCGAGTGCGCGCAGCGTCATCACGAGGAGCGCCGTGGTTGTGGTCTTGCCGTGGGTGCCGGTGGCGCCGATTGTCGGCACCGAAGCGGTGATGGCGCCGAGCAAGCGTGGCCGTCGCCAGACCGACTTGCCGGCAGCGGAGGCCGCCAGTAACTCCGGGTCTCGCTCGGGCACTGCTGACGAGGCGACAACCAGGTCTGCCTGACGTGCCTTTTCCGGGTCGCTTCCCGGGTAGGCATCGATGCCGAAGTCTCCCAGGCGGCTCAGCGTGGCGTCACCTCTGATGTCGGATCCGGAGACCTCGTGGCCCAGGCCGACCAGGACTTTGGCGATTGCACTCATTCCCGCCCCACCGGCACCGACGATATGGATGTGGTCGTAATCGAGTTTCATCTTGATGCCTCAATCATGGCTTCGGCAATTGCCTTTGCGGCATCGGGGCGTGCCACCTCCAGGGCGTCTTGGGACATGGCGGCCAGCCGCGCAGGATCCGACATCATGTGGGTCAATACCGACTGCAGGGAGGCCAGGGCGCTTTCAGGGACCACAACCGCAGCGCCGGCGTTCTCGAGGTAGGCGGCGTTCTCCGCTTGATGTCCTGTCGACCCGAACTCACCCGGGACGAGTACCGAAGGGGTGGCTGTTGCGGATATCTCGGCAACCGCACCGCCCGCCCGGGCGAGCACGAGGTCCGATGCTGCGAAGAAGAGGTCCATGCGGCCCTCAAAACCCTTCCGGACCCATCGCACCGACGCCTCCCTCTCCGCGTAATCATCTGAATGGGCCCTCCCCACGAGGTGGACCACCTGCAGGGGCGGGCCGTCCCAATGATGCAGCGCTCCGGCTACTGCCTCGTTGATCACGCGTGCTCCGAGCGAGCCTCCGAATACACCCAGGACGAAGACATCGGGGTCGAGGCCGTAATAGCTCCAGGCCTTCGCCTGCAGTGACGCCCGGTCGAAATTCGAAATGCTGGAGCGCACGGGGTTGCCGACCCACTCGGCTCCGGGCAGCCCGATGGTGTCGGGAAACGAGACGAATACCCGTTCGGCCCAACGGGCGGCAATCCGATTCGCCAGTCCGGCGCCTGCGTTCTGCTCCGAGACGATGAGCGGTGTCCCGGTCCGTTGGGCGGCCATAGCCACGGGCACGGTCACATAGCCACCCATGCCGAGGACAGCTCCCACGTTCCGATTCGCCAACTCTTCTGCCACCCGCTTGCGTGCCTTGAGGACCACAGCAGGCAACGTCAGGTTCTTCGGCGAAAGACTGCGCTTCAGTCCGCGCAACTCGAGTTGGAGAAACTCGAAGCCGTTTTCGGGAAACACAGTCGATTCCACCCGATCACCACCGATGGTGAGAATCTCAGACCGGTCGACTCCCGCTTCGACCAGGGCCTCGGCGACCGCCAGGCCCGGGTATACATGACCTCCGGTCCCGGCAGCAGCTACTACGAATCCCATTTCACTTCTTCGCTGCCGGAACACCCTGCTGTGCGATATTGACCAGGATCCCGAGCGCTGCCATCGACACGATCAGTGCGGCGCTTCCGAAGGAGACAAAGGGCAGAGCGATCCCGGTGATCGGGAGCAAGCCGAGCACACCACCGATGTTGACCAACGCCTGGAACGACAGCCACACAGTTATGCCTGCCGCCACCATCCTCCCGAAACTGTCCGGGGCGCGGAAGGAGACGATCCAACCCGCACAGGCGAGAACAGCAAAGAGCCCGACGACGGTGAGCGAGCCGATCAGGCCCGTTTCCTCGCCGATGATTGCGAAGATGAAGTCTGTGTGGGCATTGGGAAGATAGAACCAGCGGGCCCGGCTTGCCCCGAGGCCGACCCCGAAGAGACCACCGTCGGATAGTGCGTAGTAACCCTGCACCAGCTGGTAGCCCTGATCCGATGCCGTACCCCAAGGGTCGAGAAAGCCGTCGAGACGGCGAAGTCGGTATGTCTCAGCGAACGCAAGCATTGTCGCCGCGCCAAGAGCGGTGGTGGTGAGGAGCGCCACATACCGGAAGGGGGTGGCGCTAGCCATCACAACTGCGAGAGCGGCGGCAGCGATCACGATCAGTGTCCCGAGGTCGGGTTGTTTCAACATCAGGAACCCGACCGATCCGACGATGACGAGGACCGGAACCGCGAAGTGCCAGAAGCGGGTGAGGAGATGGGCCTTGCGATCGAGCACCACCGCCAGAGTCAGGACCACCCCGAGCTTTGCCAGTTCGGAAGGCTGGAGGTTGAAACCCGGCAGTGGGATCCACCTCTGGGCACCACCGATGACAGGGCTCACGTAGGGAACTGCGAAAAGCAAGACCACAGAGACGATGAACAGCGGGGCGCCGAGCTTTCGGTAGATCCTGTAGTCGATGCGGCTCGTGATCAGGAGTGCAATCGTGCCCACCCCGACGCCGATCAGCTGGCGTTTGAAGAAGAAGAACCGGTCCGCGGCCTGGTCGATCCCGACCACTGAGGAAGCCGATTGTGTCGATCCCAATCCGATGACGATCAGGACCACAGCTACGACGAGGAGCGCGGTTGCAGACCTGTTGTTGACCCGTGCCATCTCCGCCTTGTCTCGGGCGGCAGCGCGCACCCTCGAGATCGAAGTCACATTCGAGCTCATGTCCGCGTCCTATCCCCTGCGAGCTCGAGAACCAGCTCCTGGAAGCGGTCTCCTCTTTCCCCGTACGACGAGAACTGATCGAAACTGGCGCCACCGGGAGCAAGCAGGACGGTGTCTCCGTCACGGGCGCGCGAATGTGCGATCCTGACCGCTTCTTCCAGCGTTCCGGCAAGCTCACCGATACTTCCCGCCCGGGCAACGATGTCGGGTCCCGCCTCACCGATGCCCAGGACCAGTCTGAGGTTGGGCTCCTCTCCGAGAACTCCAACTTCGGTGCCTTTGGCCAGTCCTCCGGCAATGAGGATCACACTGTCATGCGACTTGATCGATGCCAGGGCGGCATGAGGGTTGGTTGCTTTGGAGTCGTCGATCCATGTGACCCCGTCCATGACTGAGACCACCTGACGCCGATGCGCTCCAGGCCGGTAGGCGACGGCGGCGCGCTCCACGGCCGCCGGAACGGCCCCCATCCACAGCGACAGGGCCGCGGACATGGCCAGATTCGAGAGGTGGATCGGGTCGTTGAGCTCCAAATCGCCGACTGGCACACTCATGTCTCCAACGACGAGGAAGCCTTTGTCCACCCCCCCGCCGCCTTCGGGGAGACGGCGGCCCGAGACCTGGAAGCGCTCGCTCCGGGCTCCGGAGATGAGGGTTACCGCACCTTCATCGTCACAGTCATACACGAGCAAGTCTTCTTCGACCTGGTTCATGTAGATGTTCCGCTTGGCAGAGGCATATCCCGAGGGCGAGCCGTGCCAATCGAGATGATCGACTGCGACATTTGTGACAGCAGCTGCCACCGGATGAAAAGTCTCGACAAAGCGCAGCTGGAAGCTCGAGACCTCCACGACAAGCGCGTCATGTGGCCCGTCGACGAAATCGGAGAGTGGGAACCCGATGTTTCCCGTGGCCGGCGCGTCGATACCCGATTCGTTGAGCATCAGAGCCGTTGCCTCGGTAACGGTTGTCTTGCCGTTGGTCCCGGTGATCGCAACCATTGGGATCGTCGTGCAGCGAGAGGCGAACTCGATCTCGCTCAATACCGGCAAGCCGGCTTCGAGGCAGTCTACGACCGGCCTGGACCGCTCGGAGAAGCCTGGTGAGCTGATGACGAAGTCGACTCCACCGACCAGAACCGGGTCCCAGGGCCCCGAAGCGATGCCCAGTCCGGTCTCGTAAGCCTCGGCTGACGGCTCCTGGTCGAACAGGGTCACACTGTGCCCGAGGCGTCCGGCGAGACGGCCCGCAGCAAGGCCGGAGACCCCGGCGCCGAGGATGAGGACCCGGCTGCTCACAGAATTCCCTCGAGCCTGAGGAAGTCGGCGTAGAAGAGGCCCAGACCCAACGCGACTCCGATCCCGGTGAGGATCCAGAAGCGGATTACGACAGTCGTTTCCGGCCAACCACCAAAGGCGAAGTGATGATGGATCGGGGTGATTCGAAAGATTCGCTTCCCCGTCAGCTTGAAACTCCCCACCTGGAGGATCACCGACAACGTTTCAGCCACGTAGATGGCTCCGAGTATCACGAGGAGGAGTTGGGTGTTGGTCAACAGAGCGAGGGCAGCGAGCATTCCACCGATGCCCTGCGACCCGACATCGCCCATCATTATCTGCGCCGGCGGCGCGTTCCACCACAGGAATCCGAGAATCGCCCCGAACATCGCCGCCGACACCACCGCGAGTTCCAGCGGGTCTACCGCCTGGTAGAAACCGGGGTCCCGGAACGGGGCCTGGTTCCTGAACTGCCAAAAGGCGATGACGGTGAACGACGCCACGACGAGTACCGAGGAGCCGGCGGCGAGACCGTCCATTCCGTCGGACAGGTTCACACCGTTTGCCGCTCCCGTCAGCATGAAGAGGACCCAGATCACGAAGAAGACCCCGAGGTCGATCCCCAGGGGGCGGACGAAAGAGATCTCGGTGACCACCCCGGCTGAAGTCGCTCCCCAGGCGAAGAGGGCGGCGATTCCGAGCTGACCGCCGAACTTTGCGATCTTGGAGAGCCCGAGGCTGCGCCGATTCGAATGCTTGATCCAGTCGTCGGCCAAACCGACGAGGGCCATTCCGGTCAGGGCGAAGATCGCGAGGAGTCCACCCGGGGCGAACTCGAGGACCTCGAACTCGAAACCGGAAGGAGTCCAGATCCGGAGGTGCGAGACCGCATATCCGATTATCGCAGCCCCGACGAAGACGATCCCGCCCATGGTCGGCGTGCCCTGCTTGTGGGCGTGCATCCCGGCGATTTCCTCCTGGATGAATTCGCCGATGGAGCGGCGACGGAAAAACCCGATAGCGAACCGCGTTCCGATGATCGACACGACCAAAGAGACCCCGGCGGCGATAAGCAGAGAAATCACTGGCCCATGCTCCCTGAATCAGAGCCATAATTGGCGGACTTCCACAAAAGATTCAGCGCCTCTCGGGCAATCTCCCTGTCGTCGAAGGGCCGGACCTCACCGGCGATCTCCTGGCCCGCCTCGTGACCCTTGCCCAGGACCAGGACGACATCGCCGGCTCCGGCCATGCCGATCGCCTCGGCAATCGCCTTTCGTCGGTCACTCTGTCGGGCTGATCCGGTGGTGACCCCCTGCATCACGTCGTCGATGATCCGCTCCGGGTCTTCCGAGCGGGGGTTGTCGCTGGTGACGACGAGAACATCTGCCGCTGACGCAGCCTCACCCATAAGCGGGCGTTTTGCCCGGTCGCGGTCTCCGCCGGCACCGAACACTGCGATCAATTTCCCCGACGCCATCTCACGGCCGGTGGCCACCGCCATCGCAATCCCGTCGGGCGTGTGGGCGTAGTCGACGACAACTGTCGGCTGACCCTCCCGGGAGACGATTTCGAAACGGCCTGGCACCTGCACGATGTCGCCGAGGTGGTCGACAAGGCCGCCAACCGGCGCGCCGACTGCGGCCGAGCTGGCGATCGCAACAATCAAATTTGAAACGTTGAACCGACCGTGAACCGCCGCTGTCGCCGAAAAGACCCCATCCGGAGTCACCATTTCGAATTCGGTCCCGGTCGAAACCGATTCGACGGCAGTGACAACGAAGTCCCCACCTTTTCCGACTGTCAGCTTCTCACCTGAGAAGTTTGCCGCAAGAGCGTTCCCGGTCTCATCGTCGATATTGAACACGGCGGTCCCGATCTCGAAGTCGGTGAACAACCTCTCCTTGGCAGATCTGTACGCCTCCATCGAGCGATGGAAATCGAGGTGGTCCCGGGAGAGGTTGGTAAAGGCCGCAACTGCGAAACGGGTTCCGTCGACACGGTGCAGGTCGAGAGCATGGGAGGACACTTCTACAGCCGCCTTGGCCACACCGGCATCGCGCATCCGCCCGAGCAGGCGCTGGAAATCGGAAGCCTCCGGGGTGGTCCTCACGGAGGGCAGCGATTCATCGCCGATGCGGGTGGCGATCGTGCCGATGATCCCCGTCCTGAACCCGGAGAGCCCGAGAAGCGACTCGACGTAGTGGGTGACTGTGGTCTTTCCGTTGGTGCCGGTGACACCAATCACATCTACGGAATCCGAGGGAAGGCCATGAACTTCGGCGGCTAGCTGGCCAAGTATTTCTCTTGTGTCTCCGACGATGAGCTGGTTGACGTCTGAGACGAGTCGTCGCTCGACACAGACCGCTTCGGCCCCAGCGCGGAACGCGTGATCGACAAAATCGTGGCCGTCGAACTCCGTTCCGGCGATCGCAACGAAAAGCGTGCCCGGACCAGCCTGACGAGAATCGTGGGTGACGTCATGAACACGAGTTTCAGAAATTCCAATGACACTTCCCTGTACTGCCTCTGCCAGTTCCGCTAACGACTTACTCGAGCCCATCGGGAGTTACTCCCAGCCTGTGGAGCGCGTGCTCCATTACCTCGGCAAACACCGGAGCAGCTGAGGCGCCCCCGGTCCGATATTCGTGCGAGGGCGCGTCGACGACGACTGCAACCACGACTTTCGGATCGTCGATCGGCGCCATGCCGACAAAGCTCGCCCGGGTTGCTTTCACGTAACGGCCATCGTCACCGAGTTTGTTGGCGGTCCCGGTCTTGCCGCCCACTCGATAGCCGTCAACCTGCCCGTTCTGGCCTGTGCCCCGCTCGACAACACCGGCGAGAAGCTCGCGCATGAGCGCCGCAGTCTCCGGAGAAACCACGGATCGAGTCTCGATACCGGCAACCTCGGTGCTTCCCTGTGCATCCACTGTCGATGAAACGATGTGAGGCGTCGTCCAGATCCCGTCGTTGCCGATGGCTGCATAGGCAGCCGCCATCTGCAACGGGGTCACCGCCACCGAGTAACCGATCGCACCCGATGCCCAACAGGTCTCGCAGCCGGCCGCAAAGTTGAGCAGGCCAGTGGCCTCGGCCCCGAAATCGACGCCTGTGGGAGTTCCGAGCCCGAAGGCCCTGATGTATTCGACCATCCGCTCTTCGCCGAGGACTTCGGCGACGTTGATGGTGCCCACATTCGACGACTGCACGAAGATGTCCTCGACGGTCATATCCACAGTTTCGTGCTCGTCGAAGTCGCGATAGCAACCGTGGATGTTGTCGTCGTCGGATTCACAGGCACCTTCGGTGAGTTCGATCACGTCAGCGATGTCAGGGAAGATCGTCCCCACCTGAACCGCCCCGGTCTCGATGGCGGCGGCGAACGTGATCAGCTTCTGAGTTGACCCCGGCTCGTAGATGCCGCGTACGTTGAAGTTGGAAAACGGGGAGCCATCCGTCGCCTGGCGGGTTTCCGGGTCGAAGGATGGGGCACCTGTCATCGCCAGCACCGCCCCTGTTTCCACCTCGAGGACCACCACCCAACAACCTTCGGCGTCGGCGGTTTCGACCATATCGAGACAGGCCTGCTGGGCCTGGTACTGGAGCGGGAGGTCGATGGTCGTATGGAGGTCGACACCGGGAACAGCCGGAACGATCTCGCTCAATCCTTGCGGGATCGGCACGTTGTCCTTGTCCCGCTCGTAGAGCTCACTTCCGGGTATCCCGCGCAGCCCGTCCTCGTAGATGATCTCGAGACCCTCCTGGCCGACCCCATCGATGTCGACGAATCCGACCACATGGCTCGCAACATCGCCTGCGGGATATGCACGGGTCGGCTCCGGGCGGGAATAGACCCCTCTCACCTCCAGGGCGAGCAACTCATCGGCGATAACGGCATCTACCTGGCGTTTGATGTACACGAAGTCCTTGTCCGAAGTCAACCGCTCGTAGAGAACATCAGGATCGACCCCGAGCAGGGTCCCGAATTGCTGGGCGACCCACAACGGCTCCTCGACCTGGCCCGGGACCGCAAACAGGCTCTCACTCTCAACTGTCATCGCCAGCAAGTCGCCGTTGCGGTCGAAGATCTTTCCGCGTTGCGGGGGAAGGGGGTTTGAGACCAGTCGTTGTTGGAGCCCGCGTTCGGCGACATCGGGGCCCATCACGATCTGGACCTGGACCAGTCGCCAGGCTACAACGCCCCAGGCCAGGAGGAGCACGATGCCGATCAGCGCGAGACGAGCCCGTTGCGGGTTGATCCCGCGCCGGAGTGTGACCACGGCCACGTCAGGAGCTCAGCGGGAGCTCCTCACAACCGGGGCTCGATGCCCCGTTCGTGAGCCCGGCTCCAGCGCGTAGACGGGTGATCACTGCGTTCCCTCTTGTGATGCCTGAACTACCTGCGGCGCGTCCCGGTCGAGATCGACAAGGATCTGATGTGTCTCCTCGGGGATGATCAGACCCATCTCCTCGGCAAGAGGGGCGATGCGGGCCGGATTCTCCAGTCCGGCGATCTCGATGTTCAGGTTGCGGTTGATCTCTGTCTGCTCCACGATCGCGATGTCGAGCTCGGCGAGCTCGAAGGCGGAATTGTCGAGAGACGTCCTGGCGAAAACGAGGCCGAGAAAGGCGGTGACACCGACCAAGGCCATGATCATCCACGGCGCAATGGCCGGCCTGCGCAGCTTCCTGCCACGCAGTACCCGCAGCCCGCCTTCGGGTTGTGCTGCTTTCTGCGGGCGAGCGCTCACGCCGCAACCTTCTCGGCGGCGCGGAGCAAGGCCGACCGCGCCCTTTTGTTGGATTGGACTTCGCCCTCCGTGGCGCGGATCGGTTTCCTGGTCAGAATGCGCAGTGAGGCTGAATTCCCGCACCCGCACACAGGGAGGCCCGGCGGGCAGGTGCATCCTTCGGCGCCGGCGACAAAGCGGCGCTTGACGATTCTGTCCTCGAGGGAGTGGTAGCTGATGGCGAGGACCCGGCCCCCGGGCTCGAGGGCGCCAATAGCGCTGTCGAGGCCCGATTCGATTGCTTCCAACTCGCTGTTGACTGCGATCCGGATTGCCTGGAAGGTTCGGCGGGCAGGGTGGCCAGCGCGTCGCCGGGCTTGGGGAAGTGCTCCGGCGATGACGTCAGCAAGCCGGGAGGTGCTCTCCAGTGGGCGGGCATCGACGATCGCGGAGGCAATTCGGCGGGCCATCGGCTCTTCGCCGTACCGCCTGATGATCCGGGTGAGCTCCGCAATCGGCCACTCGTTGACGATTTCTCCGGCAGTTGTTGCAGCGTCCGGACCCATTCTCATGTCGAGCGGCCCGTCATTGCGGTAGGAGAAGCCTCGCTCCGGCCGGTCGAATTGATGTGAGGAGACCCCGAAGTCGAAAAGGACAGCGGCGGGTGTCACCGATGAACTGGCTGCGACTTCACCCACCTCGGAGAAGTTGGCTTCGATCACGCGGACGCCAAGCCCGACGCCATTGGAGACGGCTTCTGGGTCCCGATCGATTCCGATAACTTCCACGTCGTCTCCGAATTCTTCGATCATGCTTTTGCTGTGGCCGCCTCCACCGAAGGTGGCATCGATCACAACGCCAGGCAGCACTGGCCTGATCAGCTCAATCACTTCGTCCACCAGGGCGGGTCGGTGATAGCCCATTCCTTCTTCTTCTCTGGTCTGGCTCATTGCCAGCCCTCCGGGCGCTGGT
This sequence comes from Acidimicrobiia bacterium, assembly GCA_041742825.1. Taxonomy (GTDB): domain Bacteria; phylum Actinomycetota; class Acidimicrobiia; order Spongiisociales; family ZC4RG35; genus MA-ANB-1. Next base: position 127 of record JBGTNX010000106.1, on the reverse strand, counting down.
ACCAAATGGGAAGCGGGCGGAGTCAGGGGCCTTCCATTGGTGTCCGGAGGGCTGGCAAGAAGCCAGCCGCTGCTGTTGCTGGGGATCAATCCTCCTCATCTTCTTCGAGGTAAACCTCGTCTCCCGT
>JBGTNX010000105.1:0-8383 GCA_041742825.1 Acidimicrobiia bacterium | reverse complement strand
TGGGGCGCCGAAGTCGTGTCCATCGTCGGTGAGGAGGTCTTCTGGGACCTCGATGGCCCGAGTATCCGGATCACCACCCCCCACATCCCGCTGCCCTCCGCCGCCTCGCTCGAGGACCTGGCGCTCCCCTCGGTCGAACGGATCACCACGACCGTGCTCGAGTCGGTTGACGCCCGGAGCCGGGTGTGAAATCGAAGATCCTGATTCGCGGGGGTTGCGTCCTCACCATGGGTGAGCGAACCCCCAACTTCAACGAAGCCGACCTGCTCATCGAGGACGGATCGATAGTCGAGGTCGGCACCGGTATCCGCTCTCGCGATTCAGAGGTGATCGAAGCCGCAAACGCAATTGTTATGCCCGGGTTTGTCGACACCCACCGGCATGTTTGGAAGTCGCTGTTTCGCAACCTAGGAGACGGTGCCTACTCGGTCTCGGCCAGCACATTCGGTGCCAACTATGGGCCCGAAGACGTTTACGCAGGCACGCTCATCGGCCTGCTTGGGGCCCTGGAATCAGGTATCACCACCCTGGTCGACTGGTCGGATATAAGTTTGAGTGCTGAACACACCTCCGCCGCACTGCAGGCACACGCCGATTCCGGTATCAGGTCGGTGTTCGTGCCGGCAAAACCGCAATGGGCTGAGAGTGGGGGGAACGCCGTGCCGCCGCCGGATGCCGGGGGCAACGACCTGACAACAATTGCATACGGGCCGGGCACGGTCAACGGGATAGATCCTCGAGCCGTCGCGACCGCATGGGGTGACGCCCGGCGCTCCGGCCTCCGCACTCACGCCCACGTCGGCACCGCACCGGGCAGGGGCGAGATACCTGCCCTTGCCGATCTCGGACTGCTCGATAGCTCAGTCACTCTCGTGCACGGCTCACACCTCGACGATTCTGAACTTCAGGCGATCTCCTCGAGCGGCGCCAGGCTCTCACTGACGCCAGCCTCCGACATGGCCTCCGGCCGGGGAACGCCGCCGATTCAGGGCGTCATCGACGGCGGGATCGTCACCGGTCTCGGTGTCGACGACGAGACGCTAGCACCCGGAGACATTTTCGCCCAGATGCGGGCGACCAACTCGATCCAGCACGCCACGATGTTCGACCTCAAGTTGGCCGGCAAGGCCGGGCTCCCCCAGCTACTCAACACCCGTCAGGTCATCAAATACGCAACGTCGGGCGGTGCCAGAGTGGCCGGTGTCGACGCCGTGACAGGATCACTCGAGCCGGGGAAACAGGCAGACGTCATCGTCTTGCGCACCGACCGCCCCAACATCCACCCGATCAACGACCCGATCGGTGCCGTCGTCTGGGGAATGGACACATCGAATGTCGACCTGGTCCTCGTCGCCGGAAAGGCCGTCCTTCGTGACGGTCACCTCGATGCAGACCTGGATAGGGCACGCAAGCTGGCGAATGACGCCAGGCAACGTGTCGCCGAGGCCTCAGGAATGCTCGCCGCCGCCAATCTCGCGGGAGGCTCTCGATGACGATCACCCGGGTCCCGTCGTCGACCCTCACCTCTTTCGTCGTTGCGTCCCGCTACATGCCGGTATATCTGGCTCTCGGCCTGCTCCTCATCGTCGCCTCGATCTGGGCACCGGCCACCCTCGGCGGAGTGGCACTGGCTGCAATCGCACCGGCGGGTGCCTTGCTCGCCATCACCGCCCTCGGCCAGATGCTGGTGATCATGACCGGAGGGATCGACCTCAGTGTCCCCGGGACACTGACCCTCGCCGCGATGATCATGGCCGGAGTCGGCCAGCAGTCGAACGACCGTATCTGGGTGGCAATCCTGACGGCTGTTGGCGTCGGCGCTGTCATCGGTTTGGTCAATGGAATCCTGATTGGCGGGTTCAAGCTGAACGCTCTCATCGTCACGCTGGCGATGGGACAGGTAGTTACAGGAGTGGTGAGCCGCTACTCACGATCGTTCCCGGTGCAGAGCGCGGTGCCGACCGGCTTCTCCGACTGGGCGTCGACGCGGATCTTCGGGGTTAGCCCGATTTTCTGGATTGGTGTCGGAGTGACGGTCATGATCATTCTCGCCCTTCGCTACACCACGGTCGGGCGCAGATTTCAGGTGGTCGGAGCGAACCCGGTCGCCTCCAACGTGGTCGGCATCCGGGTGACGATGAACCAGATCATGGTTTATGTGGTCGCCGGGTGCCTCTACGCAATTGCCGGAGTGGCTCTCGCTGGACAACTGCGCAACCCGGGCGTGAACATCGGATCTCCCTACCTGCTCGGGCCGATCGCAGCCGTTGTGATAGGTGGCGCCTCCCTGAGCGGAGGCCTGGCCAGCCCTCTCTCCACCTTCTCCGCCGCCTTTTTCCTCACGGGCCTCAACTCCATGATGCGCGCACTGGGCCTGCCGACCGCGCTCCAGTTCGTCGTGTTCGGCGTGGTCATCATCGGCGGGATGCTGGTTTCGGGTGATCGGATCATCAAAGCCGTGGAGCGAACGCTCCGCGAGCGGCGAAGACCCGAAGCCACCCGAAGACAACAAAACGACAGTTCAGACGACGGGCCAGGTTGAGAAAGGAGACCCAACGACCCCGACGACTTCAACATCTGAAAGTAAAACCCACGGGCGCAAAGCCCATTTGGAGGAGGAAATTGAGACGAATAAAGATCATCGCCCTCATCGCCACAATGTCGATGGTGTTGGCGGCGTGCTCCGGAGATTCCGGCGACACGACCACAACCGCGGCCGGCGAGACGACAACAACGGCCGGCGGTGGCGAGACCACCACGACCGAGGACATGGGCGAAACCACGACCACCTCGGCCGAGGGTGACAACCCGCTGGTTGAGTTCGGGGAGGACCCATCAGCAGCCGATCTCGCTCTCGTCGAGAGAGCACTCGGACCGGTGGAACCATCCGACGAGGACAGCTGGAACATCATCCTCGCATCTGTGGCGCGAGCCAGCCAGGACCTGGACCAAGCCACCATCGACAAGGCGATGGAATGCTGGAGCAACCAGGAATGCGACACCGGAAGCGGTGGCGAGCTCGTCATGGGCTATGCGGACGGCGGAGGCGACACGGTCAACGTCTGGCGCGGAGTGAGCCACATGGAGGCAATCCTCCAGGCGCTCACGTATCCCGAGATCGGTGCCATCGTTTCGACGGCCGCCGACTTCAACCAGGACCCGGAAGTGCATGCAAATGACATCCGATTCCTGATTCAGCGTCAGGTCGACTTCATTGTCGGCTATCCCGATGTCGGCGTAGCGCTGGCAGCCGCGGTCTCCGAGGCCGAAGCTGCAGGCATCCCCTACATCTCCTTCTCGGCGGGCTATGTCGGCCTCCCGGGACAGGAAGGCGCGCTCGTTCCAGGCGAGGGTTACACCTCCGTGGTCGGCGAGGACCTTTGTGCCCTCGGCGAGAGCTTCGCCGAAGTGCTCAACGAAGGCGTCGGCAGCGGCAACGTCGGAATGCTTGGTGGAACACCTGGCAACGCGCTGTCCCTCGGTTGGCAGCAGTGTGCAATTCCCGCCCTCGGCGACGGAGTGACACTGGTGAACCCACCGGCCAACGAGAACTCCACAACAGGTGACACCTACTGGGTGAACACGTTTGCCCTCGACGCGGTCAGAGGTCTTCTCACGACCACGCCGGACATCTCGGGATGGGCATACGAGTACTCCGACGGGCTGTACACAGCCCTCCAGGCGTACGACGAGCTCAACGTGCCGGTGGAGAACACGACGATCGCCCTACGCACCGACGAGCAGACTCTGTTCTGCGACTGGGCAGAGCGTGCCGAACCGACCTACAACATCTGGTATTCGGCTGGAGGAAACTTCCAGGCGAGAACCGGTGTCACCACGGCGATGCTGGCGCTTGCAGGCGCTGACGTGCCCGGTGAGGTAGTCGTGCCCCATGTCATGCGGCAAGTGACCGAAGCCGACTGCAACCCGGATCGGGTCAACGAAGTCGTTTCAGGCACCTCGCTGGTGCCGGACGAAGTCCTGGCCTTGATGTTCGGAGGCTGATGAGCGACAGCGATTCACGAGGAGAGACGAAAGAACTGGTACTCGAACTGGTGGGCGTGTCCCGCCAGTTCGGGGCAGTCCGTGCGCTGACCAACGTCAGCTTCGAATGCCGCGCCGGCGAGATCCATGCTCTCGTGGGCGAGAACGGCTCGGGCAAGTCGACTCTCCTTGGAATCGCGTCGGGGTTTGTCGAACCCGATCTGGGCACGATCCGGATCGGGGGCAAACCCCTTCGCAAAGACTCGCCGTCCCTTGCCCGCATGCTGGGCCTGGCGATGGCATATCAGGACGGCTCTTCGGTACAGGCAGAGCCGGTCAAGAACAATCTGTACTTCACCGCGCCTCCCGACCAACGTCCCCCTTACTTTCGGCGCAAGAAATGGGCACGGAAACTGCTCGCTGAGTTCGATCTCGACCTCGAGTTGTTCCCGGATGCCCCCGCCGGTTTTCTGACCCTGGCGGAGCGACAGCTCTTCGAAGTGGCGAAAGCTCTGGTCACTAACCCAAAGGTGCTGCTTCTCGATGAGCCGACAACCGCGCTCGGGCCCGATGAAGTCGAGGCGCTGCATCGCACCGTCATCGCCTGCAAACGACGCGGTGTCGGCGTGGTCTATGTGAGTCACCGCCTCCCCGAGGTATTGGAAGTCGCCGACCGGGTCACGGTGCTCCGGGACGGGCAATACCAGGGGACATTCGACGCCCGCATCACCTCAGAGCCCGAACTCGTCGAGAAGATCGTTGGCCGGCCTTTCGACGCCGCTTTCCCCCCCGCTGCTCCGACCGGGGGCGAGGCCCGGGGGGTGCTCATAGTCGACGCCCTCCAGGGCCAGTCATTCGGGCCGGTCAGTTTCACACTCGAAAGTGGTGAGGTCGTCGGTATTGCCGGCGCTGAAGGCAACGGTCAACCCCAGCTCTTCGACACGCTCGCCGGCCGCACTCCGCCCCGCGCCGGAAAAGTGGTCTGCGACGGCAAAGAACTCTCCTTGATCTCAACCCACGAGGCAATCGGCGCCGGAATCATGCTCCTGCCGGGCGACCGAAAGAATGAAGCTTTGATGGGGGTCCTCGGCGTCAAGGTCAACGCAACCATCCAGTCGATCCGGAAGTTCTCCCGGGTAGGGCTCCTGCATCGTGGCCGCGAGCGCGAAGCGGTCAACGATCTGGTCGAACAGCTCGAAATCCGGACGCCATCGTTGGACCAACCGGTCGAATTTCTCTCAGGAGGCAACCAGCAGAAGGTCTCGGTTGCGCGCTCATTCTTGAAGAAGCCATCAGTCATCCTGGCCTACGAACCGACTCAGGGCGTCGACGTCGGGTCCCGGTTCGATATCTACAAGGCACTTCGAGCCCGCAGCGATGCCGGGGCAGCTCTCCTGGTGAAGTCGAGCGACCCGATCGAGCTCGCCGGGTTCTGCGACCGGGTACTGGTCATGTCGCGGGGGACGATCATCGAGGAGATTCCCGGTGACGAGCTCGACGAGGTGCGAATCGTCGAGGCAATCGTCAGGGGACCGGGCATGTCCAAGGCGGCGCGGTCGCCGCTCGGCGTGGCGATGCCGAAGAGCCCGATACAGGAGTCCACGTGACCACGCCCGTCACTACCAACCGCATCGACGCGGCGCGCCAGGCGGTCCGCAAGGTGTTCCGCGATGCCCGCGACATCAACGAGTGGCGCAAGGTCGTCAAGTTCCGGTTGTGGATGCCGGTTGTCCTCCAGGTTCTGATGATCGGGGGCCTGCTCCTCTACACGAACTCGCGTTTCCCCGGATTCCTCAACGAGGCGAACCTCTCCAACATCCTTCTCCTTGCGATGCCACTGGCCCTCGCGGCAATCGCCCAGACCCATGCCATCCTGGTCGGCTATCTCGATCTGTCAGTCGGGGCGATGATCAGCCTCGGCGTTGTCGTCGCCTCATTCCTGATTCGGGCCGAGGCCTCCGCGACCCAAATTCTCATGGGAGCCGGAGCCGTTCTCCTCTGCGGTCTGCTCCTGGGCCTGGTCAACGCTGGACTGGTCAGGGGGGTGAAGATCCCCTCGATCATTGCCACGCTGGCGACACTCAGCATCCTCGACGGAATCTCCCTGACGCTGCGACCCACAGCACAGGGAATCATCAGCGCCGACGTAGTCGCGTTCTTGAAGACCAGCATTGGCCCGATCCCGATTGCGTTCATTTGCATCGTCGTGTTTGCCGCACTTTCCGATCTCTGGCTCCACTCCTCCGGTTCGGGGCTCGAGGTGCGAGCCGTGGGACACGACGAGAGGGCGGCCAAGCGTGGGGGCATCCCGACCAACTGGGTGAGAGTGCGTGCGCTGCTGCTCGCCAGCGTTCTTTCTGCGGTTGCAGCGTTTTTTGTCATGACCCGCTCACCAATCGGCAACGCCCAGATCGGCTCTACTTTTGCACTCAACAGCATCACCGCCGCAGTCCTCGGTGGGGCGTCTCTAGCCGGGGGAAGGGCGACATTTATCGGCAGCACCGTTGCCTCTCTTCTTCTCGCCCTCATCCTCACCGTGCTCCCCTTCCTCGGTCTGTCGCCCGACGACGGCCTGATGATCATCGGCGTCCTGGTCCTCGCCGGAATCGTGCTCTTCCAGGTTGGAGACCTGAAGGAATTGGTCAAGCGCAACTTCCGCCGGGCCCGGCGGCTCGTAGTCGGCAGCCGCCTGCAGGAGGCCACCGCCATCCCCGCTTTCTATCCGGAGGGAACCAACTTCAGCGTGGTCCCCACCGACAAGAAACTGATCAAAGGCGGCATGGTGCTCAGCCTCGACTTGGCCGTCGGCGACTTCCCGCAAGGGGATGTCCTCATCGACGGCAACAAGATAATCGAAGTGCGGCCGGGTCTCACTGCCGAGAACGCTGAGATAATCGACGCCACGGGGATGATCGTCATGCCCGGATTCGTCGACACCCACCGCCACATCTGGGAAGGCCTGCTCCGCAATATCGGAACCGATGTCCCCCTCGAAGGGCGGACGAGCTATATCTCCTTCGTCCTCCACAAACTCGCACCTGCGTTCCGCCCCGAGGACGCCTACGTGGGGAACCTGGTATCAGCGCTCGGCGCGATCGATGCAGGGATCACCACCCTCCTCGACTGGTCGCATATCCAGGGATCACCGGAACACACCGACGCCGTTGTCCATGCCCTCGAAGATTCCGGGCTCAGGGCAGTCTTTGCCTACGGTTTCCCCTGGTGGGGCAAGTGGGAGGAACGGCAACCGAGTTGGTTCGTCCGTGCTGCCACCGAGCACTTCTCCACCAAGGACCAGTTGCTCACCCTCGCTCTAGCCGCACCGGGACCCGAGTTCACCGACTTCGAGATCACCCGCGACCATTGGAAGCTCGCCCGTGAGACCAACGCTCGGATCTCCACCCACGTCGGTGTCGGTAGCTACGGGCAGGACGCCAAGCTGCAGGAGATGGGAGAAGCAGGTCTGCTCGGTCCCGACACCACCTATATCCACTGCACCACCCTCAACGACACCGAAATCCAGATGATCGTCGATAGCGGCGGCAGCGTGTCGCTGGCCTCCCCCGTGGAGATGATGATGGGTCACGGGATGCCGCCGATTCAGAAGTTTCTGAACCGAGGGCTCTATCCGAGCCTCAGCGTCGACGTCGAGACCAACGTGCCCGGGGACATGTTCAACCAGATGCGTTCTGTGTTCGGTCTGCAGAGGGTACAGGCTCAGAGCGCCGGAAGACCGGCCCTCACCGCACTGGAAGTCCTGCTTTGCGCCACGGTGGAGGGTGCCCGGGCCAACGGCCTCGACGACAAAGTGGGAACCCTGACCCCGGGCAAGGAGGCAGACATCGTCATGCTCCGGACCGACCGGATGAATGTGACGCCGCTCAACGACCCGCTCACGGCCGTCGTCACCGGAATGGATACCAGCAACGTCGACACAGTGGTGATCGCCGGACGCCTCATGAAGCAAAACGGCAAACTGCTCCACGTCGACTGGCCCGCAGTGAAACGGATGACCAGCGAAGCCCGAGACCACGTAATAGAAAAGTCAGGCTTCAAAGTCCCCAAGATCTAGAACTGTTCCCCGCCAGCTGTCCTCCCGCTTGCGCCGAGGTTGGTTCCTGCAGCCGCCGAATAGGCGGCTGGAGGTAGGAGGGAGAGGACCCCTCGAGCTGGGAGATCGAGTGCCGTTGGTGGGATCCCCCCACCCTCGTCGGCTCCTAGTTCCCAGGTACTCCCGTTTTCGGCTGTCCTCCCGCTTGCGCCGAGGTTGGTTCCTGCCGGCCCGGAAGGGCCGGGAGGTAGGAGGGAGAGGTCCCTCGAGCTGGGAGATCGAGTGCCGTTGGTGGGAACGCCCCACCCTCGTCGGCTCCTAGTTCCCAGGTACTCCCGTTTTCGGCTG
>JBGTNX010000104.1:0-3976 GCA_041742825.1 Acidimicrobiia bacterium | reverse complement strand
CAGCCGAAAACGGGAGTACCTGGGAACTAGGAGCCGACGAGGGTGGGGCGTTCCCACCAACGGCACTCGATCTCCCAGCTCGAGGGACCTCTCCCTCCTACCTCCCGGCCCTTCCGGGCCGGCAGGAACCAACCTCGGCGCCTCTGGGGGAAAGGTTGGTCAATTGGGAGCAGATTTGGGGTCGAGGAAGGGCATCATGTCCCTCAGTTCCTTGCCTACCGCTTCGATCTGGTGTTCCCGGTTGGCCTGACGCTGCTGCTTGAGGAAAGGTGCGCCTTCACGGGCCTGGGCCAGCCATTCGTTGGCAAATGCTCCGGACTGGATCTCGGCGAGCACTTCCTTCATGGCTGCCTTGGTCTCGTCGGTCACGATCCGGTTGCCCCTGGTGTAGTCGCCATACTCGGCGGTGTCCGAAACCGAGTAACGCATCCAGGACAACCCGCCTTCGAAGAGGAGGTCGACGATCAGCTTCAACTCGTGGAGGGTCTCGAAGTACGCGGACTCTGGTTGGTAGCCGGCTTCGACGAGAGTTTCGAACGAGGCCTTGATCAGTTCGGCGACGCCTCCGCAAAGGATCACTTGCTCTCCGAAGAGGTCGGTCTCGGTTTCCTCCTTGAAGGTGGTCTCGAGCACCCCGGCGCGGCTGCCGCCAATTGCATGGGCATAGGAGAGGGCAAGGTCGTGCGCGGTACCGGTGGAATCCTGATGGACCGCCACCAGGCACGGCACTCCCGAGCCCTGCTCGTAAGTGCGGCGGACCAGGTGTCCCGGGCCTTTGGGGGCGATCATCGCCACATCGACATGCTGTGGTGGGGTTATCGCCTCGAAATGGATGTTGAATCCGTGAGCGAACAGAAGGGTGTTTCCCTCTTCTAAAGCAGGCTCGACCGACTCCTTGTAGACGTCACTCATAACCTGGTCTGGCACCAGCATCATCACCACGTCGGCCCAGGCCGCCGCCTCGGAAGGCGATTTCACCTCCAGCCCGGCTTCGGCGGCGGTTGATGCGCTCGTCGATTTGGGGCGGATTCCGACGACGACATCAACACCCGACTCCTTGAGGTTGAGGGCGTGGGCATGGCCCTGGCTCCCGTATCCGATTACGGCGACCTTCTTGTTCTTGATCAGGTCGGGGTTGCAGTCGCTGTCGTAGTAGATGGTGGCCATGACCGGATTGTTGCCAGAGTTTCGTCCGCACGCCAAACCGTCATAGGATTCGACGATGTCAGGAAAGGTTCGTTCGAAGGATGTGACCGAAGGCCCGGCCAAGGCCGGTGCCAGGGCAATGCTCCGCGCCGTCGGCCTCACGGAAGAAGACTTTGACAAGCCGCAGGTTGGTGTGGTCTCAGCCGGAAACGAGGTCACACCCTGCAACCTGACCGGGCCCGAGCTGTCCCGTTTCGCCAAGGAAGGTGTGGCGGACACCGGTGGAGTTGGCCTGATCTTCTCGACGATTGCTGTATCCGACGGGATCTCCATGGGTCACGAGGGGATGCGCGCTTCGCTGGTCTCCCGGGAGGTGATAGCCGACTCGGTCGAGCTGGTGGTGCACGCCGAGCGTTTCGATGCCCTGGTGGCGATTGCCGGCTGTGACAAGTCGCTGCCGGGGATGATGATGGCTGCAGGCCGCCTCGACCTGCCCGCAGTGTTCCTCTATGGGGGCTCGAGCATGCCCGGGCGGTACCAGGGCCGGGATATTTCAATCGTCGACGTCTTCGAGGGGATCGGCGCCGAGTCGGAGGGGCGTATTTCCGGAGAAGAACTTCTTGCGCTGGAACGGGCCGCGTGCCCCGGTGCCGGCTCCTGTGCGGGGATGTTCACCGCCAATACGATGGCGGCGGTAGGAGAGGCAATCGGGATGTCTCTACCCGGGTCCGCTGCGGTCCCGGCCATCGCCCCGAGGCTGCGAACCTTTGCGAGACAGTCGGGCGAAGCCGTGATGTCACTGGTCGACCAGGGAATCTCCTCCCGCCAGATAATGACCCTGCCGGCGTTCACTAACGCGATAACCACGGTCATGGCCCTTGGCGGGTCGACAAATGCGGTGCTTCACTTGCTGGCGATCGCCCATGAGGTGGGTGTCGAACTAGAGATCAGTGACTTCGATCGGATCTCGCGCTCCACTCCACACATCGGCGATCTCAAGCCATTCGGGAGATACCACATGGTCGACGTCGACCGCATCGGTGGGGTGCCGATCGTGCTCAAAGCCCTCCTCGACGAAGGTCTCCTCGAAGGTGACGTGCTCACCGTGACCGGCAAGACGCTGGCAGAGAACGTGGCCGGCATCGAGGTGCCCACAGACCAGGACGTAATTGCACCGGTTTCCGCCCCAATTGCCACCGAGGGTGGGATTGCGATTCTCCATGGCTCGCTCGCCACCGAAGGGGCAGTCGTCAAAGTGGCCGGAATCGACTTTGCGGTGTTCGAAGGCCCCGCGCGGGTGTTCGACGGCGAGCAGGCGGCGCTCCAGGCTTTGTTTGCCCATCAGATCCAGCACGGAGACGTGGTTGTGATCAGGACGGAAGGCCCGAGAGGCGGGCCGGGGATGCGAGAGATGCTCCAGATCACGGCTGCTATAAAAGGCGCTGGGCTGGGAAAAGATGTGATGCTGATCACCGACGGCCGCTTCTCCGGAGGGACAACCGGGCTCTGCATCGGCCATGTTGCTCCTGAGTCCGAGGTAGGGGGGAACATCGGCCTGGTTGCGGAGGGAGATCGGATCAAGATCGATATCCCGGCACGCACACTGGAACTACTCGTCGACGAGTCCGAACTGGAACAGCGCAGAGCATCGTGGAGCCCGGCTCCGGCTCGCTATGAATACGGCGCCCTCGCCAAATATGCCCTGCTGGTCGGGTCGGCGAGTCAGGGAGCCGTCACCGGCTGACCTGTCTGTGACGGGAACCGCGCACGACATGCGGGTATATTCCCGCCATGTCTAACCGTATCCCCGGAATCGTTCGCATCGGTTTCGCATTGCTCGTCGTCGCCGCGATCTTCTGGATGGTCTACACCCTCATTGACCTGGGGACTTTCAACGCACTGAACTTCTTAACCTTCTTCACCATCATGTCGAACGTCCTGGCGGCGGCGGTGTTCTTCGAAGGAGGGAGACGCCAGCTTGTCGGGCAACCGCAGGTCTCCGACATGTGGCGGGGTGCAGCTGTGATCTAAATGACGGTCACGTACCTGGTGTTCACAGTTCTCCTCCGCGATGCCCAGGAGGACCTCCAGACGCATGTTGCCTGGGTCGATTCGGTGCTACACCGCATCATGCCGATCGCGGTGATGCTCGACTGGCTCATTGACCCGCCGGAGCGCCGAATTGCATTCAGGCGCGCTCTCTGGTGGCTGGGATTCCCCCTGGCCTGGTTGGTGTTCACCATGATCCGTGGTGCAATCGATGGGCGCTACCCCTATCCATTCCTCGACCCCGATGAAGTCGGGGGATACGGCGTTGTCGCCCTCTACATCCTGGCCATCACCCTCGTCTTCGTATTTGTCATCTGGCTCGCGGCATGGATCGGCACCAGCCTGCAACGACGACGCGCGGTTGCCAGTCTCAGCTAGGGAGGCTGAGTACCGTTGGTGGGATCGCCCCACCCTCCCCTCCGACCTAGGAGGTCGGAGGTACTCCCTCCGCGAGCGGAGGGAGAGACGAACCTCGGTCGGAGGTACTCCCTCCGCGAGCGGAGGGAGAGACCAACCTCGGTCGGAGGTACTCCCTCCGCGAGCGGAGGGAGAGAGGAACCTCGGTCGGAGGTACTCCCTCCGCGAGCTGAGGGAGAGTCCGCGTGTCGGAGGTACTCCCGTTTCGGCTGTCCTCCCGCGGGCGGGAGGAAGGTCCCTGCGCCCGACGAAAGGAGGGCGGAGGTAGACACCCCAGGGCTGTAATTGTCAAGCTGCTTTTGTTTGTTGTGTGGTTTGGCGGTGGGCCCAGGCGGTGTGTTCGTCGTAGCGGGCCTGGTGTTTG
>JBGTNX010000103.1:0-11876 GCA_041742825.1 Acidimicrobiia bacterium | reverse complement strand
GCTGATCCTGCTGATCCTGCTGATCCTGCTGATCCTGCTGATCCTGCTGATCCTGCTGATCCTGCTGATCCTGCTGATCCTGCTGATCCTGCTGATCCTGCTGATCCTGCTGATCCTGCTGATCCCGCCGATCCCGCTGATCCTGCTCCCGCAGACCCGGGCTCGGAAGCCGTAGTTTCCTCAACCGACTCATCCTTCTTCTGGTGGAACAGCAGCAAGCAGGGTGGCGAGGGAGCGTGGAAGGCGACAGTCGCATACAAGAACGATCACAATCGCCACCAGTACCTGACGCTCGAGATCACACGGACCGACGACAAAGGTAAGAAGACGACCAGCACGGTCAACGGGTTTTATGTACCCGCCAACGGCAGTGCAATCTATGAGCTCTGGGACAACAACCTCAAGCTCCACAATGGCAAGACCACCGGCATCGTCTCGGTAGAGGTGAAAGTGGTCTCGGTGACGACCGCCGACAAGAACTGGAAGCCGGTCACCTACCCGCAGTTCGACAACTCGACGGTTGTCGCTGCTCCGAAGCCTTGACCACACGCCCTCGATAGCAAGGACCCGGGCAGCCTCCCTGCCCGGGTCTTCCCTCGTTCGGGACTCAGGGAGCGGCGCCTCCGGCGACTTCGTTCTCTCCCCGGGGGCCGAAAGTGTCTCTCCAGACGACAGTTGTGAACATCCAGATCGCGGTGCCGACGATGAGGATCGGGAAAGTCTGGGCCACGATCCGATAGGAGTCTGCGATTGAATCGTTGAGCGAGCCCAGCCAGCCGCCAACCAGTGCTCCGATGGGAAGGGTGGCCCAGCCCAAGGCGCGTGACGCGCTGATAACCCGGCCCAGCATCGCATTGGTGGCGTAATGCTGGCGTATGGTTGCCAGCGAGACATTGATCAGGCCGATCCCCACCATCCAGCCCATTTGAAGCGCAAGGGCGACCAAACCGTACTCTGTCTGCATAACTGCGACCATGCAGATCCCGGTTAGGGCCATGCCGATTGTCATCGTCTTGCCCAGCCCGATGCTGCGGATGATGGAGGGCGCAACAAGGGCACCGATCAGACCCCCAACACCGAAGGCGGCGAGGAGTACACCAACCTGGAAGTCATTCTGCGTCATGAAAACGTCATACGCGAGTACGACGAAGGTCGCCTCGATGAACCCGAAAACGAAGTTGGGTATCGCCGAAGCGATGGTTGTTATCCGCAGCCGGGCCTCGGCCATTATGTACCGGATCCCGTTGGCGGCTTCGGTAAAGAAGCCCTGTCGCTCATCGCTGTCCGGCCGGTGATGGGCGACCCGGCCCACCCAGTAGAGAGAGATCGCTGAGACTATGAAAGTGAGTCCGTTGATGAACAGGCCCAGGGCGGGGGACTCGGTGGTGAACGACATGATTCCTGCGGCCAGAGGGCCGAGAGCGAAGTTTGCCTGCTGGCTGGCGGCAATCAGACTGTTCGCCTGGGAGAGCCTGTGTTCGGGGACGAGACCGGGGACGACTGCATACATGGCACCGTCGAACAGGGTGTTCAACGAGCCGACCAGGAACGCAACGACGAACACTGTGGAAATCCCATAAGTGCCGATGGTCGCTGCCAGATAGAAGAACGCGCAAGCCCGCAACAGGTCGGTGGCCACCATCATCGGACGGAGATGCCAGCGATCGAGGACAACCCCGCCAACGAGGCCGATGAGCAGGGTCGGCCCGGTCTCCAGGGCGTATGTGATCGAGAAGTCGAGAACCGAGTCTTCTCCAACGTCCGATGCGTGGATGTATGCCACGAGGAGGGGGAGACTCAGGTAGGCGACGTAACTACCGAACTGGCTGACCGCCTGGCCCACCCACAGGGCGGCGTATCGAGGGCCGAGGGAAGTCAGGGAACGGGTATTGCTCACCGGAGGGTCACCATAACCGTGGTCGTCAATACGTCCAGCACTTGTTAGCCTTCACCAAGAGCGACATGGCAGATATTCAAGAGTTACCACAACTGATCCGCGACTTGTTCGACATGTCGAAGGAATACCTCCGTCAGGAAGTGGTCGATCCAGCGAAGGAGCTGGGGCGCCACGCCGGGATGGGCATCGGTGGCGCCATCCTCTTTTCACTTGGCGCGTTCTTCGCCCTGCTCGGGGTATACGCCGTGATGAAGATGGTGCTTCCCGCAACAGAGTGGTACGTAGTGCTGGCGCGAGTGATAACAGCCGTAGTTGGAGCCGCCGCCGCAGGGTTGGTGGTATGGAGGATCAGCAGTGACACTGTCTAGAGACGATATCGAAGCCAAAGCCCGCCAGATCGTTGGGACAGTTGAAGAGACCAAAGAGTCCGTGCAGGACAAGGCGATGCTGGCCGGGGTTGCGGTCGTGGGTGTAGTCCTCGCCGCGTTCTTCCTCGGCGGCCGCAAAGGGAAGAAGAACAAGTCGATCGTCGAGGTCTACAAGGTCAGATGACCCGGAGACGGCGTCAGTCGTCTATCGACCGACGACGAGAAGGTCTGATGACCTCGATTCTTGGGTCGCCCTTCTTCTTGTGGTGGATCACGAGAGCGGTTCCCTCGGGAAGCCTCTTGCGGTAGATGAGCTCCTTGCTGCCCGAGTCCTGGCGCAATACGGAGATGAGGGCGAGGGTCACCCCCAGGTAGAGGTCGCGGCGGTCGCCGAGTCGCAATCCCCTCCAGACGCGGGCATACCCCGCCGATTTCAGGTCGGAGCTACCCAATAATGTGCGAAAAACCATGTTCACCTTCTACCGTGATCAAACCCTAGAACAGAAACGCGGTATGCGAAACAAGAAGTTTGTCCAGGTCGTCGTGTGGGTTACAGTCATCGCCATGGTGCTCAGCCTCGCCATTGCTGCCATCAGTCTGTTCTGATGCCATTTGCCGAGGGCGACCCTGCCCTCCTGATCGATGGGAAAGGCCGGCATTTCCTGCTCAAGCTCGACAGCTCCCGCACCTTCCAGTACCACCAGGGGGCGGTCCCTCACACCGACCTCATCGGCGCAGAGGACGGCACGAAATTCAAGTCAAGCGGGGGAGGGGAGCTGCTCCTCCTTAGTCCCCGCCTTGCCGACTACATCCTAAAGATGAAGCGGGGGGCGCAGGTCGTTTACCCGAAAGACCTCGGGCCGATTCTCGTCTACACCGACATCGCCCCCGGACAGCGTGTCCTCGAAGCCGGCACCGGGAGTGGATCGCTGACCATGACCCTGCTCCGGGCGGTCGGGCCCGAAGGCACGGTCGTCTCCGTGGATCTCCGGGAGGACCATGCCGACCATTCCCGAAAGGCGATATCACGGTGGTTTGGCGAAATCCCGCCCAATCTCGAGCTCAGGGTGGGAGACGTTGTCGACTTCGTCGAGGAGGTCGACCCGGATCGACTGGTGCTCGATCTACCCGAGCCCTGGCCGGTGCTGGCCGCTGCGGCGCGGCATATGCGGCCCGGTGGCGTGATCTGCGCCTACCTGCCCACGGTTCCCCAGGTCCAGACCACTGTCGAACACGCCGAGCGGCTCGGCGCTTTCGCTGAGATCGAGGTGCAAGAGTTCCTGATGCGTGAGTGGAACGTCTCCGGACGGAGCGTGCGCCCCGGGCACTCTATGGTCGGCCATACCGGCTTTCTCATCTTCATGCGCCGGGTAAATGGGCCAGTTCGCGAGGGCCTCTAAAGCTCTGAGTCGGGTTCGGGAGGCCCATTTCATTAAGACTCGAAGTAACTCAGGCTATTCGTATACTGCCTAGAGGCGGCCAAACAGGAAAGGAAGCCGTGGACGAGAGACGGACACAGGACGACGCAGCCCAATTGCGACGGTTGGTGCAGGCACTCGAAGAAGAAGTTGCCATTCTGCGACGCCGCGCTTCCGGCGCCCCCGAACAGATCCGCCAGCTCGAATCCGACCTCAATGAGACCAAGCAGCGTCTGGAGCGTGCCTCCGCCCAGAACGACAAGCTGGCCACTGTCCTGGAAGAAGCCAGACAACAGCTTGGTGTCCTCCGAGAAGAAGTCGACAAGCTGACGGCACCCCCGAACAACTTCGGCACCGTATTGCAGGTCAACGTAGACGGGTCTGTCGATGTGGCCACCGGCAACCGAAAGCTGCGGGTTGCCGCCCAGCCGAACATCGAGGTGAAGCAGCTCCAGATCGGCCAGGAAGTCCTTCTCAACGAAGCATTCAACATCATCGACGTTCGCGATTTCGAACAGGCCGGTGACGTGATCCGGGTACGGGAGACCCTCGCCGACGGCCGAGTCGTCGTGATAGCCAGGGCCGACGAGGAGAGCGTCCTCTCCCGCGCCGATGCGATGAAAGACATATTCATCCGCGCCGGTGACTACGTCAGGATCGACAACAAGACTCGTCTGATCCTCGAGAAGATGGAGCGTCCCGAAGTCGAAGAGCTGGTCCTCGAAGAGGTTCCCGACATCACATACGCCGACGTCGGTGGACTTGCCGACCAGATCGAGCAGATACGGGACACAGTCGAACTTCCGTACCTGCACCGCGATCTCTTCCGCGAATACGAGTTGGAACCGCCCAAGGGCATTCTCCTTTACGGCCCTCCCGGGTGCGGGAAGACCCTCATCGCCAAGGCCGTGGCCAACAGCCTCGCCAAGAAGGTCTCCGAAAGGACCGGGAGCCCCGATGTGCGGTCCTACTTCCTCAATATCAAAGGCCCCGAACTGCTCAACAAGTGGGTCGGGGAAACCGAGCGACAGATCCGGCTGATCTTTCAGAGGGCCAAGGAAAAGTCAGACGAGGGTGTTCCCGTGATCGTCTTCTTCGACGAGATGGACTCCTTGTTCCGCACCCGGGGAACCGGGATCAGCTCCGATGTCGAGTCGACGATCGTCCCCCAGCTCCTCTCCGAGCTCGACGGGGTCGAAGCGCTCAAGAACGTCGTTGTGATCGGCGCCTCGAACCGTGAGGATCTGATCGACCCGGCGATCCTGCGCCCTGGCCGGCTCGACGTCAAGATCAAGATCAACCGGCCCGAGCCCGAGGCTGCCCGGGAGATCTTCTCGATCTACCTGGGCTCCCACACTCCTCTTGCAGGGGAAGGGGTGACGAAGTTTGACGGTGACCGCGATGCGTTCGTCCGCCATATGATCGATGTGACAGTCGAGGCAATGTACTCCGAGGACGATGAGAACCGTTTCCTGGAAGTCACATACGCCGGCGGTGATCGTGAAGTCCTGTTCTTCAAAGACTTTGCCTCGGGTGCCATGATCGAGAACATCGTTCGCAGGGCGAAGAAGGACGCAATCAAGAGACAGATCGCTGGAGGGGATCCGGGCGTGGCCGAACACGACTTGGTGGCTGCGATCAAGCAGGAGTTCCGGGAGCAGGAAGACCTCCCCAACACAACCAATCCCGACGACTGGGCCAAGATCTCGGGCAAGAAGGGCGAGCGGATCGTCTACGTGCGGACCCTGGTGGGTGGGAACGACGAGAGTCGGGCAATCGAGAGAGTGTCGGGCGGCCAGTACTTGTAATGGCGATCCACAAGGTCCTCGGAACCGAGACCGAATACGGGATCACTGTCAAGGGAGAGCCCGGCTTCAACCCTGCCGTTGCCTCGTCGCTGATCGTCAACAGCTACCCGGGCCGTCGGGTTCGGGTGCAGTGGTCCTACGAAGAGGAGACTCCGGGCCGTGATGCCCGCGGCTTCGGGCATGAGACCTACGGACCCCTCGATCCCGAAGGCGCTGTCGTCAACTCGGTGCTCGCCAACGGTGCCCGGATGTATGTCGATCATGCCCATCCCGAGTATTCGGCTCCGGAGAGCTACGACCCGCTCGAGGCAGCCCTGTATGACAAGGCCGGCGAAGTCGTCATGCACCAGGCCGCAGTGGCGGCTGAGGAGCGCTCAGGAAACCTGGTGTCCCTCTACAAGAACAACTCCGATGGAAAAGGCAACTCCTACGGCGCTCACGAGAACTATCTGCTCTCCCGGGAGACCCCTTTCGGCGATGTGATCCGCTACGGCATGACCTTCCTGGTCACGCGTCAGATCTTCACCGGGGCAGGCAAGGTCGGGTCGGAGAACGATCGCCCCAAGGTCCCGTTTCAGATCACCCAGCGCGCCGACTTCTTCGAAGAGGAAGTTGGGCTGGAGACCACGTTGAAACGGCCGATCATCAATACCAGGGACGAGCCGCACGGCGACCCGTCGAAATATCGCCGGTTGCATGTGATCCTGGGAGACGCCAACCTCTCCGAAGTCCAGATCTTCCTCAAGATGGGAACCACGGCGCTGATGCTGGCTGCCCTCGAAGATGGGGCGATTCCCGACCCCCTCGACCTCGCCGACCCCGTGGAGTCGTGCTGGCGGGTGAGTCACGACGTCGATCTCAACCGGCCGCTCGAACTCGAAGGGGGAGGCACGGCTACCGCCCTCGAGCTCCAGGGCAACTACCTCGAATGGCTTTCGAAGTACGTCGAAAAGGAGCTCGATGACCCGGTGTGGACCCGCCTCGTCGAAGAGTGGGAACGGACGCTGAACGCCCTGGAATCAGATGTCACCTCGCTGGCGGACACACTGGATTGGGTGGCCAAGAAGCAGGTGTTCGACCGATTCGTCGAACGGGACGGTATCGAGAGGGACGGTGCGAAGCTACGGGCCTTCGACCTGCAATATCACGATGTCAACCCCGAACGCGGGCTGTACAACAAGATGGCTGCTTCGGGAAGGTTCCGCCGTCTGTTCACCGATGAGGAGATATTGGCTGCCACCAGCTATCCGCCCGAGCGGACCAGGGCTTTCTTCCGCGGCCGGTGTGTCCATCTCTTCCGCGACTCGGTGGTCGCCGCCAACTGGGATTCGCTCGTCTTCGACATCGGTGAGTCACACCTCAAGCGCGTTCCTATGATGGAACCGCTGCGGGGGGCTGCAGATATCGTTGGTCCCTTGCTCGAAGAGTCAAAGGACGCCGCAGACCTGATTCGACTCCTGGGCGCCAACTGAACAATGAAGAATGTCACCCAAATCCAACGGACTCCTAGGAGGGTAGAAAATGGCTGAACAAGACCGATCTGCAGACCGGCGCAAAGAAAAGGAAGAGCACTCCGAGGAGGTCGAGATCGTCACCGAGAGTGACACCGACCTCGAGGCCCTCGACGATCTTCTCGACGAGATCGACGAAGTGCTCGAAGAGAACGCTGAGGAGTTCGTCAAGAATTATGTTCAGAAGGGTGGAGAGTGAATCCCACTTACAACGGACCGTTGCCCATGGACGCTCCCTCACCCGGTTCGAGCTTCACCGACCTGCTCGACTCGATGGGCGCGCTACCGACTTTGAATCTCCCGGCCGCGGAGAAGGCACTCTCGGTCCCTGAAGGGACGACCGTGCTCGCCCTTCGCTACGGCGATGGTGTTGTCATGGCGGGCGACCGCAGGGCAACCGAGGGACACCTCGTGGCCCACCGCAGAATCCGGAAAGTGTTTGCAGCCGACCGATTCTCGGCCGTGGCCGTCGCCGGGACGGCCGGGCTCGCAATAGACATGGTGCGGCTGTTCCAGGTTGAACTGGAGCACTACGAAAAGATCGAGGGGGTGCGACTCTCGCTCGAAGGTAAGGCATCGTTCCTCGCCAGGCTGGTCAGAAATCAGCTGCCGCTTGCGTTCCAGGGCTTGGTTGTGGTGCCGATGTTCGCCGGGTACGACGAGGCAGAGAAGACCGGACGCCTCTACAGCTTCGATGTTGTCGGCGGCAGGTACGAGGAGACCGACTTTGGCAGCACCGGGTCGGGCTCACGGCTCGCCAAGTCCTATCTGCGTACCGTTTATCGCGATGACATCACCGCCGAGGAGGCCGCAGCATTCGCAGTGAACGCGCTGGTCTCGGCGTCCCAGGAGGACACCGCCACCGGTGGCCCCGACCTCAAACGCGGCATCTACCCCAACGTGGTGAGAATCGACGCTGCGGGATTCGAGGAGCTCGCCGATGATGTCGTGGCCCCTCTCGCCGAGCAGGCAGTGGAGAACATCCGATGACGATTCCGTTTTACGTTGCGCCGGAACAACTCGTCCGGGACAAGGCCGAGTTTGCCCGGAAGGGCATCGCCCGGGGCCGATCGATCATCGCGGTCGACTACGCCCATGGGGTCCTGATGCTGGCCGAGAACCCATCGACCGCGCTGCACAAGATTTCCGAGGTATACGACCGGATCGCCTTTGCCGGGGTCGGGAAGTACAACGAGTTTGAGACCCTTCGCAAGGCGGGAATCCGCCAGGCCGACCTGATGGGTTACCTCTACTCACGCGACGACGTCACGGCGATGGGGCTGGCCACCCAGTTCGCCCAGACACTCGGTGTCATCTTCACCCGCGACCCCAAGCCATTCGAGGTCGAGTTGCTCATTGCCGAGATCTCTACCGACGGCTCGGAGCATCGGTTGTTCCGAATCACCTACGACGGCACCCTCTATGACGAGCGAAACTTTGTTGCCATCGGGGGCAAGTCCGAGCAACTGACCGCCGCTCTCGATGAGTTGTGGTCTGAGGACCTGGATCTCGACGCAGCCCTGGAAGCTGCCCAGGCCGCCTTCCGGCAGGCCGAGGGCAGGGATTCGGAGGGTTGGGAGGCAGCGGTTCTCGACGCTACCAACGGCCGGAGAGCCTTCCGCCGTATCGACTTCGGCCCCGAAGCAGGATCGACAACCAGAGTTAGGTCACCCGAAGGAAACGGTTCGGTTTAGCCTGACCCGGTGGACCGAAGAATCTTTGGGATCGAAAACGAATACGGAGTCACTTGCACTCTTCGGGGCCAGCGGCGTCTCAGCCCTGACGAGGTAGCCAGGTATCTCTTCCGACGGGTTGTCTCATGGGGTCGCTCTTCAAACGTGTTCCTCGAGAACGGTGCCCGTCTCTACCTCGATGTCGGGTCGCACCCCGAATACGCAACCCCTGAATGTGACGACCTCTACGACGTGGTTGCTCACGACAAGGCGGGCGAGCGCATTCTGGAGGGTCTCGTACAGGGAGCGGAGGAGCGTCTCGAAGAGGAGGGGATCCGCGGCGAGATCTTTGTGTTCAAGAACAACACCGACTCAGCCGGCAACTCCTATGGCTGCCACGAGAACTACCTGGTCAGCCGGCACAAGGATTTTCACCGCACCGTCGACGTACTGATCCCGTTCCTTGTCACCCGTCAGATATTCCTCGGCGCCGGCAAGTTGACGCAGACCCCTCGAGGCACAACCTATTCGATTTCACAGCGGGCTGACCACATCTGGGAAGGCGTCTCGTCGGCCACCACCCGTTCCCGCCCGATCATCAACACCAGAGATGAGCCGCATGCCGATGCCGAGCGATACCGGCGCCTCCACGTGATCGCAGGCGACTCCAACATGAGCGAATACGCGACGTTCGTGAAGGTGGGGACGATGGTCGCCCTGTTGCAGATGATCGAAAAGGATGTGGTCTTCCGTGACCTGAGTCTGGAGAACCCGATTCGTGCGATCAGGGAGATTGCCCACGATCCCACCTGCCGTCGCAAGATCCGGCTGATGAACGGACGGGAGCTTTCGGCGTTGGACATTCAGTGGGAGTACCTCGACAGGGCGATGCGCTTTGCCCGCAGCCCAGGATTCCCGTTACAGGTGAAAGCCGCGGTGGACCGTTGGGAGTCGTTGTTGACCGGTCTGGAGAAGGATCCGATGACCCTCGACCGCGAGATCGACTGGGTGGCCAAGTACCGGTTGCTCGAGCGGTATCAGCACCGGCGCAACCTGCAGCTCTCCGATGCCCGGCTGGCGATGATGGACCTCTCCTATCACGACGTAAATCGGGACCGCGGCCTGTTCTACATGATGCAGGACAAAGGCATGATGGAGCGTGTCGTCGGCGACGAGGACATCGCAAACGCAGTGCGGCGACCGCCCCAGACCACCAGGGCGAAGCTGCGTGGCGAGTTCATCAAGGCGGCGAAGGCGAAGAAGCGGGACTTCACCGTCGACTGGGTCCATCTCAAGCTCAACGACCAGGCCCAGCGAACCGTGATGTGCAAGGACCCGTTCCGCTCCGTCGATGAGCGAGTCGACAAGTTGATCGAGAGCCTTTGACCGGGCCGGGCCGGCCCTAGAATCGGGCGCCAATGAGGAATGTCGTCGAGCGTGTCCTCAATACGCTCATTTACATGCTCGAATCGCCGCGGCCGGTGACTGCCGAGGACATACGCCGCACGGTGCCGGGCTATTCGCTCGACTCCGACGATGCCTTCCACCGGATGTTCGAGCGTGACAAGGATCTGCTGCGCCAACTGGGCATCCCGCTGAAAATGATGCCGCTGGATGCCTGGGAGGTCGACTACGGGTACACGGTCGACCCCGATGAGTACGCAATGGAGGACCCGGGCCTGACTACCGAAGAACGTGCCGCCCTCTCACTTGCGGCATCGATGGTCCAGGTCGGCGGGTCCCACTTCGGCCTGGACGGCTTGCGCAAACTCGGCGGAGCCGAGCGCGGGATCGCCCTCGAGCCGTTCGGGGCTGATCTCGGAGCGGAAGGCGACCTCCTCGGTGCCATCTTCGACGCGGTGGTACAGCGGTGCCCGCTCGATTTTTCTTATCGCGGCAACCAGCGAAGCCTCGACCCTTATGGCATAGCATTCAGACGAGGGCATTGGTACCTGGTCGGGGGAGGGTCGAACGGCGAGCGCATCTATCGGATCGATCGTATGTCGCGGGTGGTGGCAGGGGAAGCGGGAGCGTTCCGGCGGCCCGAAGGGTTCGACGCGAAGGCGGTGTTGCAGGCTCAACCATGGGAGACCGGTGCGGATGACGCCGTCGAGGCCGCGGTGGTATTCGACGAAGACGTGGCCTGGTGGGCGAGTCGCACCCTGGGGGTCGATTATGCCGACGGACCCCTGGAAGTACGGCTTCCGGTCACCAATCGGGACGCATTCATCGGATGGATCCTCAGCTTCGGCCCTTCGGCTGAGATCATCTCACCTCCCGAACTGCGCACCGAGCTCGTCTCCCGGGTCGAGGCGGCCCTTTCGGGAGTGGGGAAATGAGCTCGCAGCGCACGGTGGCGCGCCTTTCCCGCATCCTCGGCCTGATCCCGTATGTGCTGGCGAATCCGGGAGTTGGTATCGATGAGGTGATGGAGCGGTTCGGGTACACCCAGGATGAGCTGACCCGCGACCTCAACGCTGTTTTTGTCTGCGGTCTGCCCGGATACGGGCCGGGTGACCTGATGGAGGCCTATATCGACGAAGACGAGGTCGTGATCGATTCCGCCGACTACTTCAGCCGTGCACCCCGCCTTTCCCCGATCGAAGCTCTCGGTCTGCTCGGTGCGGCGCTCGCAGTATCGGGAGCCGGACAGGGGACTCCAGCTCTCGATTCGGCAATCGACAAGCTGAGCAATGTCCTGCTGCCGGAGGGCGAGGATGCGCTCGCTGTCGATCTGACTGTCACTTCGAATGAGGTGGCCGCTTTGCGGCTCGCAGCCACAGAGCATCGAGTTGCACACATCGTGTACCGGTCGCTGAGCCGGGAGGAGACGACGGAGCGCGATATCGAGCCGTGGTCGATCTTTTCAACTCTTGGAAACTGGTACGTCACCGGGCATTGCCGGCACGTCGACGATCTCCGGACCTTCCGGGTCGACCGGATCCGGGAAGTCACGGTGAAGGATGAAACCTTTGTGCCACCCGCCGAACTGCCGGAGCCCGGCGTCGGCTATACCCCATCCGATCACGATGTCAGGGCAGAAATCGACCTGTCGCCGGGGGCGAAATGGATCTTGGAGTACTACCCGGTCGAAGTCCTCGGCGAAAGCAAGGAGGCAACAACAATCAGATTTTCCTCCACTGATGCCGAGTTACCGGCCCGTCTGCTGCTGCGCCTCGGGTCCACAGCTGCGCTGGTCGA
>JBGTNX010000102.1:0-1860 GCA_041742825.1 Acidimicrobiia bacterium | reverse complement strand
AGCCGAGTGTCACCAACCTGATGGCCGAGTACACCTAGAGGCTCGGTCTATCGCTGACGGCCCTTTTGGGTCGAACCTTAAGACCTCCCATTACACCGACGTAGGCCCTCGTGTGGTCCGTCTCCAAAACATCGGGGACGGGCGGTTCGAGGACGATCGAGCCCACATCTCCGAGGAACACTTCACCAGCCCGCAGAACCATTCGGTTGAAGCTGGCGATGTTCTGATTGCATCCCTCGGGAAAGACCTTCCTCGGTCCTGCGTTGCTCCCGATTGGCTTGGACGAGCAATCGTCAAGGCGGACTGCATACGCTTTCGGCCCGGCCCGAGAGTCGATGGCAGGTTCGTCAGTCACATGCTCAATTCTCGGAGGATCAGGCATGCGGTGGCAGAAATCATTCACGGAGTAGGTCGACCTCGGCTGAACCTCCGCGAGATCAAGGCAATTAGAATTCCGGTTCTTCCATTAGATCTTCAGCAATCCGTCGTCGAAGAGATTGAGCGGTAGTTCTCGATCATCGATGCGATGGACAAGACAATCGACGACGGCCTTCGGCGGGCCAGCACGCTCAGGCAATCGATCCTTAGCCAAGCTTTCTCCGGCAAACTCACCGGCGCCGCCTAGGGCAACCCTTCTTTGGTCTGGTTCTTGGTTCTTTTGCCGTAGAACTTCGTATGTCACGCTGTGGCGCCAAATGGTGGGCACTCGGGTCAGGTTGGGATCGGGTTGCGCGTCGGTCCGCACACTCTCAGGGTGGTACGCCGCTGGTGGTGTAGGTATGGCCGAGGCG
The DNA here is from genome assembly GCA_041742825.1 of Acidimicrobiia bacterium. Classification (GTDB taxonomy): domain Bacteria; phylum Actinomycetota; class Acidimicrobiia; order Spongiisociales; family ZC4RG35; genus MA-ANB-1. Next base: position 1,069 of record JBGTNX010000102.1, on the reverse strand, counting down.
GCTGATCCAGACATAGTCGCCGTTGGGTAAGGCTTGGTGGGTCCAGTCGGAGTGGTGTCTGATGTTGTGATGGTGGCGGCAGAGCGGCGCCAGGTTCTTGACCTTGGTCGCACCCCCGTGAGCCCACTGTTGACGGTGGTCGAGGTCGCAGTCGACGGCGGGCATCCGACACCCGGGAAACACACAGGTCGAGTTCCGGGCTTCGACGTGGCGACGTTGCCGGGCAGTGGGCCGTCGTCTGGTGATCCCGTTGTCGACCACCAATCCGTTGTCGGGGTGGGTCAATGTCCACCGCCATTCTGCACCGGATTGGTTTTCTGCCACCTGTCGGGCGATGTCGGCGATGACCGGTCCGTAACCGGCCAGTTCTCCTGGATCGTCACTGAGCCGAGCCAGGGTGGTGAGGTCGACGTGGATGTCGACCGTCCCCCGCCGACCGCCGCTGCGGGCGAAGTGTTTGCCGTCGAGGAGGTCCAGGAAGACGTCGGCGCGGATCTGGTCCAAGGTCCTCGTCTCGTCTGCGGTTTTGAGGCCCCGGGCGAGGTCGTTGATCCGGCGCATCGCCCCCTGGACCCGATCAGGTGGAAGATCCAACCCGAACAGGTGGGCGGTGCCATTCACGGTCGGTTCTGTCTCCAGGCGTCGTTCCTCGACAGCTTCCCGATAGCGGGTTGTGGCGTCGTCGGGATCGGCCTGGACGCAAACCTTTCTGATCAGAGCGCCCAGTTGGCCGGCGGTAAGCCGGGTGGCAGCTTCGAGGATCCGATCGACCACTTCCCGGGTGGCTGTCTCTGAGAGGTGGGCGGTTTCCTTGACGATGACCCGGGCCCGGCGGAGATCGATCCGAGCCGCCGCCAACGCTTCCCACACTTCCGGCAACCGTTCCTTCAGATCCACGGCAAAGGCCAGGTCGATCTCGGCGGCCCGTCGGGTCAGTCGCAACGCCGCCCCGATCTCAGCGGCCGCTGCATCGTGAGCGATCTCGAGATCGGCATCCAACTCATTCATCACCTGGGAGATGGAAGCCATCGTCTCGAAGACCCGGGATTGGAAGAAGGAAACCATCCGC
>JBGTNX010000101.1:0-23509 GCA_041742825.1 Acidimicrobiia bacterium | reverse complement strand
CACTGTAACCACCCCTTGTGCGACCAGGCAGGTCCACCGGCACCGGTTTCACGATCGCAGCGGTTAACGAACCCGCTGACGCTCGAAAAACTCCTGTGACTATTGATGTTTTCGAAGGTCTGCAAACCGAGTGCAAACGCGAAGTGGTGCTCAGATCCCGCGAGGGGATGGCCGAGTGGGCCGCAGATGCGATCGAACGTGCATTCGGTTCGTAGGTTTGCAATCGGTTTGCAACGGCCTCGATGAGCGTCGCGCCGAGTTGAGGCGGTCACGACCTCAGGCCAAACAACGCTTGCCTTTTCTGAGGTGGGTCCCGTGGGAATCGAACCCACAACCTTCGGGTTAAAAGCCCGCTGCTCTGCCAATTGAGCTAGGGACCCAGTGATCTGCGGATCGCAGAACGCGCACAGGTTACCCAATGCCATAAGCTGTTCCACACTGTGATCCGATTCGGCGTTTCGACGATGCCACCCGACGATCCAGGTGATCACCCGGCATTTCTCGACGGTCTCGCCGAGATGGGGCATTCCGCTCTGGAGCTGCCCTTCGTCAAGGATTTCCCCTGGAAGGAAAAGCAGTGCCGTGCCTTCGGGGAGCTTGCAGCCGAGCGCAATATCCAACTCTCGGTACACGCACCATATTTCGCCGTTCTCACGGTCGTCGAAGCAGATCGCGGGAAACAGGCGGTGTCGGCGGTGGAGCACACAATGAAACTCGGGGCCGAGCTCGGCGCAGCATTGATCGTCGCCCATCTCGGAGCCAAACACGCCGAAGATCCTGAGGTGCTCACCGAAAGGGCCGAACAGCGCCTGGAGTCGATCCGCTCCAAGGTTGAGGGCCTCGGCTTGGGGCTTGGACTGGAGACCGCCGGCAACGAAAGCTCCTTCGGGACGCTCGGCGACATCGCCCACCTCGCCTCGAAGTTCTCCTTCGTCCGACCGGTAGTCGACTGGGCGCATCTCCATGCGATGACCGGGGGAGGGCTCACCACCGCCGACGCTTTCGAGAGTGTCTTCGCCTTCGTCAAGGAATCCTTCCCGGGTTGGATGATCCAGCCCCTTCACAGCCAGTTCAGCGACAACGAGTTCGGCGCAAAAGGCGAGATCAGACATGTCCCCTACGGAGAAGGCTCACTCCGGGTGACGCCGCTCCTCGAAGCCGCATCCCGGTCGGAGATCACCCTCACCATCATCTCCGAAGCCAGGGACGAGGCGAGCCACCAAGGAATATGGGACGAGGTGAGCGGGTATCTTGCTGCCGTGCCCGAACCAGAAGGCAGACCCGTTGCCACCTCCGACATCGACTTTTCCTCCCCGATCCGGGCGAAGAAAGACGGGAAGTACTTCAATCCGATCGGTCTCGATCGCCCGGTACGCTTGAGCAACCTCGACAAGGTGTTCTTCCCTGATGAGGGGTACACCAAGGGTGATGTCATCCAGTATTACGCATCGGTCGCTCCGGTCCTCCTGCCGCACATCGCCGACCGCCCCATCTCGATGAACCGTTTCCCCGATGGCATCAAAGGATCGTCCTTCTATGAGAAACGCGCTCCGGGCCACCAGCCGGAGTGGATGCGGACGGTGCCGGTTGAGTCGGATTCTCAGGGCGGGGTGATCGACTTCCTCGTGGCTGACAATCGAGAGGCGTTGATGTGGTTCGCCAACATGGGTTGTATCGAGGTTCATCCCTTCCACTCCCGCGCCGACAGTCTGGGCATGCCCGACTATGCAGTCTTCGACTTCGACCCCGCCGAAGGCGCGGTGTGGGATCAGGTGGTAGCCGGGGGAGAGCTGCTCAAAGTCGCACTGGGCCAGCTCGGGCTCACGGGTTACCCCAAGTTATCCGGATCGAAGGGCCTCCACGTCTATGTGCCTCTGGATCCGGTGCACACCTACGAGCGGGTTCGCCGCTTCGTCGGTGAAGTGGGCAACTATCTCGCCTCGGCAAACCCCGACGACCTGACGATGGAGTGGGAGAAGCCGAAGCGTAAGGGAAAGGTCTTGATCGACCACAACCGCAACGCTTCCGGGCAGACAGTCGCCGCCGCCTACTCGGTCCGGCCCCGCCCCGGCGCCCCGGTCTCGGTCCCCCTGACCTGGGACGAGGTGTCGACAGTCAAGAACGGGGATGTCACAATCGCCACCGTCTGGGAGCGGATCCAGAAACACGGTGACCTGTTCGAACCGGCGATCAAGGGTGGTCAGACCCTCGACGAAGCCGAGAAGGCCCTGCAGATCACCGGTTAATCGACCGCTGCCGTCTCGGTGCTCAATTCGGCCTTCGCCCGTTTCCAGAACAGGATGAGGGCGCCAACGATCATCACTCCTATAGACACCCAGGCATTGCGGCTGAGTCCCAGGAGGCGATAGGTGGTGTCGGTGCGGATCAGCTCCATGAGGAATCTGAAGAAGGCGTATCCGAGGAGATAGACGCCGATCAGCCGCCCGCTGAGCTGGGGGTAGCGCCGGTCGAGCCACATGATGAAGAAGGCAAGCGACACATTCCATAGCGACTCGTAGAGAAACGTGGGATGGAATGTTTCGGCATCGGGATACGCGGCGGGCCGGTGCTCGGGATCGATCTCGACAGCCCAGGGGAGGTCGGTCGGCGTCCCGAAGAGCTCCTGGTTGAAGTAGTTGCCCCAGCGGCCGAACGCCTGGGCCAACGGCACGGCCGGTGCCACAGAGTCGAGGAGGTGGGGGAGGCTCGAGTTCCACTTTCGGCTGTACACGACCATGGCAAGCGCGCCCGCGGTCAGCCCGCCGTAGAGGGCGAGCCCTCCTTCCCAGATTGCGATCACCTTCCACCATTCCCCCTCAAATCGAGACAGGTGGGTGGAGACATATCCGAGCCGTGCCCCGAGGAATCCGAAGATGAGGACCCTGGCCAGAATCCGGCCCAAAACTTCGCTGTCGCCTCCACGGGCGGTGAAACGCCGCTCCGTAACCTGCCAGGCGACCGCCACGCCGATCGCAATCAGCATCCCGTAGAAGGTCACCCGGAGCGGGCCGATATGAAAGCTGTTGGCTGGAGGCGATGGAAAAGAGGCGAATATGTGATACATCAGGGTTTATGGCCAACGAGGCAGCGGTGATGGTACCGGCGGGCGACACCTTTGCGAGCAGTAGGGGCCCTCGCAGGTGACTAGTCACAGGGGACGTAACCCTGTTGATCATTCAGCGAAGACCGGCCACCTCCGATCCAACCGCGATGACCACTACAACATCACGCTTGCCTCTCAGGTCGAGTCTCCTCGTCCTGCTCGTCGCGCTGGCACTCGTGGTCGCACCGACCCTCGATGCGATGGCGGTGCAGGCGCCCTCACCATCGTCTTCGCTCTTCGTGCAGACAACCGGGCCGAATGCTGGGCTCACCATTGGCGACTACTACACCTCGCCCGCCGGTGGCGACACCGACCACCTCTTCATGATCCGCGTCCCCTCGGACTGGCCCGCAGGCACCGCGGTGACTGTTTCGCTCTTCGATCCGGAAATCGGAGGGGTGAACCCGGTTTCGCCCACCGCCGCTGACGAGGTCCGCGGCGCTCCCGACAACGCTCAGTTCAGGCTGGAGTCTCCGACCGGGTCGACAGTGGCTTCAGCCACTTACACCGACATCTCCACGAATGGGGCATGGACCGATCTGGCTACATTCGACCCCGGGACAGTCGGAACCGGCACCTATCACCTCCGCGTCAGGGTGTCCGACGACGACGACAACTCGTGGCGCATCGACGTGTCCCATGACCCCGACTGTGTCGTCGGAGGTCCCGGGACGTGCCCGCCGGCAGGCCTGGTCAACGGCAACGAGGTGTCGCGGGCGCCTTCCGGCTCGGGCGCTCTTGCGGTCGGGGTCATCCGGACCAGCTGGCAGCACGAAGGCTCCGGCACGGTATGTCAGGACCACATTTTCTTTGTCAACAGCGCTACCCCCCGTCCTCTGCGGGCTCACAACTTCGACATGGACAATGGCGGCTCGGTCACGTACACGACGCCCAATGGCGCCCCGGTCGCCGGAACAGTTTCAGCAGACGCAAAATGGAACAACAGCACCGATGCCAACCGGGTGGGCGACGTCCTTCCCGATATCAACGGTTGGTGGACAGCCGAGATCTGCATCGGCACCCATAATCAATACGTCTTCGAGGCGCCTTCTGCGGGACCTTCGTTCCCCGAACCGCAGCCCGCTCCCCGGATCGCGGTCGACAAGTCCGATGGTGTGGACACGCTCACTCTTGGCGAGGAGACCACCTACACAGTGACAATCGAGAACGTCTCCAACGACGACCCGCTGCCCGGAAGCGCTTACGACCTCGTCGCCACTGACGTCTTGCCGCCAGGGGTGGAATTCGTCTCCTGCAACTCGACCGAGGTCACCTGCTCAGAAGCGGGCGGTTTGGTGACGGCGTCGCTGGCCACACCACTGCAGCCGGGGACTTCGATCTGGTTCGACGTCGTGGTGGGAGTCACCGCAGACGCCGGCCTCACCATCACCAACGTGGTCGACGTGAACTTCCGCGACCACATCGGAAACGGCCATGAGACCGCTTCGGCTTCCGACGTCAACGATGTTGACTTCGTCCCCACACTCAGCATGAGTGTCTCCGGGCCTGTCGAAGTGCTCCGCGGCGATGACGCGGCCTTGTCCTACACACTCGGGCATGGAGATGGATCGGATGGTTCGCCGGTGACGAATGTCGACGTCTCCTGCGACACATGCTCGACGATTGCCTATCAGAGTGGAGACACCAACGCCAACGGCATCCTGGAGATCGCAGAATCCTGGAACTACGCAGCGGTGATACCAAGCGACGGCTCATCGCCTTCTGTCATAGCTGCCGCAGCCGTCGCCAATGGCCTCGACCGAAATGGCGAAGGCGTCGCTGCCACAGTCGTCGGCGAGGTCACCTTGATCGAGCCGGGGGAGATCTCGGGCGTCGTCTTCGAAGATCTCAACGGCAATGGCGAACTCGATCCCGGCGAGCTCGGCCTGCCCGGAGTCTCGGTGCAGATCAGCGATGTCGCCGGGTCCCTCGAACTGGCAACCGCGGTCGACGGCTCCTACGGATTCACGAATCTCGAACCCAGCGCCTTTACGGTGACTCCGGTCGGAATCTCGAGCCCCTTCCTGGCCACCACCGACGAAGCGGTCTCGCTCAGCCTGGAGGCGGGCCAGACTCTTGGCGGAGTGAACTTTGGCTTCGCCCTGCCCGTGACGATCTCGGGCACGACCTTCCACGACGTGGACCATGACGGCATCCTCGATCCGGTTGAGGCAGGCGTGGGGGGCGTAGCCCTGTCGCTTGTTGATGGCGACGGTGCCTTGGTGGCCACCACCAACTCGAACGATGATGGCACCTACAGCATCACCGCTTCTCCAGGCGAGTACACAGTCCTCGTTGACACCGGCTGGCCAACGGGATGGGCACTGAGAACGCCCGCTGCCGCGGTGGCAGGGCTCGTGCTGTCCGGGGAGGACCGTACCGGGCTCGACTTCGGCGCTTCGAACACCGCTCCGGTGATGGACGAAGGGACCCAGACGGTCGACGTTGGCGAGACGCCTGCCGGGCTTGTCGCAACCGACGCTGAAGGCGACACGGTCACGTTCAGGTTTGTCGGTGGCTCGCTTCCTGCTGGCCTGAGCCTCGAGAGCGACGGAACTTTCAGCGGGTCGACAACCCGAGGCGGCGTATACCAATTCTTCGTGGAGGTTTGTGACGAGGCCGATCCGGTGGCTTGTGCAACTTTCGCATACCAAATCCGGGTGATCGGCACCGAGGTTATTTCCAACGACGTCCTGCCATTCACCGGTGCCGACTCCAGGGTCCTGGTGTTTGCCGCCCTCATATTTCTCGCCGGAGGGTCAACGATGACCTCCGGCGGCCGGCAAGGCACGGAAAGACCCGCAAAGCCTTGACCTCTACCCGCTAAACATTTCCGGTCTGATCAGCCCTGAGGGCGCCGGGCGATTCCACATCCCGTGTGGACTCGCTAGGTTTCAGTCATGGACCTTTACGCCAGAGTGAACATCCTCGGTGGTCTTTCGGTCAGGCTACCTCACGGAGGGCTCGACGAAGCGATACCACTCGACAACGACCCAATCGGCAGGGCGCGCAACTGGGTCGAACAAGGAATCAAGCATCTACACATCGTCGATCTCGACGCAGCCGCCTACAGCGACTCCCGCAACCGTGACCTCATGTACGAACTCGTCGAGTCGGTCGACGCCAAGGTGCAGGTCGCTGGTGGGATCCGATCCGAGGCGGAAGCAGAGTCATTTATCCAACGCGGCGCCTGGCGGATCGTGATGGGGACCGCGGCAATCGAGAACCAGAACATGATCTGGGACCTATGCCGCGACAATCCGGACAAGATCGTCGTTGCCCTCGACGTCCGCGCCGACGAGGAGATCGCCACCCGGGGGTGGACCCAGAACAGCGGCCGCTACCTCGAAGAAGTAATGATCGAGATGTCCTCGGCCGGCGTTGTTGCGTTCCTCGTCTCCGAGGCCGGTCGCAACGCCCTCGAAGACATGCCGAACTTCCAGCTGATTGGCTCCGCCCTCGCCACCGTCGAAGAGCCGGTCATCGCGTCGGGAGGAGTGCGCAATCTCGAAGACCTCCGTCGGCTGGTGTCTCTCGAGTCGTCCGGCCGGCGTCTCGGGGGCATGATCGTCGGGCGGGAAGTAACCGCTGGCCGGTTCACCGTCGCGGAAGCCATCGAGGTGCTCGCCGGCCGGGGCCCGAGCCGCGCACCCGGGGGCATTGTCGCCGCCCGCCAGCTGCTCCAGGTGGGCTCCGTCGATGAGGCAAGGCACTTTCTCGAGAATGTCGTCGGTCTCTCCCGGGTTCGGTCGCCCGAAACGGGTGTTCTGGGAACGGTCCTCGAGGTCGCCGAAGGCCAGCAGGTCGAGTTGGTACAGGGGCCGTCGGGGCAGACCGCAACCCTCGCTCTACTGGTTGAAGATCCCGAGCCCTGGCTCGATCACTTCAACGCCCAGCAGATCGAAACCGTGCGCACGTCAGCAGGTTTCGAGGTCTCCGGCCCCGGCGGCCTAACACTCAGATTCGAGTAGCCGGGAGTAACCTCGACCCGCGTCTCTCCCTCCGATTGCGGAGGGGGCACCTCGACCGACAGGTCAAAGGGAGGGTGGGCGTTCTCGCCAACGGCACTCGATCTCCCAGCTCGCGGGATCTCTCTCTCCTACCTCCGACCCTCCCTTCGTCGGGCGCTCCCTCGGTCGCGTCGCCTCTGGGGGAACAGAACCTACATGATGAGGGTGCGAGATTGTTCTCTGAGAAATTGACGTAGGTACCAGGGTCCGCCGCCTCCTGTGCCGGAGGTTCCTGACCCTTTCCAGCCGCCAAATGACTGGATGTCGGGCCAGGCGCCTGTCGTTGCCCCGGCGGCGCGGTTGACGTAGGTCGTCCCTGCCTGAATCCGGGAGAACCATTTCTCGATCTCGGCGTCGTCAGTTGAGAACAATCCCGCGGTCAGACCGAATTCGGTGTCGTTGGACAGTTCGATTGCTTCGTCAACTGAATCGACGGCAGTGACTGCTACCAACGGGGCGAACAGTTCCTCTTTCCACACCCAGGACTCCCGGGGTGCGGTGACAACGGTCGGCTGGACGTAGTTTCCCTTTCCGAAATCTCCTTCGGTGAGAACCTCGCCGCCGGCGAGAACTTCGCCACCGTCGTCCCGCACCGCAGCAACGGCCCTGCTGAAGCGATCGACCGCAGCCTCGTCGATGACCGGGCCCATGAAGGTGGTCTGCTCCAGTGGATTTCCGACAATGATCCCGTTGGTCCTCGAGACCAGCTTGCCGATGAACTCGTTGTAGACAGGCCGCTCGACATAGACCCGCGACGTTGCCGAGCACTTCTGCCCGCTCAGACCGAACGCCCCGCGGAATACCCCTTCTGCGGCAACATCGAGGTCGGCGCTGGCTGAGACGATCGCCGGGTTCTTCCCACCCATTTCAGCTGCCACGGGCTTGGGCCGCTTCTCGTTGACGGTACGGTAAAGGTACATCCCCACGGGGTAGGAGCCGGTGAAGGTGAGACCATCGATTCCCTCGTGGTGAGCCAGGTGGTCGCCGGCATCATCACCACCGGTCAGCACGTGCAGGGCACCGTCGGGAAGGCCGGCCTGGCGCATGATCCTGTGGAACTCGAGCGCCATGAGCGCTCCGGTATTAGACGGCTTCAGCACCACCGTGTTCCCGGTGATCAACGCACCGGTCGAGGGGCCTCCGCTGAGTGCCAGCGGGAAATTGAATGGCGAGATTACCGCCCAAGTGCCCCATGGCCGGAGCACAGAGATGTTGGTCTCGTTGTCGGAGAGCGAACTCAGCGGAGTGACAAAACCGTCGTGCTCGGTGATCTGCTTTGAGTAGTAGCGAAGGAATTCCACCGTCTCTGCGACATCGCCGAGGGCTTCCAACCGATTCTTCCCGACCTCGAAAGACATCAGTGCGGCAAGGTCAAACGTCTCCTGGTCCATGATGTCGGCAGCCGCCAGCATGAGGTCGCGACGGCGCTCCCAGCCCCACGCCTCCCACTCCGGCGCGAATGCCCGGGCGGCAGCGACTGCGTCGTCTACATCCTGAGTGGTGGCCTGGGCATAGGTGCCGACGACGAGCTCGCGGTCGAAGGGCGACTTCTCCAAGAACAGCTCCCGGTCGGTGCGTTCTTCGCCATCGACCCACACGCCGTGCGTCGAGCCCAGGCGCTGCCTCGCATTCTCAACCGCCCGTTCGTAGGCCTGATTCAGCTCCTCGTTGTCCGCAGACATCGTCGCATAGGTGATTTTCATGTGGTCGAAACCTCCGGTGATGGTGTTGCTGACGATATCAACATTGCGTGGCCACTCCAGTTCGGGGGAGAACCATCCGATATCACCCCCAACGGATTCAAGGATCGACACTCGAATATGTCAACAGAACTTCGCGTTGCTGACACCTTGCTCGGTTCGCCGGGCGACATGGAACAGCTGAATCGACGGGTACTTCGCGTTGGGGCCGCTGCGGCGCTCTTCTCCGTTGCTCTTTATCTGGCCGTCGGCCTGTTCACCGGCGAAGCGACCTACTTCGCCCAGGCAGCCGGTCCCGGCCTGGTTACGCTCTTGATCTGGGCCCAGATCAAGACCCAGCGGGAGAACGCCGTCGTGACTTTGCTGTTTGCCGGTGTCACCGTTGTCGCGACTTATTTTTTCTTCGGCGCCGAGCCGACCCTGATCCCCGCCGCACTGGGGGTCGTTATCATCGCCTCGATTTCGATCCTCTTCGTCGAGAGTCACAACCTGTTGGTCACGGCGGCGATCGCCGCTGTTCTGATTGGTATCCCCTTTATCTGGGGAGAGCCCCTCGCCGACGCGGCTGCCCTCGGCGCCATCATGGCGGTGAGCTTCGCCGTGGTATCTTCGATCTTCTTCTCGGTTCGCAATGCGGCGACCGCATTGAACCGCCGCTTCCAGGTGATCTTCGAGTATTCGCCGATGGCGGCGGTCGAAGCTGACTTCTCCGGGGCAATCGAATTTGTGGGAACGGAGTTTTCGGGGCGGAGCGACCGGATCAGGGGCTTTCTCGGCGCCTATCCAGATGTGGTTCGCAGTGCTGCCTCGCATGTGCGGGTCGTCCGGACCAATCAGGCCGCCAACGAACTCCTCGAGATCGGGCCGACCGATGATCTGGTGATAAGCGGGCCACATCTCAGTGACGGCTGGCTGCTTGCAGTGACTGAGATCCTCATCGCCCTCGTCGAGGGGCGCGATGTGGTGCAACTGGAACTGCCACTACAGGATGGCGAGGGTGAAAAGATCTGGCTGAGTCTGCGCGCAGTGAACGTGTCGACGGGCGACAAGCCCGACGGGATTCTTTGCGCTCTTGCCGATGTGACCCACCTGAAAGTCAAGGAAGGGGCGATGAGCGAGTTGATCCGGGCGAAAGACGAATTCGTCGCCTCGATCAGCCATGAGCTGCGAACTCCGCTGACCGCGGTTGTTGGCCTCACCTCCGAGATTGCCTCCGGCGGGTTCGCCGGACCGGAGCGCGATGAGTTGATCGGGTTGGTCGCTTCTCAGGCCCAGGAGATGTCCCACATCATCGATGACCTCCTGGTGTCGGCTCGTGTCGGCATGGGCACTGTCGCAGTTGTGTTCGATACTGTCGACCTGAACGCCGAGTTGTCGGCAGCGGTAGGTGGTGTGGGGGCTGATCTTCTCGAAATCCCATCTACGCTGCCTCCTGCGGTGGGTGACGGGCCCCGGATTCGCCAGATCCTGCGCAACTTGCTCACCAACCTCGAACGGTATGGCGGTTCGAGCAGGAGGGTGCTCGGCGGTGTCGAAGGCGAGCGGGTCTGGCTGGAGGTGCGCGATGACGGGGAGGGAGTCGCCGGTGATGAAGCGGCTCGAATATTCGAGCCTTACGCCTCGGCGCACAGCGGCGTGGCCGGTTCGGTGGGGCTCGGCCTTTCCGTCTCCCGCCAGCTCGCCGAGTTGATGGGAGGCTCGCTTGCCTACAGGCGTGACGGGGAGGAAAGCGTCTTCCGTCTCGAGTTGGTCCTGGCTCGAGAATCTTTGTTGGTCTGAACTAGAACTCGGGCCTCCGAGTCACTAGTTTTCCATGTTCATGATTGATGTCCTGGGCCTGTTCTCCTGGCCCCTTTTGTTGCTTGGCTCATATTTGATCGGGTCGATTCCCTCGGCCCAGCTTCTCGCGCGCCTCGAAGGCGTCGATCTGAGAAGCGTCGGCACCGGAAATATCGGTGCCGGGAACCTCACTCACTCCGTTGGAGTGCCGTGGGGGATTGCAGCGGCCGTCTTCGACGGGCTAAAAGGTCTCCTCCCGGTTCTCTTCGCCCGGTTCGTGCTCGACATGGGTCTTGCTGCGAGCGGGATGGCGGGCCTTGCTGCAGTTGCAGGCCACTGCTGGTCGATCTACTTGAGGGGCCGTTCCGGTCGCGGCCTTGCCACCGCGGCGGGCCTCCTTGTCGCTCTCGACCCGGTGTTGATCGTTTGGGTCGGCGGATGGTCGCTTGCCGGTTGGCGTGTCGGAGGCGGTTTTGCAGGATTCCTCGGCTGGGGTCTTCTGCCTCTTGTCGCCATGGGACTGGGTCGACCCGGCCCTGAGACGCTATTTCTGGTCCTGCTGTCGGCGACACTGATGTTGCGCCGGGCCCAGGGCAACCCTGGCGATCCGGAAGGAGCAGGCAACGTGCTCCGCCGGCTGATCTACGACAGTGACCCCGTCGACCAGACATTTCCGGAAACAGCAGACGAGGCTTCGACACAGTGACGCCGAAGAAGGTCGCGTGGATCGCGGGGATCGCTGCAGTCCTCTACATCGTCGCGATGGTGGTCGTCCTCAACAACGACGGCCTGGAGATCCCGCCTCTCAGCCCGCGAGCGGCTCTGATCGTCGCGCTGGCGGGGGTTGCCCAGGTTGGGGCAATGTGGTTCTTCGGTGGGCTATTTCGCGAGTCGGTAGAAGAGACCGGCCAAACACTCAGGTCTTTCTCGGCATTCAAGGGCGCCCTGGTCGGGGCCGGAGTTGCAAGGCTAATCCCGGCGGGAGGAGCGATCACACCGGTAGCGATGTCCTGGACCGTCCGGGATGAGGTAGAGAAATCAGCGGGCCCTGCGATCAGGGCGGTGTTGCTCAACTATGCAGGTCTCTTGATCATGGCGGGAGCAGCCATTCTCATCGCCCGCCCACGCCTGCCGATTGCCTCGCTGAGCCTCACAATCGTGGCGGCGTTCGCTCTGGTGGGCGGGCTTTCGTTGATGTTCGGTTCGGGCAAGCTGGGCTCCCTAAACAGGTATCTACCCAACTTCCTACGCCATCGGCTGCAACCATCGATGGTGAACCACATGCCCGGTTGGAATTCCCAGCTCTATATCTGGTTGCGTCTGGGCCTCGAAGCTGCGGCATTGGGTTTGGTCCTTTTCGCCTTCGGGATCGAAATCAACCCCGTCGAAGTGGTGGCTGCCTTCGGCTTCGCTTCACTGGTTGGGGGCCTGCCGGGTACTCCGGGCGGCCTGGGTGTGGTCGAGGCAGGCTTGGTCTTCATTCTGGCTGCTTATGGGTACAGAGCCGGACTCACCGTTGCGCCGGTGCTCGTCTTTCGCATCGTCTCGTACTGGTTGCCTGCGGCTCTCGGTTTTCTCGCCGGCGGGGCTACCTTCCTCAAATCCCCGGAAGCGGCAGAGGCCGCCACCGACCCTTCGTCCGCTCCCAATTCTGCTTAGTACCATCTTCGTCATGACTCTCGAATTCAAACTCAAGAACCACAACGGAGACACCGTCACCCAAGAGGACTACCTCGATGGGGGGTTGGTGATGTTTTTCTATCCGCGTGCGATGACACCGGGGTGCACGCTCGAAGCATGCGACTTCAGGGATAACTACAACGAGCTCGTCGAATCCGGCTACAACGTCGTAGGCGTCAGCCCGGATTCGCCAGAGCTCAACGCCGAGTTCCGGGAAAAGGAGGGTCTCAACTTCGATCTGCTCTCCGACGAGGACCACTCACTGACCGACCAGCTCGGCGCTTGGGGCGAGAAGAAGCTATACGGAAAGACGTTCACCGGCCTGATCAGATCGACGTTCGTATTCGACTCCGACGGGGAGATGGTGCGCGAATATCGCAATGTGAAAGCCACCGGCCATGTCGAAAGAGTCAAGGCCGACCTACGCGGTTAGGGCCCCCGAGCCGGATCCCGCTCAACGCCTCTAGAGCCTTGACCAGGGCGTGATTACCCTCGTCTCCCAGGCCCTTGGTCTGTAAGGCCCGGTAGAGCTGATAGACGAGAGCGGTCCCGGGGAGGGGAACTCCCAATTCGTCTGCGGTCTCGAGGACGAGTCGGAGGTCCTTTTGCTGGAGGTCGATTGTGAACCCCGGAGTCCAGTCGCGTTCGATCATCTGCGGGCCGCGATTGGCAAGCATCCAGGAGCCGCCCGCACCGCCTCCTAGTGCCTTCAGTGTCGTCTCCAGGTCGAGTCCGGCCGCTTCGGCCAGGAGCAGACCCTCTGACGCGGCAAGTTGGTTGACCACGACCAGAGCCTGATTGACCATCTTCGCCATCTGCCCCGAACCGGGAGCCTCCCCGACGTGCACGATTGAAGAGGCGTAAGCATCGATGAGGGGGCGGACCGTTTCCAGGGTGGAGGGGTCGCCGCCTGCCATCACCGCGAGGGTCCCATCGCGGGCGCCCTCCGAGCCACCGGAGACCGGGGCATCGATCCAGATGACACCGAGTTCGCCGGCGCGACCTGCAAACTCCCGGGTAGCGATCGGTGAGATGGTGGAGTGGTCGACAAGGATCCCGCCCCCCATCCGCTCGACGACGGCGGCTTCTCCGAAACAGATCTCGTCCACATCGGGGGTATCAGATACGCAGAGAAACACCACGTCGCAACCTTCAGCCAGCTCCCCTGGATCTCTTGCAACTGCACTCCCCGGAACCCCCTCGAGGCGGGACGGGCTCCGGTTCCAAACCGTGACGGAGTGGCCCGCTTTCACCAGGTTGTTTGCCATTCCAGAGCCCATGATTCCGAGCCCGATGAATCCAAGTTCCATCATGGATTCAGCCTAAACCTGCTAAACCGAAGGCATGCCACACGACCGACTCGACGCAGTTCTGGCCGATCGCGTCGCCGACCTGGAGGCTGCGGGAACCGCCAAAGGCGACGAATTCGTGATCGTCGATGTGCTACCCCCCGCCGACGGCTTCAGCCGCCGATACCTCATCGAAGGGGGCAAGCGGGGCTTTCTCCGCATGAACTCGAACAGCTACCTCGGCCTGTCCCATCATCCGGCTGTGCTCGAAGCCGAGGAGGCGGCATCCCGCAAGTTCGGAGCCGGGCCGGGGGCGGTCCGCTTCATCTCCGGCACTTACGGCCCGCATCGGAGCCTCGAGCAGCGGGTCTCGTCTTTCCATGGACGCGAGGCAGCAATCATCTATTCGTCTGCCTACGCCGCTGTCGTGTCGACCCTCAGCGCACTGATAACTCGAGACACGGTCGTTCTCTCCGACGAGCTCAATCACAACTGCATAATCAACGGGGTCCGGATGAGCAGGCCGGGAGGGCGCGAGGTGTACGGACATCTCGATTACGACGCCCTCGATGCGGCGCTCGGCTCAGCTGCAGGCACCGCCAGGAGGGCCGTTGTGATCACCGACGGCGTGTTCTCGATGCGCGGCGACTTCGCAGACCTTGGCCGGATCACAGCGATCGCCGGGGCTCATGACGGTGAGTTCGAGGAGAACGTCGTGGTCGTAGTCGACGACTCCCATGGGGTTGGGGCGTTCGGGGCCACAGGCCGTGGCACCGAAGAGGAAACTGCAGGCCGGGCCGATGTTCTCATCGGGACGCTGGGCAAGGCATTTGGCGTCAACGGTGGGTATGTCGTGGGGAGCGGCGCCACCGTACGTTTCCTTCGTGAGAGCGGCCCGATGTATATCTACTCCAACCCGATCACAGTTGGTGAGGCTGCCGCTGCAGAGGCCGCTTTCGACGTCCTGGACTCAGAAGAGGGGTCCGGGATGCTGGCTCACCTGGCTTCGATGACAGAGAGGTTCGAGTCTGGCCTGGTCGATCTGGGGCTGGAGACGATCCCCGGCCCGCACCCGGTGGTCCCCCTGATGGTGAGGGACACCACAGAGACTTCCCGCCTCGTGGCCCATCTCTACGCCAACGGAGTCCTGGCGACTGGCCTCAACTATCCCGTCGTTCCCAAAGGCCACGAGGAGATCCGCTTCCAGGTGAACGCCGATCACACCCCCGCCGACATCGATTACGTGCTCGGGATACTCGCTAGCGCCTGAGCGGCGGTCACTCCACGACGATCAGGATGTCGTTGGTCTCGACCTGGTCGCCGACCTCGTAGTTGATTTCGGTGACGACGCCGTCGTGGGGGGCGCGCAGGGTGTGCTCCATCTTCATCGCCTCGAGGACGACGAGGGCATCGCCTCCGCTCACTGCGTCTCCCTGTTCGACCTCGACCCGGACAATCCTGCCGGGCATGGGAGCATGCAGGCTCCCCTCCGACCGGGCTGTCTCCGACGCCGGGTACCTGGAAATTTCGACGAGTCGAACCGATCCTGTCGGGGAGTCGACGTACACGACCTCGCCGTAGCGCGCCACAGCCAGGTGGAGGGGAGCGCCGCCGGAAGTCAGTTCCACCCCGTCGGGTCCTGCCGAAATGACTGAAACCCCATGGGGCTCGACCAATTCCATTCCGTCCCTGTTGTTTGCGTAGACGACGTCGACCCGGTTGTCGCCGTGCATGTATCCGACCTTCTGCCTGCTGGAGCCGACGTTGCGGAAGCCGGGGGGAATTGTCGCAGGCATGGCCGAAGTCCTGAGCCGTACTGCCCGGCTCGCGGCGGCGGCGGCAGCCGCCCGGGCCGGGACTTCGTCGGGGTCGACTAGTGGGCTGTTGAGGAGATCCACCCCGCTGGACTCAATGAAGTCGGTGTTGGCTTCTCCGGCGAGGAAGGTCGGACTCTCGAGAATCCTCACCAGAAGATCCCGATTCGTAGTCGGTCCGTGGATTTCGGCCAGCCGCAGGGCGGCGGCGAGCTCCCTTGCAGCACGCTCACGATCGGGGGCATGGGCGACGACTTTTGCCAGCATCGGATCGAAGAAGACCGAGACGACTGAACCTGTCTCCACCCCGGAGTCGACCCGGACCGGGCTTGTCGCCGGGAACCAGAAGCGGTGCATCGGACCGGTCACCGGAAGGAAGCCATTCGCAGGGTCCTCAGCGTAGATCCGGGCTTCGATCGCATGCCCCACCAGGGGCGGGTCGAGGACCAGGGGAGGGAGTGGCGATCCGTCTGCGACCATGATCTGGAGCTCGACGAGGTCGAGCCCGGTGACCATCTCGGTGACCGGATGCTCCACCTGGAGCCGTGTGTTCATCTCGAGGAAGAAGAACTGACCATCTTTGAAGAGGAACTCCACGGTGCCGGCGCCCACGTATCCGACCGCCTCTGCCGCCGCGACGGCGGCCTCGCCCATGCGTCTCCTGATCTCCGGGTCGACTGCCGGGCTCGGGCTCTCCTCGATGATCTTCTGGTGGCGTCTCTGAATCGAGCACTCCCGCTCATGGAGGGAGACCACATTGCCGTGCTGGTCTCCGAACACCTGGATCTCGATATGTCTCGGGCCGGTCAGGTATTTCTCGAGAAATACTGTGGCGTCGCCGAAGGAGCTCGAGGCCTCCCGCCTCGCCGCCTCGATTGCTTCGACTAGCCCTTCCGCGGATTCCACCATCCGCATCCCTTTGCCGCCGCCGCCTGCGCTCGCCTTGATCAATACCGGGTACCCGACCTCCCCGGCTGCCACCAGGGCTTGGTCGTTTGAAAGGTCGCTGAGTTCGGCACCAGGCAGGCCGGGGACACCGGCTGAGGCCATGAGCCGCTTGGCTTCGACTTTCGACCCCATGGCGGCGATCGCCTCGGGGGAGGGGCCGATCCAGGTGAGGCCCGCGGCAATTACCGCCCTGGCGAAGTCTGCATTCTCGGAGAGGAAACCGTATCCCGGATGGACGGCGTCAGCCTCCGACGAAATCGCGGCCTCCACGATCGCTTTCTGGTCGAGATACGTCTCAGCAGGGGTCTGGCCGGGGAGTCGGACGGCCTGGTCGGCCTCCCGGACGTGGGGCGATCCGGCGTCGCTATCCGAGTAGACGGCAACAGTCTCTATCCTGAGTAGGGCGCAGGTTCGGAAGACCCGACGTGCGATTTCACCCCGATTTGCCACAAGCACCCTGCGAATCATGTTTGCTGAGGCTAAACCGGGGGGAACTTTCTGTCGATAGCCGGAGTCATATACCTAGTACCTCGAGGGAGAACACCGTGACAATGATGAAAACCAGGCCAGAAGAGCATCAAGAAGATGCTGTGCCGGCCAACCCCCAGCCCGCCCCGCCAGCGCAGAAGCGCTCGGGATCTGGCTTGCTCATCGGTTTGTCAGGTTTCTTCCTGGCTGTTCTCCTCGTCGTGGTTGCCTTCGTCGCGTGGTCCGCACGCGGGATCGTCGAAGCAATTCCCACCCCTGCGGACCTTGCTGCCGTATTCGAGCCGGAGCCATTCACCGATATCGGCCCGGTAGTTGTGAGTTCCGTCCAGGATCTGGGCAGCCTGACCACCGTCGAGGTCGTGGAGTACACAATCGTCGAAAAGGGCACCGACGCCGGCTGGCTCGCCTGGGCGCGTGGTGACAGTCTTCGGATGATCGCCGTGGCCCGCATCGGCGCAGGTGTCGACATCAGTGGCCTGCAACCGGGTGACTTCTCTGTGTCGGAAGCAGGTGTTGTCGAAGTGAACATCCCCGCGGCTGCAATCCAGTATGTCGCCGTTGACAATGACGCCACTGAAGTCCTCGATCGCGACATGGGCCTCTTCACCAAGGGCGACCCCCAGCTCGAAGGCGAAGCCCGTCGCGTGGCCGAAACCGTTCTGGTCGAAGCCGCAATCGCAGACGGCGTTCTGGTTCAGGCCGAGGAGAACGCAACAACCGTTCTCACCAACTTCCTGGTCAGTCTGGGTTACACCGACGTAGTGGTGAACTTCGGGAGCTGAACGGATTCGTTCTACATCCTGAAGACGCCGAAGCGGTCGGTCCCCTTAACCGGGCCTGAGTGGATAGCCGACAACGCAATCCCGACCACGTGCCGGGTGTCTCTGGGGTCGATGAGACCGTCGTCGCGGACCAGCGAGGTCGAGAAGTAGGACTGCTCCTCGTGTTCGATCTGGGCTTCTACCTCGGCGCGTTGTTTGGCGTCGGCCTCCTCGTCGAACGGAATCCCCCTGGCCTCGGCTGATGCCTTCGCAATGATCGACATCACTCCGGCCAGTTGCTTGGGCCCCATGACTGCAACCTTGTGATTCGGGTAACCGAAGACGAAGCGAGGCTCGAAGGAGCGTCCTGACATCCCGTAGTTGCCCGCCCCATACGACACGCCGGCCATGAGGGTGATGTGGGGGACTTCGGAGTTGGCCACCGCATTGACCATCTTCGCCCCGTCTTTGATTATGCCTCGCTGCTCGTACTCTTTGCCCACCATGTAGCCGGTGGTGTTGTGGCTGAACAGGATCGGTGTGTCGTGGCGGTTGCACAACTGGATGAACTCGGTTGCCTTATGGGCTTCCTCACTGAAGATGACCCCCTGCTGGTTGGCGATGATCCCGATCGGGTAGCCATGGATCGACGCCCACCCGGTGAGAATCGACGGACCGTAGAGGCTCTTGTACTCCTCGAACCTGGAACCGTCGACCACCCGGGCCAGGATCTCCCGCTGGTCGAATGGAACCCGTAGATCGCGGGGGACCACCCCGAGAATGTCGTCGGGGTCGTGTACCGGGTCGTCAGCCGGCTTGGTGGGGCCGTATCCCTGCTTGCGCCAGTTGAAGTGGCTGACGATGTCCCGGCCCATCCGGATTGCCTCATGCTCGTCGTTGGCGAAATAGTCCGAGAGCCCAGAGGTGCGGGAGTGCATTTCCGCTCCGCCCAACTCCTCATCGGTCGACTCTTCCCCGGTGGCCATCTTGACTAGGGGAGGGCCGCCGAGGAATACCTTTGCCTGGTCCTTCACCATCACCGAGTAGTCACACATTGCCGGGAAGTAGGCGCCTCCCGCAGTGGAGGACCCGAAGACGATTGCAACGGTCGGGATGCCGAGTTTGGAGAGCCGGGTTAGGTTGCGGAACCACTTGCCCCCGGTGATGAAAACCGCTGCCTGGTCGGGAAGGTCGGCACCGCCCGACTCGATCAGGTTGATAAGAGGCAACCGGTTCTCCATGGCGATGTCCATCGCCCGCAGGCTCTTCGCCAGTGTGTAGCGGTTGAACGATCCGGCCTGGCTCGTGGGATCGTTGGCGAGGATCACGCATTCGACGCCCTCGATCACCCCGATCCCGGTTACGAGGTTTGCCCCGAGGTTCTTGTCGGTCCCCCATGCCGCCAGTGTCGACAACTCGAGGAAAGGTGTATCGCGGTCGAGGAGGATATCGATCCGCTCCCGGGCGAGAAGCTTTCCTCGGTCAAGGTGGCGCTTGATGTATTTCTCGCCTCCGCCCTCCTGCGCCTGGCGGGTCAGGTCCTCGAAGTGGGCGAGTACTTTTTCCATTTCGGCGCGGTTGGCGACGAAGTCTTCCGAACCGCGGTCGATGTGGGTACCGAGTACTGGCATTACCCGACGAGGCTACTCGTAGTGATGCCCGGGCAGGTCTAGCCCTGGTGGACGGCGTCTTCGGAGTACGGCTCGATCATGATGCACTCGCCGGGGCACTCCTCAGCCGACTCGATTGTGTCCTCGATCAACTCGTCGGGGACCCGGGCAAGACCACGTGCCCCGTCCGGGGCTTGCTCGCCGTCGAATACAACCGTGCTGTCGAAATATTTCGACTCTTCCTTGACGACCCAGAGACCGTCGTCACGCCCCACGAACACGTCAGGGGTGATCTCTTCACAAATCCCGTCACCGGTGCAGAGGTCCTGGTCGATCCAGACCATGAGCTTCGTCTGTTTGGCCATACCCACAAACTTAGCCTGACTGGCGGGTTTCGCCAGTCATGGCACAATCGGATCATGGAAATTGCGCAGAATCTCTCGAAACAGGCCGGCCAGCACCTTGGTGTTTCGGAGTGGATGGTCGTCGACCAGGAACGGGTGAATCAGTTTGCCGACGCCACTGACGACCACCAATGGATCCACATCGACACCGAAAAGGCGGCGCAAGGCCCGTTCGGGGGGACCATCGCCCACGGCTTCCTCACGCTCGCGCTCACAGTCACGCTCGCCGGGCAGGTCCCGCTCGACGTCGGGGAGCCCAGGATGGCGATCAACTACGGGCTGGAAAAGGTGAGATTTCCCGCCCCTGTCCTGGTGGGCTCCAGGATCCGGGCCAGTGTGGCTCTGGGCAATGTCACAGAAGTCGATGGCGGAATCCAGCTCAACCGGATCGTCACCATCGAAGTCGACGGCCAGGACAAGCCCGCGATGGTGGCTGAAACAGTTTCTCGCTATTACTACTGAATCGTTCTGGCCCCGGCGTCAGGTGAGGCTGCGCCCTCCACCGACCACCAGGACGTGTCCTGTGATGTAGGAGGATTGGGGGGAGAGGAGGTACCAAACCGCGCCGGCGATCTCCTCGGGCTCACCCATCCTTCCCAACGGGATCGCCGCAATCATCTTCTCCCGGATGTCGTCGGGTATCGCCAGGGACATCTCACTAGCTATCAGCCCCGGCGCAATTGCGTTGACTCTCACGTCCGGTGCCAGGTCGATGGCGAGGGCGCGGGTCATCCCGACCAGCCCTCCTTTTGACATCGAGTAGTTGTACTGCCCGAAGTTGCCCAGGTATGCACGGGAGGCAATGTTGACGATCGCCCCACCCGGACCCATCAGCGGGGAGAGGGTTGTGGAGAGGCGGAAAGCGGCGCCGAGGTTTACTTCGATTACGGAGGCGAAGTCGGCGTCGGCCATGTTGATCAGCCGGGCATCCCTGGTGATCCCTGCGTTGTTGACCAGCCCGACAAGGGGGAGGCCGGTTTGCTCAACAGCTTCTTTCACCATCGAAGGTCCCTCCCCGAAGGTGAGGTCGACCTGCACCGGCACGATCCCGTCGGAGTGGGCAAGCTCGGGGGAGACGTCAACGCCGACGACCGACAAAGGACCGGAGCCCCGGATGGTCTCGGCGATGACCCTGCCAATCCCGCGAGCGGCCCCGGTGACGACCACCACTCCGTTCACGCCAGAGCCTTTCCGATGTGGCCGGAGCCGAGGTGGACCAGTTCCCCGGTGACCAGGCCGTCGTCGAGGAGGGCAATCGCCCTCTCGATCATCGCGGCCGGTTCGGTGCCGTCGTCGAAGGCGATGACGTTGGCGGTCCACCCCTTCTTCAAACCCTCGATTGCAGCAGTTCGGGCGGCTGACAACAGCCCGGCGGCAACAATCGCATCGGCGGGACCCCTTCTCCCCAGGAGTGCGTCGTTGGCCACGATGTACACGAAGGAATCGTCGTTCCGGGCGCACTCCCGGGAGCGTTCGAAGGCATCGGTCAGCTCGTTCCGAGCGTCATCCCAGGTTTCGGCCCCGGGCTTGGCCCAGAAGATCAGTCCCTGCTCCAGAGACTGATCTCCGGCTTCGATACCTTCCGGGAGCCGGATTTCACCGCTCAACTGCAACCGCCTTCCCTTCGCCGATCAGCTTCTCGACGCTGTCGGTGTCAACCCCTGCCTCGATGAGGATCCGGCGGGTGTGGCTTCCCAGCTCGGGAGGAATTCCGCCGCTCCTGCCCGGCCTGCCATCGATCCGAATCGGACTGCCGGTCGACCGGACCAGTCCTGCCACCGGATGCTCGAATTCGACCGTCATCTCGTGGTGTCGGGCCTGGGGGTCTTCGAAGGCTTCGGCCAGAGTGAGCACGTGACCTGCGGGCAGGCCTGCCGATTCGAAGAGCTCGACCCAATGCGACGCCGGTTCACCGTCGAAGACGCGTTGCAGCCGGGACACGAGCGCATCGAGATTCTCCATCCGGTCTCCGTTGGTCGGGAAGTCGGCGAGAAGCTCTGGCATCTCCAGGGCATCACACAGAAGTTCGAAATGGCGGTCGGACACCACCGCAAGGGTGAATTGGCGGTCCTGCGAATCGAACACCTGATTCGGGGCCAGGAACGGGCTCGCAGTACCTGTCCGTTCCGGCTGGCTGTCTTCCGCAAAGTGGATTGCGTTCCAGCCGGATTGCACTGCCATCGCCCCGTCACGCAGTGAGATGTCGATATGGTGGCCCCGGCGCGGCGTCTCCGCGAGGGCCGCTGAGACCGCGAATGCCGCATTGGTACCTGCGACGTAGTCACCAATTGTCGTCGCCGTCTTCCTGGGCCCGTCTTCGGGAGCGCCGGTGATCGAGATCATGCCCGACTCGCCCTGGAATACGATGTCGATCCCGGGACGGGCTGCGTAAGGGCCGGACGACCCGAAAGCCGAGATGGTCGTATATACGAGGGTGGGGTTGATCTCGAGGCACCGCTCGGCGCCGAGCCCGAGTCGGTCCATTGCTCCATAACGCAGGTTATGGATCAACGCATCGGCCTTCTTGACCAGATTGTCAAGAACGCGCTTCGCCACCCAGTCCCGGGTATCGATGGCCAGGGACTCCTTGCCCCGGTTCACTGCCAGGAAGAACACCGACTCCCCGTTCTGAAATGGCCCGAACTGTCGCCCCAGGTCGCCGGTCAGAGGTTCGACTTTGATCACACGGGCTCCGAGGTCGGCGAGAAGCATGCTGGCGTAAGGAGCGGCGATGAGGTTGCCCAACTCGATGATCGTGAATCCCTTCAGCGGGCCCTCAGACACGCTCGATCACCAGGGCGATCCCCTGACCCACGCCGATGCACATCGTGGCGAGACCGAATCTTGCCTCCCGGCGGCGTAGCTCATGGGCAAGTGTCACAACGATCCTGGCACCGGACGCACCTAGGGGATGGCCGATGGCGATGGCCCCACCGTTGACGTTCACAATCGACGGGTCGAGGTCGAGGAGACGCATACTGGCAACTGCCTGCGCGGCGAACGCTTCGTTGAGCTCCACGAGATCGAGCTCGGCCGCGGCCAAACCCGCCCGCTGCAGTGCCTTGGTGGAAGCGGGCACCGGGCCGATCCCCATCACGTCGGGGTGGACTCCTGCTGCTGCGGAGCTCACGATGCGCGCCATCGGCGTCAGGCCGTGCTTTTCCAGACCTTCCCCTGTGGCGAGGAGGAGAGCCGCTGCCCCGTCGTTCATGGGAGAGGAGTTGCCGGCGGTCACGGTACCCCCGGTCTTGAATACCGGACGAAGTGACGCAAGGGTTTCGAGAGATGTGTCCGGACGCGGCCCCTCATCGCTCTCGATTGTCGAGACGTGGCGGCTCGCGGGATCGGCAGGGGCCTCGATCGGCTCGATCTCGTCTTTGAATCTCCCGCCCTCTCCGGCGGCTATCGCCTTCTGATGGCTTTCCAGGGCAAAACTGTCCTGGTGGTCCCGGGTGATGTCGTACTTTTCGGCCACACGCTCCGCGGTCATCCCCAGAGTGATCGGCGGGTACATCTCCTCCATCCGGGAGTTGACCAGCCTCCAGCCGAGGACGGTGTCGGCGATCTCGGGTGCTCCCGTCGGGAACGGGCGATCGGCCTTGGCCAGCACATAGGGAGCACGGCTCATCGACTCCGAGCCGCCGGCGATCATCACGTCGCCCCATCCGGCCCCAAGTGAGTGTGACGCCGAGATGATCGCTTGCATTCCCGATCCGCAGAGACGGTTCACCGTGTTGCCGGGAGTCTCGATAGGGAGCCCGCCGAGCAGGGCGGCCATCCGGGCGACGTTCCGGTTGTCCTCACCGGCCTGATTTGCGGCGCCCCACTGGACGTCTTCGACGGCGGATGGGGCGAGGGCGTCGTTGCGCTCCATCAGCTTCGAGATCGCGTGGGCAGCGAGGTCGTCGGGGCGGACGTGGCC
>JBGTNX010000100.1:0-6676 GCA_041742825.1 Acidimicrobiia bacterium | reverse complement strand
ACCATCTTCGAGGACTTCAGCCCAGGGAACTTTCATGGTCTTCGCCAGTTCGGCGTGGGCATGGAGGTGGCGGTACTCACCGTGTACGGGTACGAACGCCTGGGGCCTAACCACGTTGAGGAAGGTGAGCAGTTCCTCGCGAGCGGCATGGCCAGAGACGTGGACGTGGCTGTTGCGGCCGTGAACAACGCGGGCACCCCTGCGGATCAGGTTCGAGATGACCTTGGACACCGCGGTCTCGTTCCCCGGGATCGGTTTGGCTGAGATGAGCACGGTGTCGCCCTCCCCCAGCTCGACAAAACGGTGCCGACCCTGGGCCATCAGGGACAGCGCCGCAAACGGCTCGCCCTGGCTCCCGGTGGTGATCATAAGCTGACGCTCCGGCGGGTAATCGTTCAGCTTCTTGATGTCGACCACCGATTTGGCGGGGACGTCGAGAATGCCGAGGTCACCGGCGAGCCCGGCGTAGCGGTGCATCGATCGCCCGAAGAAGGAGATCATCCGGCCGGCATCGACGCCGGCATCGGCGATTTGCTGCACGCGATGCATATGAGATGAGAAACAGGCGGCGATGACACGACCTTTGGAGTCGCGGATCAGGTCGCGGATCGCGGGGCCAACCGAGCTTTCCGATGGCTCGAAACCCTCCTTTTCGGCATTGGTCGAATCGGAAAGGAGGAGACGAACGCCCCGGTCGCCGAGTGCGGCGAATGCCGGCAGGTCGGTGGGCCTGCCGTCGATCGGAGTCGGATCGAGCTTGAAGTCTCCGGAGTGGACGATGATTCCCTCGGGGGTGTCGAAAGCGATTCCGCCTGCTTCGGGGACCGAATGGCTCACCGGGATGATCATGAACTTGAACGGGCCGTGTGTGGTCCACGACTTGAACCCGATCGTCCGCAGGTCTCCGTCGACTCCAAGTTCGTCGATGCGCCCGCTCGCCATCTCAGTGGACAACTGCGTTCCATAGACGGGGACGTTGATATCACGGAGGAAGTAACCGAGGGCGCCCATGTGGTCTTCGTGACCATGGGTGAGGACGACACATTCGACATCCTTCTTCCGCTTCACCAGCCATGACCAGTCGGGGAAGACCAGGTCGACACCGAGCATGTCCTCTTCGGGGAACATCAGCCCACAGTCGATGAGTGCGATCTTGCCGCCGATTTCGAGCGCAGCGCAGTTGCGGCCGATCTCACCGAGACCGCCGAGGAAGGTTACCGAAACGCTCATCGGGTGCCGATCGCGGCAAGTGCCTTCTCTACGGCTTGCAGCGTGTCCGCTGAAGCCGCGGTGAGAGGCAAACGAACCGGGCCAACCGGTTCCCATGCCGCCGAAAGCGCCCCTTTTACGGGGGCGGGGTTGGATTCGAGGAAACAGGCGAGACACAACGGGAGCAACTCGTGGTGAAGACGTCGCGCCTCTTCGATGTCACCCGCGATTGCCGCCTTGACCATGGCTTTGATCTGAGGACCGGCGAGATGGGCAACGACTGAGACAACGCCAACCGCTCCCACCGCCATCATGGGCAGGGTCAAAGAGTCCTGGCCGGAATAGACCGGGAACCCGGGAATCTCGTTCACAGTACGCGAGGTGAAGTCGAGGCTCTCTACCGCGTCTTTGATAGCAACGATGCTGGTGTGGTCGGCGAGACGGGCGATGGTGGATATTTCGATGAGCCGCCCGGTGCGCCCGGGAATGTTGTAGAGCATCACAGGGACGCCGACATCGGCAATGGCGGTGAAGTGGGCGAGGAGACCTTCTTGCTCCGGCTTGCTGTAATAGGGAGTGACGGCAAGGACACCGTCAACGCCGAGCTCGCCGGCTTTTTCGGTCATCTCCACCGAGTGGCGGGTGTCATAGGATCCGGTGCCGGCGATGACTTTTGCCTGTTTTTCGGCGACGGCGTCGACAACAGTCTTGAACAGGGCGAGCTTCTCATGCTCGGTGAGGGTCGGGGATTCTCCGGTGGTACCGGCAACGACGAGGGTGTCGGTCCCGTTGGCCACCAGGTGTCTTGCGAGGTCCCACGCTTTGCCATGATCCACTTCGCCGTCTGCGGTGAAAGGGGTGACCATGGCCGTGGCAACATGCCCGAAGGAGGCGGATGGTGTAGAAGTCACAATGTAAGCCTACCGATCCGTCGGCGCAGACCGGAGTTCGACTAGAAAACAGGTGTGGAAACCGCCCTGCCTGTCCCCTGTGTCGTGATCCTCGTCGGGCCGAGTTCTTCGGGCAAGTCGACGTGGGCTGCGGAGAATTTTGCGAGTAGCGAAATCGTCTCATCCGACGAGCTGCGCTCCCGTGTTGGCATCGACGAGTCCGACAAGTCCGCCGGAACCGTCGCGTTCGAACTCCTCGAGACCATCGTTGCCGAGAGGCTGCGGCGACGGCTGACCACTGTCATCGACACCACCGGTCTCGACCGCGACCGCCGACTCGCCTGGATCGAGTCGGCACGAGGGGCATCGATCCCGGTGTTTGCCGCGGTCTTCGACACCGACCTAGACGCGTGTCTGGCACGGAACGATGAGCGGGCGAACCGACGTCCCCGGGGCGTTGTCCGCAACCAGCATCGGCGCATGAAACAGGCGAACTCCGAGGTCGAAGAGGAAGGCTATGCGACCGTCCTCCGGGAAGCCGTGGTCAACCCCACCGCTCCATCTGTCGTCACTTCGAAGCAGTCTCCGCCCGAACTGGGACCCCGGAGGCAGCGGCACACCTTCGGTTTGATCGTCTCCAGGTTCGATTGGGGTGACGCCCCGATCGACGAGACACTCCGCTCCATTGCCGTGCGGGCCGAGGCTGCGGGCTTTCGGGACGTCTGGCTGATGGACCACTTCCGTCAGATCCGCTCGGTGGGCAGGCCCTGGGAGGACATCCTCGAGCCGTACGCCGCGCTTTCCTATCTGGCCGGTGTCACCACCAGCATCCGCTTGGGCTGTCTCGTCACCCCGGTCACGCACCGCCACCCGGCCGTGCTCGGTCAGATGATCGCCGCCATCGACGTCCTCTCGGGAGGGAGGGCGGTCTGCGGGCTCGGGATCGGCTGGGACAAAGAGGAGCACCAGAGTTTCGGGATCCCGTTTCCCGATGTGGCGACCAGGTACGAGATGCTGGAGGAGACAGTCGACATCCTTCGCCTGATGTGGGGCAAGGGGACCCCTGAATACAGGGGCGAGCACTACCGGTCGGATTCTCTCGCCTGCTATCCGCGACCACTCCAGGACCCGGTGCCGATCCTCATCGGCGGATCGGGTGAGAGGAAAACGCTACGGATGGTGGCGAGGCTCGGCGACGCGGCGAACGTCTTCGGGACTCCGGAGCGGGTGGCGCACAAGGTCGAGGTTTTGCGGGAGCACTGCGAGGCAGTTGGTCGCGATATCGAGGAGATCGTGGTGACCCATCTCGTCAACGCGATCACCGCGCCCGATCGCAACGGGCTGAGGGCACAGGTCGACCGGGTGAGGCCGGCTTCGGTCTCTTTCGAAGATTTCGTGAACAAGAACAACGGTGCCCTCCCCGCCGACTTGATCGACCTGTTCGCCGCCTTCCACGATGCCGGAGCCGCCCACTCGATCGTCTCATTGCCGAATGCCCATCTCGAGGGAGGCATCGAACCCTTCGCAGAGGTGATCTCGGGTATGCGCTGATTCTCCATTCCTAAGGCGCAGCGTCTCATATTTGATAGCTACGCCGTACGGTTCGGACCCAGGTTCCTGTCGACCCGTTCCGTATCGACAGGAGCTCATATTTGATACGCCACGCCTTAGGTTCCGTCTTTAGTACCTCGTCTTCCTAACCTGAAGGCGAACCCCAGGAAGGACCAACTTGCCCAAGAATTACGATTCCGCGCCCGATCTCACGGTCGACCTCTCCACCACATACACCGCAAAGGTGCAGACCAACCACGGCGACATTACTCTCGAGCTGCTCCCCGAGCGCTCGCCTCAGACCGTCAACAACTTCGTCTTCCTCGCCAGGGAGGGATTCTATGACGGGGTGATCTTCCACCGGGTCATCAAAGGCTTCATGATCCAGGGCGGCGACCCCACCGGCACCGGCACGGGTGGCCCCGGGTACAAGTTCCGTGACGAGCTCGAAGGCGCGGGAACCTATTCCCGGGGGACCGTGGCGATGGCCAACTCCGGCCCCAACACCAACGGCTCACAGTTCTTCATCATGCACAAGGACACCGGCCTCCCCCACTCCTACACCATTTTCGGCAAGGTCACCGACGGGATGGACGTGGTCGACTCCATTGCAGAATCAGAGACGGATCGAAGCGACCGGCCGCAGTCCGAAGTGAAGATCTCGACGATCGAGATCACCGAGAGCTAGTGGGCTGTCGTTGAAATAGAGCGTATGGCGCACCTTTCAACCGGGCGCTGGCCCAGGCGGTGAGATAAGACGATCCAGGAGAACGATGACGGCGAAGAACGACCCCGTGGCGACATTGGACAATCGGTTCAGCATGGAGGGCGCGCAGGCGGTCCCCTGGCCCGAGGCCCGGCAGGCGCTCGAAGGGGCAGGCACCTACTGGCTGTCCACAGTGCGCTCCGACGGCCGCCCCCACGTCACCACCCTTATCGCCGTTTGGCACGGCAATGCCCTGTACTTCAGTACCGGTCCCGCCGAGCAGAAGTACAAGAATCTCGAGACGAACCCGCACTGCATCCTGACGACGGGAACCAACCGCCTCGAAGACGGCTTGGACGTAGTTGTAGAGGGTGAGGCGGTGAGGGTCACCGACGAGACCAGGCTGCGGGTGCTGGACGAGGTGTCGGCGACGAAATACGGTAGCGACTGGCGGCTCACGGGCACCGAGAAGAACCCGGCCGTCGTGTTCGAGGTGACGCCGGTCATGGCCTTCGGTTTCCGCAAGGGGTTCGGCGAGGACGGCCCGGGAAGCCAGACCCGTTGGCGCTGGGACCGCTCCTGACGATCGGTGACGGGGCGCCCCCGGCCATCTCCAACACGTGACCATGCCCCAGCTCACAAGGCGGGCCATTTCTCAGCGGGCGGCAGCTCTCACCAGCTCCAGGACCGGAGCGAGAGATTCGATGCTCGCGGCGGTGATCGGGTCGACAACGAGTTGAATGTGACCCATCCCCGCCTCGGAGAGAGCGTTGAGGGCGGCGGCGATTTCGTCGGCGGTTCCCGTGATCGGTGGTGTCACCGGACGCTCGGTGCCCGCCCGACGGCCGGTTCCACCCTCGAGCTGGACGAGGGCGGCCGCCGTGCGCACGATTTGCCCCGGATCCCTCCCGACATCGCGGGCAGCATCGTCGACGATCTCGTTCAGCTCGGCCAAACCGCGGGGAGTGTTCCCATAGGAGGCATACCAGGTGTTCCACATCTGGACATGAGGTGCTGCGATCCGCAGCATCCGGGGCCCATTGGACCCGATTAGCATCGGCAGGTCGGGACGCGCAGGCGGGATCAGCTCCATTTCCCTGAGCTGGTAGAACTCCCCGACAAAGTCGATGGCGCCCTCCCGGATCAGGGTGTGGATGATTGTGAACGCCTCTTCAAAACGCGACACTCGATTGTCGTAGGGGAAGCCATATGCTTCGTACTCGGTCCGGTTCCAACCGGCGCCGAGTCCGAGGATCAGCCGGCCCCCGGAGATCTCATCGACAGTGACCGCCTTTTTGGCGAGCATCGCCGGACTGTGAAATGACGTCGATGCGACAAGGGGACCGAGCTCGACACGCTGCGTTACCTCGCCGAGCGCAGCGAGAACCGACCAGACCTCCCAAGGGCCCCTCGATCCATGCTCGTCGCGGTAGAGGAGGTGGTCACCAACCCAGAGGGAGTCGAACCCAACGTCTTCGGCGGTCCGGGCGATGTCGCGGATCTCCGGCCAGCGATACTCCCGTTCCACTTCCGGCAGTTGGATACCGACCTTCATTTGGCTCAACCCGACAACTCGGCATCAGTGGGAAGCGAGCTCTGCGAGTAATCGCTGACGATGTTCCACAACATCCAGCCCACGCCGAGGTCTTCGGCGGCCTGGATCGACCTCTTTATCTGTTCCGGGGTCCACCAGAACGACTGCAGCCACGGCCGAATTGCCGTTCCCGGCTCGACCCTGCGCAGCGAGTCCTCGATTGCGTCATGGGTGACGTCATAGGGGTGCTCGTTCGGGTCTGCATACCCGAGCCAACCTTCCGAATAGTGGCTGGGGTAGATCATCGGGGAGAGCGCATCGAGTTGGACGGAAAGCTCCTCGGGCCGCTGCCCGATGCCCTGGTCGTTGGGGCTCGCAACGACGATGGCGAAGACGTCCCCGCTTACCGAACAACCCAACGGATGGAGGAGACGACGCGCCGCTGCCAGGTATTCGGCCACCGCACCGACCCGGGCCTCCTGGGTCATGTCGAGCTGACCGCTCACGGCGACCGCCTCACCGGAAGGGAATCGGATGTAGTCGAGCTGGATCTCATCAAAGCCAAGCTCGCACGCCTCAACAGCCAGGTCGAGGTTGTATTGCCAGGCGTCACGATTTCGCGGGTCCATCCACCGTCCGGCAATTGCCTGATCCGGATATGCTTCGGCTTTGATCGCATCGTCGAAAGAGACGATCCGGGTGATCGTGTAGAGACCGTGCTCCCGGGCACGGGCGATGAGCTCGGTCGGGTCATAGGTCGCCGAGACCGCCCCGATCTCGTACGCA
>JBGTNX010000099.1:0-2126 GCA_041742825.1 Acidimicrobiia bacterium | reverse complement strand
ATAAACCGGTGACCGGCAACATTTACAAGCATTCATTTCCCAAATGGGTCGACCGACCCATGCCGCTACCCCTCAACCTGGCGATGGTTTCTGCCGATACACCGACCACGGAGCGCGCTGCTTCGATCTATTCCACCATCGGGTGGAGGGTGGATTTATGAAGTTTGCACAATTGAAGGACCGCAAAGAGCGTGGCGCCACAATTGTCGAGGCGGCAATCGTTTACGGCCTTCTCTTCCTCACGCTTTTTGCTGTCCTCGAATTCGGACTTGCCTTCAAAGACTGGCTCACCGTCAGCCATGCTTCCCGGGAAGGTGCCCGCGCCGGCGCCACCTACGGTGACGACCCCCGTGCTGACATCCAGATCTTGCGCGACGTCGAGCCAACGTTGGGAGCGGCCTCGATCGCTAGTGGGATGGTCGTCCGCATCTTCGAACCCGGCGGTGAGTCCACCACCTACACCTACGCCCCCGGGACGGGTTGTGGGAGCACCAGCAGTCCGGCCCTTCCCGGCTGTTGCGACTGGAGCCCTTGCCCCGAGCCGTTCCGCTCCAACTACGTGATCCCGGTATGGGACCCGGCTGATCGAGACGTCGAAGCGCCGACGACCGACCGCCTCGCTGTCGAGATCCAGTTCACCCATGTCTGGATAACCGGATTCTTCTCTCCTGACGCCGACTTCACCAGCGTCACCGAAGTCCAGATCGAGCCTCAGGTGTTCAGCTCATGATCAAGAAGCTCTTCAAGCGCGGTGACAAAGGTGCGTCACTGGTCGAGGCTTCGATTCTCCTCCCCATGCTCATCCTCCTCGTAGTCGGCCTGTCCGAAATCGGTTTCCTCGTGATCGACTACCTGACGGTGACGAACGCAGCCCGGGAAGGGGCAAGGACCGGTGCCGCCGCCGCAGACTATGTGGATCCACTCTCCGGCATCGACGCCGATGACCTCATCCTCGAATCAGTCGAAGAAGCAGCCTGCAACCTCAAGTTCGGCGAGCTCACCGAAGTTTCGATTTACCTGACTGATGGCAACGGCGACCCCGTTTTCGGCTCGGTCAACGTCTACGAGCCAAGCGGGAGCCTCGCGTGCGGTAACTCGGCGAATGCATTGAGCTGTGTCAACGGGTGCCCGTGGGCGCCAGCTTCGCGAGATCGGGAGCCACCGGGGTTCGACGTGCTCGGCGTCGAGGTTGTCTTCGAGCACGGCGACGTGACCGGATTCTTCCCCTTCCCCACGATTACCTGGGGGGACACCGCAATCATGCAGATCGAGCCTGACACGAGAGGGAGCCAATGAGAGACCTGATCCGCAAGGCGTGGAAGCAGGACAAGGGTGCTGCCCTTGCCATCATCGCCACCTCCCTGTTCCTGCTGATGGGTGTCGCCGCGATCAGTGCCGACCTCGCCTGGTATTACCTCAACGCAAGCCGGGTGCAGCGGACCGCTGACGCCGCCGCGCTTGCCGGCGTTGTCTACCTTCCGAATCAGCCCGGGACCGCAGGCAGCACCGCCATCGATATCGCCAACCGGAACGGTTACGACAACACCCTCGCCGACGTCTCCGTCGTCCCCACCGCTATCGGAGCGAACCAACTCCAGGTGAGGGTGTCGGATGAGGTCGACACCTTCTTCGCCCAAGTGCTCGGCTGGGACAGTATGACCATTTCGCGTTCGGCAGTCGCCGAGTACATCCCCCCGCTGAAGCTGGGCAGCCCGGCGAACCAATTCGGAAACGCTTGCGACCCGAATCAGCCGGGATGCACGCTACAGCCCAACTTTTGGGCGAACATCCACGGCAAGTGGACCCAGCGGTCCATGGGTGACGCCTACTCCTCGTGGTGCACCAACGCACCAGACAATCCCAGCTGCACCCAGAATCCTTTCGCCCGGAGCACCGGCTATCTTTACGGGGTCGAGTCGCCTGGGACCTTCACCGTCCAGGGCAACGACCTCGCCTTCCGCAACACCTCGGGCGGGAATCCGACCGGTGACGGCATACGAACCGGTGACCGCGGTTGTGAGGACTGGGGACCGTCAACAGCGGCCACCTGCGGCCCGACGATGGTTGTCACATTATATGCCCCCGACCCGACCCCCCTTGACGTCTCTGACAACACCGTCCTCTGC
>JBGTNX010000098.1:0-6687 GCA_041742825.1 Acidimicrobiia bacterium | reverse complement strand
GCGTTCCAGAATCAGGCTGTACCCGGCATCGCCGACACTCCGCAGCAGCACAGTCGAGTCCTCGATGTCGGTGAACAAGAAGGTCACAGCGCCTGTGGGCAAAACCTTTCCGACCATGCGCTCATTTCTCACTTGGGGTGTGTGCCTGCCGGCGTCCCGACTCGCCCCAGAGTGTACCGGTCGGAGCACACCCGCGGATGGAGACTAAGCAACACAGTTCACAGATACCTCCGGACCTCTGACTTGTACGATTCGTACTGCTCGCCAAAGGCCGAATGAAGCCTCTTCACCTCGCGCCCGAGACTAAAAGGACAACCCGAGATGGTTCGGCTCGACGCGAGGCGGCAAAGTGAGCGAATCACACACCAACCGCGGACCTAAGGGAACTGGCAATTTCCCTTCACACCCGGCCAACTGTCACGACTACTGTTCCCGGACCGCAGCAAGGTCCTTTCTCTACCCGACGAGTAGGGATTCTCCCTGTTGCAAATCAAAAAGCCGCCCGAATCCGGGCATCACGAGGAGGCATGGCAGTGGGGAAATCAGGAATCTTAGGAATGGCTCGGGCATCCGACGGTCGGATCAGGGCTTCGACGGGCATCGGCGCAATGCTCTTGGCCGGCATACTTGCGATATTCGGGGTTTTCCCTGCCCTTGCCGGTAGTGGGCAACCGTCAGCAGCTGGTGTGCAACCCTCGGAGATCGGATTCAGCCCGCTCCGGTGTGATATCAAATGGGTCGCCGGACTGCCCTCGGCGGCCACTCACCACCTCCACATCCCCAGTCCGACGAGTGGGACAAGTACGTGGACCGGACCGGACGGCACGAAGGTCACCATCAACGTTTACGACTACAAGCACAAAGTCGATTTCGAATTCGTCGATCCGTCGATGGCCGCATTTGACGTGCTCGTAAAAGGGGGCACCAAACAAACGCACTACGACTACGACAACGGATCGACGGGGCCACTCTCCGCGGATCAAGAGCTGCATGCACCGACCAAGGGCGGAAGTTCGTCGACCTACCAGATAGGCCACATCGACATCTGTTATGACGAGCAGCCGGTGGTTACTTTCGTTTGTGGGGTACCACAACCTCTCGAAGGGACCGGGGTGCTCACCGATGTCGAGGCGACAATCTTCGACAACTCAGTGGAAGACTGCACGGAAAAGGATGCCACCTACAACCTCGACGATGACGTAGTGACCCTCGCCTTCGAAGGGGATGGAGGGGACATCGTCGCCGGGCGAATCGACTTCACCAAGGACTTCGGCGATCCCGCTCTCTTCGAAGACCTCGAGTACCGGCGCACCGTCGACGATCCCTACGGCGACGTTGCTTGGTGCGATGTCCGCGCAAAGATCGCCGGGGACGGTGACGACTTCAACGACGTCCTCGACGCGGATGAGTACCCGTCCCTCGTAGGTGTGACCGACGATGGCGGACCCGCGATCTCATGCAAGGTGTTCGAGGGAGAGGATGCTGCGGGGATCCAGCACACCGCCGTGTACTTCGAACTCGAGGACCCACAGTGGAAATAGGCGGCAGAAAGCCCTGATGCCGCCGGACATCCGCCCCCTACGCCATCTCCAGGGGGCGGATGTCCAGTCGCTCGACGATTGACTGGCCCTCGACCCGTAGAGGAACCGCGGCAAGTGGATCCTCGCTCTCGATCAGATCCGCCTTGCAAAGCAGCAACATGGCGACCTCGTAGTCGAGATTCCGGGCTCGCGCATTCTCCAGAGCGGCACCGGCTATACCCACAGCCTCCACAAGTCTCCCGACCGAAGCCAGCGCTTGTGCCCGGACCCGATCGGCGGTAGGGGCGAATATCGAGGCCTCCTCGCTGGAGTCGAGCCCGGCCTTCTCGAGCAAATCGAGCGCGGCCTCCCCCTCCCCGCTCCGCGCCTTCAAATCGGCGAGGAGGATTGCCGCTTCATACGCAGGCTCCTTCATTTGCAGAGAAAGCGCTTCCTCGCGCGCTTGTCTGAGGAGGTCTTCAGCCTCCGTATATGCCTTGCCCTGAATGAGCATTCGTCCGAGCTGCAAATTGGCGAATATTGCTGTAAAAGCATCCCCACTCGCCCTGGCCACCCGGACAGCCCGTGTGAGCTGCGGTTCGGCCTCGTCGAACTTGTTCTGCTTTATCAGTAGCTCTCCGATGTTGCCCTCAGCCACACCCACATCCACCGCGTTTCCAAGCCGTTCGGCGGCATCCCGGCTGCGCTCGTAATACCTCAGCGCGTCGTCCCACCTGCCTTCCAAGTAGGCAATTGCCCCCAGGTTGTTGTTCATGTACCCCTGGCCACCGAGGTCGTCAGCCTCTTCGTACAAGGCGAGTGCATCGAGAAGCAGTTGTTGTGCGCCGGGTTGGTCGAGCATCATATGGGCCCATGCCATGGCTCCGTATGCCCGGGCCAGGGCGATGGTCTCGTCAGCCTGCTTCGCGTGCTCGACAGCGTCACGGGCTGTCCACAACACCTCTCTCGGTCGACCCTGTCGCATCCTCACCATTGCGGTGAAAGCGGCTGCCTGTGCATCAACGCCCTTCGCCCTTCGAGAAGGAGCGTCGGCGAGTAGACGCCTGGCTCCAGTGGCCTCCCGCAGGGCCATTGAGTACTGGGCAGCGATCTGCCGTACGCTGGCACGCCTCAGCTTTAGTTCGGCCCGCTCCACAGCGTCGCTGTGGAGCCGGTAGGCACGTCCATATGCATCGAGTGCTGCGTCGAACAGGCCGGCGCGCTCGCGCACCTCGCCGAGATGTGACCACACCTCGGCCCGCTCGAGGTCCGTGACCTCCTCGAGCCCTCGGGCCGATTCCAACGCTCTCACGAAGTGCGCCGCGGCGTCGATATTCGCGTATGACTTCCGTGCTTGATCGCCGGCCAACCGGGAATAGCGCCACGACTTCAAGGAGTCACCTCCGATGGAATAGTGCAAGGACAACAGGTCGGCGATCGTGTCGGGATCCTCGACGGAAGTCTCGAACGCCCTGGCGGCACGAAGGTGGAGCTCCTTCCTCCGTCGGAATGAGAGGCCGTCGTAGGCGACGTCCCGAATCATTGCGTTGGTGAAGCGCAACCGGCCTTTGCCGTCGGGGACGAGGAACCGCTGCAATGTGTGTCTTGCTGCAACATCGAGTTCCACGCCATCCTCCCTCAAGATTGCCTGAACTATCGACAAGCGAAAGCTCCGGCCCAGTACGGCGCAATACCGGAGGATGCTTCGACTCAACGGAGGCAAGGCGTCGATGCTCTTGCTCACAACGCTGCCCAGCGACTCGGGCAACTCCTCAACGCTGCCGGTGCTCCGGACGACCTGGAGGATCTCATGCAGGAACAACGGATTGCCTCCGGAGCGGGCCACGATCGTGTCGACGTCGTGGGGCCGGAGGGGTGCTGCTGCAGTGGCCCCGATGATCAGAGCCTCCGCTTCCTCGGGCTCGAGCCCACCCAGTTCCATCACCGTCCCATTTGTCGGCATGAATCCTTGGTCTCCGCGGCGGCGGCTGACGAGAACAGTCCAAGGGTGGTCGAAGGACGCCAGCGCGATCCGCCCCATCAGGTGCGCCGTAGCATCGTCCATCCACTGAGCGTCGTCCAGATCGAAGATGATCGGTTCCAACAGGACCTTCTCCATCAGGGAAATCGCAATATCGGCCAATCGATCTGGCCGGAAGCGCGCCTCGATAGCGTCAACGGTGTCGGTCGCCGGCACGTCGATGTTGGTCACATCCCCGATGAAGGGCAGGTAATCGACGAGGTCAGAATCGATCGCGGCCACCTTGTCCTTCAATTCTTTCGCCATCGTCCCTTGGTCGGCGCGATTGATTTCGAGGAGGCTCCGGAAGACGTCCCTCAGCGGGCGATAAGGGCTTGCGGTGCCGTACGACTCGGAGCGAACGGTGATCGTCTTCAGCGCCGAACACATGAGACAGGACTCCCTCACCAGGCGACTCTTTCCCGAGCCAACGTCGCCAAGGATCGTCAAGACCGAACCCGTGCCGTCGAGGGTCCCCCAGATTGCGCTGGTTACCTGGGAGAGCTCTCTATGACGACCCGCAAACGGGAGCTCGCCCTCCGTCTCGACTCGCCGCTCACCCTCCTCTGCCCCCACCGAGTACGCATGAACCGGCTCTTGTTTCCCCTTGACCCGGAAAGGTTCAATCGGATCGGTGTGGAAGAGTATTCGTGAGTTGTCGAGGACGCTTGTCGTCGCATATATT
The DNA here is from genome assembly GCA_041742825.1 of Acidimicrobiia bacterium. Classification (GTDB taxonomy): domain Bacteria; phylum Actinomycetota; class Acidimicrobiia; order Spongiisociales; family ZC4RG35; genus MA-ANB-1. The sequence continues at coordinate 2,462 of JBGTNX010000098.1, read as the reverse complement.
GTCGCCGGCGGTGCGGCCGCCGCCAACCGTGCCGCCAGGTTGACCGTGTCGCCGATGATCGTGTAGGTAGCCCGGAACTTATTGCCTATTTCTCCGGCGAACACGTGGCCCTGGTTGACTCCAATATGAAGTTTGAGCTCGCCCGGGGAGTCCGCGATTCGTCTCAGGACCTTGAGTAAACGACCCTCGTCATCCTCCTGTGAGGTCGGGGCCCCGGTCACCAGGATGACCTTGCCCCCGTCTTCATTTATGTCCGTGGCCAGGAAGCTGGCACCACCGTCGCGGGCGGCTTCTTGAATCAGGGAAACGGTCATCTGTAGCTGCTCGGACGCAAACTCCGGTCCCCGCTTGGCGAGGATCTCATCCAGACCGCTGAACCTGATGAAGGCGACACTGGCAATTCGGTGCTCGGGCTCGGGCCGCGCTGCGGCGAGAAAGGCCCGCAAAGCCTCAGGTACCCATCTCCTCACCCGATCGGGCTCCACCGACTCGATCGCTACGTTTGGCTCCGGGGAACAGCGTGGGGATCGCCATTTGAGGAGCCAACCGGGTTCTTTCATCCCTGAGACGGACCCGGGAGGCAAGGCATCCCGGGTTGTCGAGCTGATCACGATCTCACCCGCATCGGCGACCTTCTCCATGAGAGTCGTGATCGTCGCTCCGGCTCCGCCTACCAACAGCTCGTCGTGCACACCGTTAACCCTGAAGAGGTGGATTTGTCCCGAGTGGACCCCTACGGACATCCGGAGGCTGAGCTTTCCAACCGAGGTTTCGAAGGCTTCCGCCACCTTCAACGCCCGGCGCATCTCCACCGCAGCGCTGGTACCCCGCAATTCGTGGTCGATGCCCTGGAAAAGCAGGAGAAGGGCATCACCACCGAATTTGAGGAGACTGCCGCCATTCAGATAAGCAACCTCCAACATGCTCCCGAAAACATGGTTGAGGACTTCGGTCAGTTCCTCGGCACCGATGCGGCCGCGTCTTGCGAGGCGCTCCGAGAGATTCGTGAAACCTGAGATGTCGATGAAACACAGAGTCGCTTCCAGCTCCCGCCACGATTGGCTGCCGGCCTCCTCTTCCCAAGCCAGAGCGATCGACGGGACATACTTGTCGAGACTCACATCGAGTAGCTCGCGCCTGGACGAAACCATCGTCGCACACTACTCACTGCTCCGACGGGGGTTCGCCGTTCCCTTTTTGTCGTTGAGTGGGCCTGCCCGGGCTTGAACCTGCAACCAACGGATTATGAGTCCGCCGATGGCAGTCCATCTACCTGGGGAAATGCACGATCTCACGCCCTTGTGCCGTGCCGCATCAGGGCCGAACTTGGCGTCGAGGCGATCCGCCAGGTCCTCAAGATCCTCATCGAAGAGCGACCCGTCGAGTGGTTATGACCGAGACGATCCCGAGTACGAGAACCACGATCACCTGGGCCAGCACCCCGCTATCGGTTGCAGGTAGAAGCAGATCGATCATGCCGGGACTCGCACTGTGCGATCGGTTTGCCGCGTTCTTCGGGGCAGAGAACTTCAGACCAGCAAGGGATCACTGATAATCCCGACCAACGATGGGCCGGGGTGGGCGATTCCGGCTTCGACGGCATCGATGAGTTGATCCGGGTGGGTAACTCTGAACCCGCGGGCTCCGCAGAGCTCGGCAAATGCGGTGAAGTCCGGGTTGTGAAGGCTGGTTTGCCATACGTCGTAGCGGGCTGCTCGTTGCTCTTTGCTGATCTTGGCCAGCTCGCTGTTGTTGAGGAGGATGTGGGTGATGTGCATGTCGTATTTGACTGCGGTAGTCAGCTCCATGGCGTACTGACCGAAACCGCCGTCTCCGCTTATGGACACGATCGGCCTGTCGTTCCCGGCCGCAGCCCAGGCACCCATCGCCGCCGGGAAAGCAAATCCAATCGAGCCCAGGTAGCCGGACATCAATACCGTCTGGTTCTTGACCTCGAAGTAGCGGCCGAAGGAGTAGGCGTTGTTGCCAACGTCGACACAGATGACGGCATCCTCCGGTACACACTCGCTGAGGATCGCAAACGTTCTTGCTGACGACAGCCCTTCGCCCTCGTTGTCGTGGAAACGCCTCGCCTTCTCCTGACGCCAGATCTCCCAGCGCTCCGCAACCTCTCCTCTCGAATCGAAATCGTTCGAGCGCACTCCGATGCTGGCGGCGATAGCCTCGGCGGCGACACCGACGTCGGAAAGCATCGGGATGTCCACACCGTGGAACCGGCCCAGTGACATCGGATCGAAATCGACCTGGATCGTCGGTTTGTACGTAGCCACGCCAGGGTGGTTGGAGAAAGATGCGCCGAAGACGATGAGAAGGTCCGACTCGTTCATGAACCAACTTGCGAACGGGGTCCCGGAGCGACCGAGCACCCCACAACCGAGTGGATGGTTGTCGGGGATGAGCCCTTTGGCTTTGAAGGTGGTGGCAACAGGTGCTCCTAACGT
>JBGTNX010000097.1:0-1841 GCA_041742825.1 Acidimicrobiia bacterium | reverse complement strand
CGAGCGCGGCTGGTAGGAGACGAACTTGAACGGCCCGCTGCCGATCGGGTGGGCATTGAGGTCGTGATCCGCCTCGACCAGCTTTTTCGGAACGATGGAGGAACCCGGGAACGCCATGTAGGTCAGGAACGGTCCGGTCTGGGCCGAGAGTGTGAATTTGACCGTGTGCGGGTCGACGACCGTCACGTCCTTGATGGTCTCCACCTGCGAACCGTAGGACTAACCCGAATCCGGAGCCCGCAAACGGTCGAAGGTGAATTTGACGTCCTCGGCGGTGAGTTCGTCCCCGTTGTGGAACTTGACCCCCTGGCGCAGGAAAAACGTGTATTCGAGACCATCCTCGCTCATCTCGAAGCGCTCGGCGAGATCGGGATAGGGGTTGGCATCGGGGTCGAGCGACATCAGGGTCGAATAGACCTGCTCGATGACCACATGCGACATGCCGGACGGTCCCATGGCGGGATCGAACCCTGCGGGGTCGGCCGAGAAGGCAAGCTTCAGCACGCCGCCGCTGACGGGCTCCCCATCCTGTGCCCTGGCGAGCCAGGGCACTAATGACACGCCGGCGAGCGCCACGCCGGACAGAAGGATGGAGCGGCGGCTGATGCACCCGCTGCCGCGGATCTCGTCTCCGGCGAATCTCATGTGAACCTCCCTGCCCATGACGGCCGACGCACTTGCGTCGAACCCTCTGAAAGACTGTACCGATTGGACATTAGGAGAGAATTCGAACCTGTCAATCGCCTGTGGGTAGGCCGGGAACCTTATCGCTCCCACCCTATTGATTCACCGACTGTTCTGATCGACATACTCAAAAGGAGATGCCTGGCCATGACCAAGTCCCGAAAGCAGCGGCCCGAAGCGCTGGCGACTTTTGCGGAAGCCTCGCGGCACGGAGGCAAGAAGCCCGACGATCTGGGGCTGGAGGCCGACCATCACACCGCACCCATTTCGACCGATCCCAAGAAGAAGCAGGAGGCGGCGACCAGGGTCCTGCACAAAGGCGCCACGGGAAAGGACACCGGGGTCGACGAGGCCATCGACAGCTTGCCCGACCGCATCATCGAAAGCCGCGACTAGCTAGTTCGGCCTGTCACAACAGCCCCTGGTCGCGGGCGAGGTTGGCGAGTTCGACACGGCCTGCGAGGTTGAGCTTCTCGTAGATGTTGTGGAGGTACATTTTCACCGTGCCCTCGGTGATGATGAGTTCACGGGCGACTTCCTTGTTGCGTAGGCCGCGGGCGACGAGCCTGACGACGTCGAGTTCTCTTGCTGTCAGAAGATTGGCTGCGCGGGTCGAAGGGGCGTCCCACAAAACCGCATTGAGGGCGCGCTGGGCAACCTCCGGATCGAACCACTGCCGCCCGGAAATCACCTTCTCGAGACAGTTGACGAGTTGCTGAGAAACGCTTTCCTTCAAGACGATCCCACCGATTCCGAGCCGCATGGCCTCGAGGATCTCTTCGTCACTGAGCTCTGAGGTCAAAAGCACAACGGATGCCGGGTGACGGCGCTGCTTCAGGGTACGTGCGATCTCCAGTCCGTCCGGTGCCGGCATGTTGAGGTCGAGCACGAGGATGTCCGGCTCGACGCGGTGCAGCGCCTCGAGAACCTCGACACCGCTCCTGCACTGGGCGATGACCGAATGCCCCGATCCGAGGAACAGGGCGGTGAGGCCATCGAGCACGATCGGATGGTCATCCGCTATCAAAACGGTCGCTGTCTGCGGCATCTGCGACATCCGGGCTCCTCAACGGCAGTATGATCGACAATGTCACACCGGCGGGCGTCGAGTCGATGACCAGCGATCCGCCGAGGCTGACGATGCGCTCGCGCAGACT
>JBGTNX010000096.1:0-2798 GCA_041742825.1 Acidimicrobiia bacterium | reverse complement strand
TCTGGTATGGCCCGCTCTGCTTGGTAACGTCCTCTTTGACAAGAAGACGAAACCATGTCACGAGTACTCGTACTGAACGCAAGCTATGAGCCGCTTTCCGTAGTCAGCGCCCGGAGGGGGGTGGTGCTCGTGCTCCGGGAGAAGGCAATCGTGGTTGCCGGCCGCGAAGAGGCTTGGGCGTCGGTTGACGCGAGATTCGATGTCCCCTCCGTGGTTCGCCTGCTCCGATATGTCAACGTTCCCTACCGTCGCTCTGTCCCCGTGTCGCGGCGTGCGGTCTTCGGCCGCGATGGCAATCGTTGCCAGTACTGCGGTGGGCCTGCCGAGTCGATCGATCACGTCCTGCCCCGTTCCAAGGGAGGAGACCACTCGTGGGAGAACGTTGTCGCCTGCTGCCGGAGTTGCAACGTGAGGAAGGCCGACCGCACCCCCCACGAGGCCGGTCTGCAACTGGCCGAGAGCCCGGCTCCACCCCGTCGCTTCGGTTGGATCTACGCGTCGACGGGATACCAGCTCGACCCCGCGTGGCAGCCCTACCTCCTCCAGGAGTCCGCCTGATCGGAGCTTGACGCCGATAGCGGCCGCAGCCTGGTACGATGGTTCTATCGCACCGAGTGGAGGCCAGCGTTCATACGCTTCCTCGGTGATCAACGACTTCCAGTTCTCTAACGGTTGGACCGCCTCTTCGGCCGCCTACGTCAACTCCTGATGTGGTGACACCACGTCGTCGACGCGACACCCACAACCAACCAAGTCTCCAACCGGGGACAGGAGAAAATCATGGAAAACACTTTTGCATCTATCGGCGTGCCTGATCAGATTTCACGCATCCTGGAGAAGAAGGGCATAGTTTCGCCCTTCCCGGTCCAGATGGCCACGATCCCCGACGGCCTCGACGGTCGCGACATAGCCGGCAAGGCTCCCACTGGTTCGGGCAAGACACTCGCCTTCGGCATCCCGATGGTCGCCCGCGTTGGAAATGCAACCAAACGCCACCCGCGTGGCCTGATCCTCGCTCCCACCCGAGAGCTCGCCGAGCAGATCAAAGATGAGATCGCTCCGCTGGCCCGGGCGATGGGCCGGGACATCTTTGCGGTTTACGGTGGAGTTCCGTACGGCCAGCAGCGCACCGCGATGAACCGTGGGGTCGACATCCTTGTTGCTACGCCCGGAAGGCTCGAAGACCTCATCGATCAGGGCCTGGTGAGTCTCGCCGACATCGACATTGTCGTAGTCGACGAAGCAGACCGGATGGCCGACATGGGCTTTCTTCCTGCCGTCAAGCGGATCCTCGATCAGACCGCATCGAAGAAGCAGACACTTCTCTTCTCGGCAACTCTCGACGGAGACGTTGCGGTGTTGGTGAGGGACTATCAGAAGAACCCGGTCCGGCATGAAACCGGCACCGTGGAGTCGGCTGCCGATGACGCACGTCATCACTTCTGGAATGTGGAGCACAACGATCGGATCCAGCACACTGCCGACGTGATCGCCCACTCCGGACGTTGTATCGTCTTCACCCGGACCCGCCACGGTGCCGACCGTCTCTCCAAGCAACTCGCCGCAGCCGGTGTCAAGGCCGTGGCGATGCATGGCGGGCGTTCGCAGAACCAAAGGCAGCGGGCGTTGAAGGACTTCTCCAACGGGAGGGTCCAGGCCCTCATTGCTACCGATGTCGCCGCCAGGGGCATCCACATCGAAGCGGTCGAGACCGTGATTCACTACGATCCGGCCGCCGACCACAAGGACTACCTGCATCGTTCCGGCCGGACAGCCCGTGCCGGCGCCTCGGGATCGGTCGTCAGCCTCGTCACGAGAGACAAGAGAAGCTCCGTGCAGAAGCTGCAGCGCCAGCTCGACATCAATGTTCCCTTCGGCGACCCCCGTCTGAGTGACCTCAAGGGCGGCGGGCACCATATGGGTGCTGTACCGCGCGGTGAGGGAAGAGCTCGGGATGACAACGCGACCCGCGGCGAGGGTAAGCCCCGACGCGGCGCACCGTCTACGCGTCCGGCTGCCGCCAAGCGCGGCGACAGGAGCCGGGAGTCGGTGAGGAAGGACGATCGGGAGCCGAGCGTGTTCATAGGGAACCTTCCCTGGACCGCTACCGATTCCGACATCCACACCCTCTTCGCCCGTCACGGCAAAGTGCATAGTGCAACCGTGATCACCGACCGTCGCAACGGCCGTTCCAAGGGCTTCGGTTTCGTCGAGATGTCCCAGGGTGAAGCCAGGGGAGCGATTGAAGCCCTCAAGGGATCGACAATGGGTGGCAGGTCTCTCAACGTCCGGTTCGCCGAGCCCAAGAGCTCCAACCGATAGCGCGTCTCTCCCTCCGTTTGCGGAGGGAGCATCTCCGACCGAATTTCTCCCTCCGTTTACTGAGGGAGTACCTCCGACCGAATTTCTTCCTCCGTTTGCGGAGGGAGCATCTCCGACCGAATTTCTCCCTCCGTTTGCGGAGGGAGTACCTCGACCGACAGGTCGAGGGGAGGGTGGGGTGTTCCCACCAACGGCACTCGTGCTCCCAGCCCGCGCGGACCTCTCCTCCTACCTCCGCCCTCCTCCGTCGGGCGCAGGAACAAACCTCGGCGCAAGCGGGAGGACAGCCGAACAGCCTCTGGGTGAGCAACGCGCGCGGTGAGTAGGGGGCAAAAGGTTGACAAGTGGGGCGAAGTGGGTCATAGTGTCACATACAGAGGTCGTAATGGCGTCTGAGGACAGGACGGACGGACGAGAGAAGATGAAGTGTTCCTTGGCGAGTACTTCCACAGCCTGGATGAGAAGGGAAGGGTGGT
>JBGTNX010000095.1:0-5598 GCA_041742825.1 Acidimicrobiia bacterium | reverse complement strand
ACATCCGGAGAATGTGGTGCAGAGCCTCGGGGCAATGCAGTCCCAGGAGTTCGTGCCTGCCATGTGGTCCGTCGCACAACGATCGCAAAGAGCAAACCTCACCGAAATCGAGCAACTCTTCTCGGAAGGCAAGATCCTTCGAAGCCATCTTCTCCGGCCCACCTGGCACTTCGTCGCCGCCGAGGACATCAGGTGGATCCTCGAAGCAACTGCGTCTCGGGTTCACATGCTCAACGGTCACATGTACCGGCGTGAGGGTGTCGACGACGATCTAGCCGCGAAATGTGCTCGCCTGTTGACAACAGCGCTTAGAGGTGGAGGTCAGCTCACCCGAAAGGAACTGGTGGTCTGGTTTGGCCGCAACGGAGTGGAGGCGTCAGGATTGCGACTCGCATACATCCTGATGCGTGCCGAGCTCGATGCCTTGATCTGTAGTGGTGCGCGGCGGGGCAAACAGCACACCTACGCCTTGCTCGAAGAACGTGCCCCCGACGCCAGGATTCTCGGCCAGGACGGAGCTGTTGCTGAGCTCACCCGCCGCTATTTCTCCACTCGCGGCCCGGCCACCGTCAAGGACCTGACCAAGTGGTCCAGCCTCACGATGGCTCAAGCGCGGAAGGGGCTGGAGACGTTGGGTGCCGAACTCGAAAGAGTGGAGGTGGGGCAACGGGCCTACTGGACCATGGCCACATCTCACCCGATGCCGACCAGCCCGGTCATCGATCTCGTTCAAGGGTACGACGAGATCGTCAGCTCCTATGGCGAGAGCCGGGATCTGATGATCGGCAATGTCGGACTCCCGGGGACCGACCCCGACCCTCCGCTCCTTCACACGATTCTTCTCGACGGCAGGATCGCAGGTCACTGGAAGGAGTCGGTGACGAAGGAAGGACTCACGGTGAGCACCACCCGCTATCGGCCACTGGAGCCGAAGGAATTCGCGGCACTGGAACAGGAGGTCCTGCGGCTCGGCGACTTCTACGAAACCTCCGCCCGGTTGGCCTGAACCTGTCCAACTCGCGTAACTGTATTGTCGGGCCGCACCTGTTTTAGAATGAGATCATGTCGAGCGCTACAGAGAGAGAAAACGACCTGGCAGTGGTGGCCTCTCTGGCGGAGCCGATGCGCCGCTCATTCTACGGATTCGTGTCCGCGTCTTCAGACCCGGTGAGTAGGGATGAGGCTGCCGAAGCATTCGGAGTCTCCCGCCAGGTGGCGGCATATCACCTGGACAGATTGGCTGATGACGGACTACTCGACGTCGAGTTCCGACGCCTCACCGGTCGGGTCGGGCCCGGCGCGGGGCGACCCTCCAAGCTCTACCGCCGTTCTGAAATGACCTATGACGTCACAATCCCGCCGCGTCGGTACGAGCTGGCGGCACGAATTCTGCTCGAGGCCGTCGGTGAGGGTGAACTCGATTCGAGTGTGATCAACGAAGTGGCACGACGCGCCGGTCGGGGAATTGGTGCCAATGGCCTCGCCACTGGACTTGCCAGGTCCGGGTTCGAGGCCACGGTCGAGGGGGGTGAGACTCGATTCCGCAACTGCCCATTTCACGCCCTTCGTGACCAGGATCTCGAAACGACATGTGCGATGAACCAGGCTCTTGTCGAAGGGATGATCGAAGGCTCCGGCGAGGATGTTGTCGCCAGGCTCGCACCGGAGGACGGCTACTGCTGCGTTCGTCTCGGCTCTGAGCCGGAGGTTTGACCTCCCAATGTCCATTTCCATGCCTTCGGCCCGCAGGTACCAGCCGCTGACCATCTTCTTGAACCCGAAGGTGGCAACGTCAATGCCTGCACGACCAACGCAGCCAGAAACACAGTCGAGAAGGTCTCGTTTCGGAGGAAATCGGTGTAGTCATTGAGGAAGCCCATGACTACGCCGTAGATCAGAGCCCCTGATGTTCATTCCCGAAAAATTTCGCTGTTTGTTTGGTCGTAGGCACGATATCAGGCACAACTTAATGTCGCGGCCGCCTCCGATGATGGGGTGCTCGGGTCGGCCTGACCCTCTCGTGGCTCTTGGTCAGGTCGGGGACCCCGGGTGGAGGTGTTCGTTACGGAGCTGCATCCGCACTTCGCCGTAGCGCCAGGTCTCGAAACCGATCATGGCCCACAGCAGCACCAGGACTCCGGCCAGCGTTGTGAGGGAAACCACATTGCGAACCACCGGCACCATTGCCAGGAGAATGAGTGCGACCACCAGGCGGTTGTAATTAACGGTGTGGGCGTTGCGCAAACGGAGCGCAACATGGGCCAGCAGGTACATGGCCGTACCGCCCAGCACCGCGAAAGCCGCTTCGGTGGTGAGGGGGTCGTCGACGTGGCCGAGGGTGTTTTCCATACCGACTGCGACGAGGATGATTCCGGCAGCCATCGGGTAGTGGAGATACGAGTACGAGTCGCGAGCCATTGCATTTCGCACCCGACCTTTGGGGGCGGCGGTCAGGCGCTGCTCGGTCACCAAAGCGACGACGTCGAAATAGATCCACCACAACGCTGCCGCGACGCCCACCCCGAGGACGCCCGCGACGATCACCGGTGTGCTGAACTCGGCCCCGGCTCCCACGCCCAAGGCCACGATCGACTCACCCAGAGCGAGAATGATGATCAGCCCATGCCGCTCTGCAAAATGGGCCGGGACGAGTTTCCAGCCATCGACACCGTAGATGGCCGGACCCCCGAAGTCGATAAAGATGGCTATCCCCCAGACGGCGAGCTGGGCCCCTCCGTCGAGGGAGGAAGCGGCAGCCAGTAGCCCGACTCCGATCGCAGTGCTCACGGCCAGAGTGGCAACCGAGTGGCGAAGATTGGGGTCGTCCCGGCTGGCGATGGCGAACAGGGCGATATGCGCGGCGCGGACCGATCCGTAGGCGACGGCGAACGCGAGTCCCCGTTCACCGAAGGCCTCAGGCACCGTTAGCGCCACCACCAGCAGGGCGGCCATCGTGCCGAACATCACAAATCGGACCGCACCCTCCTCCGGGTCGACCACGCTGGTTAGCCAGGCGAACCCGCCCCAGGCCCACCACAACATGGCGAGGACGAACAGTCCCTGAACGATTCCGACCCACGTCAGATGATGCACGATCAGCGCGGTGCACTGGGTGAATGCCAGGACAAAGACCAGATCGAAGAACAGTTCGAGGAAACGCACCTTGGCTTCATCGCGGGGCACGGCCCGGATGCGCTGGCGGGAAACGTTGGAGGAGCTGATATCGGGACCGGTTTCAGCCATTGTGGCCATCCACTTCCAGAGGAGACCTCCGGCCATGTCGAGCAGCGGTCTTCGATCCAAAACCTGACATCGTGAGCACGGTACCAGCGCACCTCGACCCCTACAGGACGGCATCCCCGGGTGACAGTACGATCGTCAGATGACCGGGCCGTCGATCGATGTGTTCTTCGATGACAAGCCGGAGAGCCGCGAGGTCTTCCGGTGATAGAGGGGGGCGGTCCTCGGAACGGTGGATCGAGTCCTCCCGTAGAGTGACGACCGGAAGTCGGATGGGCAACTCGAATGCAAAGGGGATTTCAAGTGAGTGAGAAGCGGATTACCGGTCGGGCATTTCACGATGCGGGAGGTGTCGATGACTGGCGAGTCCTGTTTTGGGGTGCTTACGCCCACTACCGCACCAGGTCTTTCGCCGAAGGAGCGGAGTTGGTCGCGGCGATCTCAGAAGTAGTGGAGGAGGCGATGCACTATCCAGATATCGACCTCCGGCCCGAAGGGGTGACTATTCGCACCTTCACCGAGGAAAACGGTTCTCTCAGCGCCAAGGATATAGCCCTCGCCCAACGCATATCTATCGTCGCCGGCGAGCTCGGGCTGGAGCCCGACTCTTCTCAGCTTCAGTGTGTTGGCATCGCAGTTGCACAGGCCGCAGACGTAGATGTGCGACCTTTCTGGTCAGCAGCCTTCGGTTACAAGTACCTGGGTGATGAAGACGCAATCGATCCCAACCGGCGCAACGCCCACCTGTGGTTCCACGAGCTCGAACCGTCGAAGCGCGGCCGTGGCCGGGTTCACATCGATGTCAGTGTGCCCGCCGACCAGATAGAGGCCCGGGTCGCTGCTGCCCTCGAGGCCGGGGGAAGAGTTGCGAACGACTCCCAAGCGCCGAAGTGGTGGTCGCTTGCATCACCCGACAACCACGGCGTCGACATCGCTGCCTGGCCTGACACCGAAGACTTCGACGAATGAGTCTTTTACCACGGTCAATGTTTTTCGGAAAGTGCGGAGCGGTGGCGAATCTCGCCGGCCTCCTGCCAGTTCTCGCGGGCCTCATTGAGAGCAAAGACGGATACAAACAACGCTGCTAGCGGGTCCGCCCACCAGAGTCCGAATGCCGCGTTGAGGACCAACCCGGCGAGTGTTCCCAGCGATAGAACCCCGTCGAGGTAGGTCATCGTCGCCTCGGCTTGGAGTGGCTCCAAACCGTAACGCTCTGCGAGCCTCTTCTTGGCGTTGGCCAAAACGAACATGACAACAGCGGTGACGGCAAGGTAGGCGACACCCCACCAGGACTCGCCTGCGACTCGGCCGGAGACCAGGTCACGGATCGATGTGGCTCCCAGAGCGACACCCAAAACCAGAAACGCGGTAGCCACCAGACGGAGTGCCTGAAACGTGCGACGTGCGAGGTCGGGCTGATCTCCAGGTTTCAGGTGCCAGATCACCACCATCGAGGCGAAGACCTCGACTACCGAGGTGGCGCCGAAGGCAATGAGAGCCAGGGATCCTGCCACGGCACCAAGTCCAACGGTGAGGAATGCCTCTCCGACGTTCCAAGCCACCGTCGCGTATTCGAGAGCGAGGGCGCGTCGAACATCGGGAGACGGTTGGGGAGGGGACACAATCGTGATAGTAGTTGCCGTCTCTTCCCCGCTTGGGCAAACCAATTTCCGGAGGGGAGTGGTCATTGGCATGATTGGCGGGCCTAGAAGTCGATGCGCATCACGTATCGCCGCAGGGTCGGATGGCTGACTTCGGTGAATCCGGCATCTGCGAAAATGCTGCGGCTACCCACGTGGAGCTCTCCCCAGATGATGTCCTGACCTAGCTCGGTGATCATCGGATATCCCTCGATGGCACGAGCACCCCTGTCCCGGGCGTAGTCGACCGCGGCGCTCGCCAATGCTCGACTCAGCGCCTGCCGTCGGAATCCGGCACGGATGAAGAAACAAGTCACCGCCCATACGCTGGCGTCGGACTTGTCTTCTGCCCGGTCCAGCCACGGGACCCGTACCTTTAACAGCAGGCGCGGGTAATTGCTCCGGGGCTCGACCGCACACCAACCTGCCGGCTCCCCGTCGAGATAGGCGACCAGTCCCGTCGTGGTCTCTGCATCCGGATAGCCGCACTCGGTCTGGGCGCGGAGCCTGAATCCGAGCTCCTCAGGTCCGACTGAATTCCACGACTCCCCGGGTTGCATCTTGTACCGCTGGCACTGGCATCTGCGTCCGTCGCCCGTGGTGCCGAAAACTGCCTGGAGATCCTCCCAGGTGGCTTCGTTCGCCGGGACAATCGTGAGACCTTCGGTTTTCATCCGTGGTACCAGCGCAGCACTCTCATCGCCCGCAGAGTATTCCA
>JBGTNX010000094.1:0-57632 GCA_041742825.1 Acidimicrobiia bacterium | reverse complement strand
TCGGCGAGTGCCTAGCGGCTCCCAGAACCCAGAAGACAGATCCCTGCCAAGGACACGAAGTCAGGAGGGTGGAGAGTCATCCCAGGCTCCGGAAGCCACCAACAACATTATCCCTGGAGGGTGGGGCGTTCCCACCAACGGCACTCGATCTCCCAGCTCGGGAGAAACCTTCCTCTCGGACGCGGGAGGACAGCCGAAAGCGGGTCTACCTCGATTCCTGTCCCACAACGGGAGCGCAAGCTCCCGGTCCCGGGGGTGGTCTAGATCTGGCAGGACGGGCACCAGTAGGTGATCCGACCGTCGATGCGTCCTGAAGCAATTTGTGTCGAGCACTTCCGACAACGCAACCCGCCGCCGTTGTACACCCATGTCGTTCGTCCCCGGCCGCGGTCACCGGTTGTCGATCGGCTCACGGGGCCGATGTTGGCGAGGAGTAGGTCCCGGGCATTTTGGTAGATTATTAGGAGCTGTTCGTCGGTGAGCTTGCCGATCGGGGTCGACGGAAGCACTCCCACCAGGAACGCAAGCTCGGACTTGTAGACGTTCCCGATTCCGGCAGCCACCGTCTGGTCCAACAACAGCCTCGCCAGAGTGATCCCCGGGGGAAGGGCCCGGGCGCGGGCCAGGATTCCTTCGTAGTCGACCTCCTCAGCGAGAAGGTCCGGCCCGAGCCTTCCCAATGCCAGGTCGATGGCAGGGGTCCTCCCCACCTCGGACTTGGGCGCCCCGAGACAAACGGCGTGGGCGGCTCGTGTTGACAGGGCGACTTTGGCCGGCCCCGGAACTCTCGAGTCGCGGGCGAGGAGGCGCCAGCGCCCGTTCATACCAAGATGCACCCACAAGGAAAAATCACTGTCGAAATCAACGACCAGGTTCTTGCCTGTGGTCCTGATTCCGACGACCGTTCTCTCCCGGATCCTCGAGACGTTCGCCCTCACCGAACCCGACGTGGCATGGACTGACTCGATCACCTCGCCGACGAGAACGGGGCGGAGCATTGCTGCGTCGCCGGCGATGCTGTCACCTTCGGGCATGGAAGATTCGGTGATGCAGCCAGCAGGATACCGGCCGCCTCAGGCTCAGCTCAGGCCCGGATAGGCAAGACCGGTATTGGCGTGGCAGTCGTACCCGTGAGGGTTCTTCGCCAGGTACTGCTGGTGATAGTCCTCGGCGAAGTAGTAGTCGCCGAGCGGCCCGATCTCGGTTGTAATCGGACCGAACCCCTTAGCCGACACCACCTCCTGGTAGACGTCGCGTGACCGCTTCGACTGGTCTATCTGAGCGTCGGTGGTGGTATAGATCGCTGAGCGGTACTGGGTCCCGAAGTCGTTTCCCTGTTGCATGCCCTGTGTCGGGTCGTGGGTCTCCCAGAAGACCCTGAGCAGCTCATCGAAAGACACCTCCGCAGGGCGGTAGACAACCATGACAACCTCGGTGTGGCCGGTGCGGCCCGAGCAGACCTCCTCGTATGAGGGGTTGGTTGTGTAGCCGCCTGCGTAACCGGCAGACGTCGTGTAGACACCGGGCAGCTGCCAGAAGCGTCGCTCGGCCCCCCAGAAACAGCCCATCCCGAACACGACGACCTCGGTGTCCTCCGGATAGGTGCCTTCGATTGGATTCCCGTTGACGAAGTGGGACTCGGGGACATCGACTTTTTGGTCCCGGCCGGGTAGGGCGGACTCTTCAGCCGGCATCTGCGATTTTCTACTTCCGAACATCACGAACCTCCTGAACCTATTTAACAACGTCCCGGTCGATAGCGTCCCGATCAACCCATCCCAGAGACTTTTGTCGGTCTTATTTTCATGACTACCCGCTCGTCGCCCTCTTTGTGCCATGGGTATCGATCTCTGTCGATGTACTTCTTGGCCATTCTCGAGATGAAGTCAATATCGGGGTCGGGCTCGATGTCTTCGAGCACTCCCCGGATCTCGATGTATCGGTAAGCATTCTCCGGATCGATCACGGACAGTGCCACCCTGTTGTCCCGACCCAGATTGTGATACTTCTGCCGGGTGGTGGTGAGGCTGAACTTGATGTTGGCACCGTCCCAGTCGAACCAGACCGGGCTGGTCTGGGGCTCGCCTTCGGGGCCCAGTGTCGCGATGTGCGCGAAGGACTTCGTGTCCCACGCCAGCAGGTCGACATGTGAATCGGGAATCATGACTACTTTCGGATAGCTCATAGGTTCCAACGGCTTTCATCTCTCGCGCATTCCACCCACTCTCAGTTCCCCTGCCTCCGGGCACCCACTAGCCTTGGAAACGACCTTATGAAGCCGATGCGCTTTCTGACCATCGTTCTGGCCATGGCCATTGCTGTCTCCGTGATCACACCGAACGGCCTGACTGCTCGCGCCCAGGATGTCGGTGAGACAGAGCAGGAAGCCGCCGAAGCCGCGGAGCGTGCTCAAGCTGCCACCGGGCTCATCGAAGCGGCTGTCGCCAACCGCACCGAAATCGAGCTCGAGCTGGCCGCGTCGATCGAACACCTCAATCTTCTTGCCGACCAATTGTCCTCCCTTTCCGTGGGGCTCGACCGGCTTTCAGAGCAACTCGGATACGCCGACCTCGAGCTGGCCGGTCTCCAAACCGACATCGAAGTCCGGGCGGTCGACGCCTACATGAGCGCTCTCTCGCCCGCCGGGATAGCTGTGGTCAACTCCCGCAACGTCGAGGAAGCAATGGTCACCGGGAAGGTGGTCGAGGACGTGATCGGGGCCCGGCAAGCCGAGCTCGGAGGGCTGGTAGTCAAGAAGAAGGACCTGCAGCAGCTCCAGGCCGACTTCGCGGCGCAACACGAAGCCGTTGCATCCAAGCAGGCAGAATTCGATGCCGAAGTCGCCCATCTCGCCGAGCTCTTCAGCCTGGCCGATAGCGCAGTCGGCGACGCGGTGCTTGCAGCCGCCCAGGCCGACCTCGAATACCGCGCAGCCCTCGACGACGTCGCTGCTGCCAGAGCCAAGGAAGCCGAGGAGGCGCGTCAGGAGGGCAACGAGACGACCACCACAACCTCTCCCCCCGGGGCAACTGTCACGACAACCACAACAACCGTCACAGCTGACCCCGGAGGAAGCGGTGAGTATCCGTGGTCACCTCCTCCGGAGGTCGAGCAATGGCGCGGTCTCGTCGCCCAGCATTTCCCCTCCAACCGGGTGGACGAGGCGCTGCACATCATGTGGTGTGAGAGCCGCGGCGACCCCGAAGCCTACAACCCCTACTCGGGCGCCTCCGGTCTCTTCCAGTTCATTCCCTCCACCTGGGCGTCGGCGTCGGTCTCTGCCGGCTATTCAGGAGCCAGCGTCTTCGATCCGGCCGCTAACGCCGCGAGCGCGGCATGGCTCGCCGGTGAATACGAACGGCTGGGGCTCTACTACTGGCAAGCTTGGAGCTGTAAACGGGTCCTCTACTGACCCGAAGTCAGTTGCCCAATGGGTTTTGGCTGAGCGGCTGACTTGCCTGCCCACCAGAGGAAACTGAACACGGGCACCAGCAGGAGAAGGAGGAGAACTCCCATGATCCTCACCAGCCACACCTGGCCACGCAAACGCTCCGATGCATCAGTGATGACGGCTTCGGCATCGCCCGCTGTCACCCTGTAACCGGCGATCAACTCTCTGGTGGCGTCGACCTGACCCTGCAGTCCCGCCATGGTCCCGGCGACAACGGCAACTTCGCCCTCGAGTCGGTTGAGCGACACGGTCAACGAGAACAGGTTCGCCGAATAGCCAGATAGTGACTCTCGCAATTCACCCAGCTGGACACTCACATCTTCCAGTGCCTGGTCCAACGGGACTTCCGGGTTGTAGTCGACACCCACAAAGGAGAGCGCACCTAGTACGCCATCGACGACATTCGCAGTGTCGATCAGTCCGTCCATCGCCGCTTCGATGGCGTCGAGCTGAATCGGGATCTCCGTCTGGAGCAGACTTCCCGATGAAAGGACCACTGCGCCAACCTCTTCTAGGGCGGATGCGGTGGCACCGAATACACCGTCGATGCCCGCAAGAGTGTCGGTGACAACCACAAGCGACTCGTCGACGACTTCGAGGGTGCTGTCGACCGCTCGCAGCCCTTCGGCGGTCACATCGAAACTGTCGGACAGTGTCTGAAACCAGGGGCCGATCCCGGATGCAAAGAAGATCGAGGCGATGAGAGCGGTGACAGCACCGGTGATTCCGGCGTACTCCCAGGTCCGTGAAAGCCAGATGGGCGGGGGGTTGAACACGTTACGACCCTATTGATTCCTGGCGCTGCATTGGCCAATGATGTCCACATCGATGACGCTAATGCGGCAACTGTCGAGAACCGCCCTTACCTCTCGACAAGGTTTGCGGCGCGAGCGGAAGCCAGACGAACGGAGTACGCGATGGGGAAGAGATATTTCAGGTCGTCAGTCTTCGAGTTCCTCAAGGAACTGGAGGCAAACAACGAGAAGCGATGATGGGAGGAGAACAAGGAAAGGTACATATCGATCGTGCGCGATCCGGCGTTGGAGTTCATATCCGACTTCGGGGTCGCGCTGAGAAGCTTCTCGCCCCATTTCGTAGCGGATGCGAAGACGGTTGGCGGTTCGCTGATGCGCCCTTACCGCGACATGCGATTTTCGAACGATTTGACTCCCTACAAAACCAACGTCGGGATCCAGTTTCGCCACGAGGCCGGCAAGGACGTCCACGCTCCCGGGATCTATGTGCACATCGAGCCCGGTGCCTGTTTCGTCGGAGTCGGGCTCTGGACCCCCGAAACCGCTGTGGCCCATGCCATCAGACGTCACATCCACGACTACCCCGACGCATGGGGCGATGCCGCCCACACCGCTGCTTTCGAGAATGCATGGAGCCTGAGCCATCCCGAGGAGTCGCTGAAGCGCCTTCCCAAGCAATACGACCCCGAACATCCACACGCAGACGACATCAGACTCAAGTCGTTCATCGCCAGCCGTTCGCTGTCACAGAAGGCGGTAACGGCGGCGGGCTTCGCCGACGATCTCAGTTCCGACCTCGAGAAGGCCCGACCGCTCGCCGCCTTCCTCTGTGAGGCGATAGGACTGCCTTGCTAAAGGCCAGCTCAGACCACGGAAGGTAGACACCGAACCTGGTCGCGCCTACATTGACCGAGGCTACTGCTGGGGTGCTATCTGACCGAACATCATGGGGTCATCGATCTCGGTGACGGAGAGGTCGAAGTCGTTGTCTCCTTTCTAGGTTCACGACTCCGGCTTGTTTCTGGCGGTGAGGAAATCGGTGATTGGGAAAGATCGTTGTACCAGCTGAGTCGCGTCGACCCGGCGACATTCATACTCTCCGCCGAAGACCAAGACCTCACCTTCAGGCCGAACCTGCCCGACGAGTTCGCAGTTGCTTCGATGAACGGTGGGGTCGAGGCGGTACCGGGGGCCTCAACGGGACCCGAGCCTGACATCCGGGAGCAGGCACCACCCGCCAAACCGCTGACCCTGATGCTCTTCTACCTGCTGGTCGCAGGGACGATAGGAATGGCGGTCTGGGCCATGATCAGCGTCATCGACTGATCCGTATCTTCAGCGGATAGGGGGCATTCAACTCGACGCCTCCCATGATGTATCCGGTATCAGATCGGCGAGTCCATCCACTCCTCGACCCGTTCGAGGATGTACTCCGAGACGTCATGGGACCGGTCGAGGACCTCACAGAGCTGTTCCTTGCCCACCATGATGTCGACCAGGTTGACCGTGCTCTTCCCGACCAGCTGAAGCCTGCGCTCGGGAGCTTCGGCAAGCGCACCATACGAATCGATTGCAGAGACCTCGATTACGAGATCGAGGCCGCCGAGCCCTGCGAGATCGGTGGCGAGGACCAACAGGTCGGGCGGCTGCACCAGTGGCGGCACCGCCCAATTGAAGTAGAGGTCGAGGTTGAACTCCTCCTCGGGCTCTTCGAACTCGGGGCCTAAATCCTCGACTTTGCTGATCAATGAGATCAGTACCTTGGGGTCGACGTCGAGAGCGAGATGGAGGTCGATCGGGCCCCCGCATCCAGCCTCCGGATGCAGGTCTACCTCCCAGGACTGGCGCAGTGAATAGGTCTCGACGATGTGTCGCTCGTCATGGACGTGGAAGCCGTGCTCAACTGCGTGCTCTTTCAGATCGGCGATGAAGCCGGCAATGTCAATGGCCATCAAAGGTGAGGATATTGGAATCTGGCGGCAACAGACAGATGGTTCCCAGGGATCCAGGTGCGCCGGTGATCCCAATCGGTGTTCGGCTGCTACTTGCGACGCCGGCGGCCCACGATCAATCCGATGAGGAAGGTGATCAGGGCTGCGGCAGACAAAGGGAGAGATTTGACGGACCCCGTCTGTGCTTCGCCGTCATCCGTGAAGAAAATGTGGCCGTCACTCCGCTCGTAGACGCGGCGCCGGTAGCTGTGAGTGACGTTCGCTCCAAAGAGAAACACCGAGGAGAGAAGATAGGCAAGGAAGAGGAGGACCACGATCGATCCGGAAATTCCGAGAGCGGTCGGCTGGCTGAAAACGGCGAAGTAGTAACCCGTGAGGTACCCGGCGATTGAGAAAGACGTCGCAGTGAACAAGGCCCCGATCCACACCGGCTTCCAGGGGAGTTTGCTCAGGGTCAGCGTCTGAAACACAAGTCCGAACATCAAGACCATGAAGGTGAAGGCGACAAAAAACCCGAGGACTCCGACGAAGGCGATAGGTATGTCCAGCCATCTCGAGATCGCGGAACCTGCGATCTGGGTGGCGGCGTTGACCGCGAATAGGGCAGTCAGCGAGACTCCGATCCCCACCGTCCACAACACCCCGACAAGGCGTTGGAGGGCACCCGCGATCAGACGCCGCTCCGGCGCAATAGGGACTTCGAAGATCTGGTTGAGGCTGCGCTGGAGCTCGAGGAACAGCGAGGACGACGACCAGAGCAGCACCACGACACCGAAAATGGCCGCGGTGTCGGCGCTGGCAAAGGCACTGTCGAGAAGGCTCTCCATCAAGTCGGAGACCTCGCTACCCACGACATCGGAAACCGCGTTGATGATTGCGGTCCTTGCCTCCAGGTTGCTCCCGACGACGAAACCGGCAATCGAAACCGCGATCACCAGGAGCGGGGTGATCGCAAACACGGTACGGAAGGAGAGGGCGGCGGCCATCCTGCCACCGAAATTGCTGCCGTAGTCAGAGGCGGCACTCTTCAACACCATGATCGTGGTCTTGAACCAGCCTCGGTCGGGATTGCTCATCTGCAATCAGACTATCGACCAATAGACTGCAACCCGTGAGCCACCCCTTTCCTGCGCCGGTCAAGACCATGGAGGCGCGCACCTCAGAGAGCTGGCCCAAGGGTGACCATCTCTATGAGCCGAAGTGGGATGGCTTCCGCTCGCTCTCCTGGTCAGCACCCGACCCGCGCATCGACTCGAGAAACGAACGGCCTCTGCTTCGCTACTTCCCCGAGCTCAGGCCGGCCCTCGACCAGTTGCCGCCGGCAACGGTCGTCGATGGTGAGATCGTCGTCGTCATCGACGGCGCAACCGAGTTCGACGCCCTGCAGCAACGGATCCACCCGGCCGAGTCACGGATCACCATGCTCTCGGAGACGACGCCCGCGGAACTGGTTGCCTTCGACCTGCTCGCCTATGAGGGCGACGACCTAAGGGAGGCCCCTTTCACGGAAAGGAGGGAAGCTCTCGTGGAGCTGGTCGGATCCCTTACCGCACCATGGCACTTGACTCCGCAAACCGATGACGAGTCTGTGGCGAAGCAGTGGTTCGACGAATTCGAATCGGCAGGATGCGACGGGATCATCGCCAAACAACCCGACCTCGCGTATCAGCATGGGAAACGAGCAATGATCAAGATCAAGCACCGCCGAACAGTCGACGTCGTTGTTGGTGGCTTCCGCGAGCACAAGGACGGCGGCAAGATTGGCTCGCTCCTCCTTGGCCTGTACAACGAAAGCGGCGACCTGCACTTCATTGGTCACTGCTCCGGCTTCCCCGACGTGGACAGGGTCGAGATCTTCGAGAGGTTCAGCAAACTCGAAGCCGACGACAGCTTTGGAGAGGAAGCTCGAATGCCTGGCGGGCAGAGTCGCTGGTCAGGGGAGAAGGACCTCTCCTGGACTCCGGTAAAGCCGGGGGTGGTCATCGAGGTGAGCTACGACCAACTCGAAGGCGATCGTTTCCGGCATGCAACGCGGTTCCACCGTTGGCGCCCCGACAAAGAGCCGGAACAGTGCACCACCTACCAACTCGACCTCCCAGAAGGCCAGGGATTTCGCGACATCGTGGTGACATGAGATGGTCTCAGGTATAGCTCAGGGGTCTCCCCCATTGGCTTTGCGCCGGCAATCGGCAAGAGTGTGCAGTTCGTGACGAATTCAGTTGTTCAAGTAACCGGCCTCACCCACGACTACGGCGAGGTGGTTGCCCTCAAAGAACTCGATATCCAGATTCCCGCCGGCATCACCGGGCTCGTGGGTGCCAATGGCGCCGGGAAGACGACACTTCTCCGCATCTTGCTCGGTCTGATCCATCCGACCAAGGGCAAAGTATCCGTTCTCGGACACGACAGTGAGAGCGAACCGCTCGCGGTGCGGAGCCGGGTCGGTTACATGCCTGAAGGGGACTGCATCCCGGACGACCTGACTGCAGCTGAGTTTGTTGCCTACACCGCCCAACTCGCCGGCCTTCCCAGGGACGAGTCGAAGCGACGGGCTTCCGAGACGCTTTTCCTCGTCGGATTGGCCGAGGAGCGTTTCCGTTTCCTTGGCGATTTCTCGACAGGTATGAAACAGCGGGTGAAGCTTGCTCAGGCTCTGGTCCACGACCCCGACCTCATCCTCCTCGACGAGCCGGCCTCCGGACTCGACCCGAAGGGCCGCGACCAAATGCTGGCCCTGATCCGCAGGCTCGGAGAACTGGGGCTCAACATCATCATGTCCTCGCACGTGCTCACCGACATCGAGCAGACCTGTCAGTGGGTGGTGATGCTCGATGGGGGCAACCTCCTCAAGTCAGGGCCTCTCGGCGGATTCGATCGCCAGAGCACTGTCCTCATCGAGGTCGTCGAAAAGGCCGAGGCGGTGGCAGCGAGGCTCGCCGCCAAGGGAATCGAGTCCCGGGTCGATCAGCGGCGACTGGTTGTCGGGCCCGGCGACGCCATGCTCGAATCGACAATCGTTTCCGCCGTCGCCGCCGAGGACGCAGGGCTGATCAGGATGATCCGGTCGTCGGCCTCCCTCGAGGACCTTTTCATGGAAGGAAGCCCCGTTGGCTGATCGCGTGATCTTCGACCGCGGATACCGCAAGTACGACGGCCCGCGACTGGGGCCGTCCGGAGCGCGCGCAGCTGTTTACCGCGACGGGGTCCGCAGAGTTCTCGCGCTGGGTCGCAAGGCCCGGGCCAAGATCTTCCCCTGGTCCCTGATTGCGATTGCAATCATTGTTGCGGCGATCATCATCGGCACTCACTGGGTGATCGGGAACCTCGACGAGAGCTTTCGCGAAGGCGTACCCACCTACGGAGGCCTCTTCGATCTCTACTCGGGGATCTCGCTCCTATTCATCGCCTTCTCCGGCCCCTTGTTGCTGATCCCCGACCGGACCGATGGAGTACTTTCGGTGTATTTCTCCCGCCCGCTGACTGTCGACGGGTATCTCATCTCGAAATTGGGCGCCTTTGCAACTGTCGTCGGTGCGATCTACCTGGTGCCGCAAATCCTCCTTCACCTCGGCCTCGGCATCATCTCCAACGACGGGTTCATCACTTACATGGGCGACCACCTCGACATCCTGTGGAAGGTGCCGGTGGTGACACTGGGGTTTGTCGCCCTCCATGCAGCAGTCATCTTCCTGCTGTCCGCGTGGATCAACCGCACCGGGATCGCCGCTGCTTCGTTCCTCGGGATCCTCATCGCCGGCGGCTCTATCGCCGGACTGGTTTCCGAAGCTACTTTCACCGGGTCGCGCTGGATTGCGTTGCTTGCCCTCGACCATCACCCGAGGATCATCAGGGACGCTCTACTCGGTGACACAATCGAGTACCCGGCTGAGGCCGCAGGCTTCGGTCCGTGGACATCGCTTATCGTCATCGCAATTGTCGGCGTGCTTGCCCTGGTTGCGGTGCGACGCCGCTACCGGAGGCTGGCATGAGTGCCACCATCGAGATCAAAGAGCTGTCCAAGTGGTTCGGGAACAAGGTGGCAGTTTCCGAATTGACAGTCGACTTCGGGCCTGGAGTCACGGGCCTCCTCGGCCCGAACGGGGCAGGCAAGACAACAATGATGCGCGTCGTCGCCGGCCTGCAGATTCCGTCACAGGGCTCGGTCTCGATCCTCGGGGTAGACCCTCGGGTCGACCCCGAGATCTACCGCCGGATCTCCCTCGTTCCCGAGGACGAGGCCGTCTACGGGCATCTGACCGCCTCGGAGTTCGTCACCCTCGCCGCTCGCCTCTCCGATGTCGATTCAGTCTCTGACAGAGTGCGTGATGCAATCGAGAGCGTGGAGATGGCCGACGGATCAGACCGCAAGCTCGAAGGCTTCTCCAAAGGTATGCGCCAGCGGATAAAAGTCGCCGCCGCTCTGGTCTCCGACCCCGAGATCCTCTTATTGGACGAGCCGCTCAATGGCGCCGACCCGGTGCAACGAGCCCGGCTGATCACACTCTTCCGCCGTCTGGGAGACGAAGGGAAAACAGTGCTCGTTTCCTCCCATGTCCTCGCCGAAGTCGAGCGGATGACCGACCAGGTGGTGGCAATGGTCGATGGCCGCCTTGCGGCAATGGGCCATATCTCCGAGATCCGCGCCGCGATGAGTGACAAGCCGAGACGGGTCTATATCGAGACCGACCAGACGAGAAAGCTTGCCTCCGCCTTGCTTGAGCTCGACGGTGTCGTAGGCATCGAGCTCGAGGATGACCGTCTCACTCTCCAGGTGACCGACGCACAGGGATTCGCCAGAGGCCTGCCAGCGATCCTGGCCGACGGGCAATACAAGGTGACCCGGGTGGAGCCGACCGACGAATCGCTGGAGTCGGTCTTCAGATACCTGGTCGAGGGCTCATGATCTATCTAATCATTCATCTCTACCGGCGGACAATGCGCAAAGGCCGTCTCATCGGGCTTACCGCCTTGTCCGCAGTCCCTGCGGTGCTCTTCCCTCTCCTCGTCTCCACCGGGCTCGAAGGTGCCGAACTGGGCGAGGCATACATTGGTGTCGTTACCAGCGCCGGTTACACCTTTGCCATCGCCGCCCTCGTTATCGCTGGAGGGGTTCTTCGGGAAGAAAGGGACAGCGGCACCCTTCCCTACATCTACATGCGGCCGTATTCACGGCTGAAACTCGCGGTGGCCAGCGTGGCCGCCGGCGCCAGCGCAGCGGTAACCCTCGGACTTGCGGCCTGGGGCCTCACAATCCTCACCGGGCTTCTCGTCGGGGCCGGCCTCTCCATAACCGGGCCGGCGATCACACTCTTCGTCCCCGCCGCCATCGGATATGCAGCGGTGTTTGTGCCCGTGGGCTACCTGTTCTCGAGGTCACTGCTCATCGGGCTCGGATATGTGCTCATCGGAGAGACGATCCTCGCCTTTGTCATCCCGGGGTTGGCCCAGCTCTCGATCTGGCGGATCGCGATGTCGATCTACGCCGGGGTCGAGGAGTTCGGCCAGGAAGCTCTCCTCGGCCTGAGCCCGGTCTCTCCGGGGGCCGGAGGAGGAATCGCCAAGCTGGCTGCCGTGTTGGTGCTGGGCACGGCGATCCTCACCTGGGCACTGCGCAAGCGCGACGCCCTCTGACGACTGGTTGTCGGCAAATCTAACCCTTGCCGGATGACTCGTTGAAAGCGATTGCCGAAAGCACCAGCGCCTTGAAGGCCTCCTCGTCCAACGGATCGCCGTCGTGGAAGTCGATAGCCCTCCTGGTCCCACCGTCGAGGCTTGAATTGAAGAGGTGGGATGGATCCTGGAGCGCGGCGCCCCTGGCGAACGTCAGCTTTATCTTGTCTTTGTAGGTCTCTCCGGTGCAGATGATTCCGTCGTGTGACCACACCGGAACTCCCATCATCGAGTTCGACGCCTTTTTCCACTTCGCCTCCTCGACAACATCGGGGTCGGCTTCCTGGATCAACTCTCGGATTCGCGCGAGCCGATCGGCCCGCCAATCCTCATCGGATGGGGTTCTCGCCATGGTGTTCTCCTTCCCGGGATTTGCTTGGTTGGCGCATGTCTCGGACCAAATCAGTACTCGTCGTCGGGTCGGCGCTGTTTCGACGGCTGGACCCGGGGAGGCTCGCCGGGCATCTTCGGGTAGTTGGGCGGCCACGGGGCCTCACCGATCCCGTTCTCCTCGTCGCGGAGCACCCACTCCATCAATACGTCGATCTCGGCCACTGCCTCGTCGATGCCATCGGTGAGGTCACCCACCGCCTGATATCGCTCGGTGGCGAATCGGTCCAACGGGAAGTCCTCGATCTCGACGTCAGGGACCTCCTCCCACTTCAGCGGAGCGGATACATAACCGGTGGGGCGGACACCGTAGGCAGAGGAGACCGACTTGTCCCGGGCATTCTGGTTGAAGTCGATGAACACCCCTTGGCGCTCTTCCTTCCACCACTTCGTCGTGACCAGGTCCATCCGCCTCTCCAACTCCCGGGCGAAAGCAAGGACCGCCCGCCGGGTCTGGAAAAAGTCCCAGATCGGCTCGATGCGCACATAGACGTGGATCCCGCGACTCCCCGAGGTCTTGGGCCAGCCCACGAGGCCGACCTCGTCGAGCAACGCCTTCGCCCCCATCGCAGCCTCCTTGACCTGGCCAAAAGTGATCCCCGGTGTCGGGTCGAAGTCAAACCTCAGCTCGTCGGGATGGTCGGTGTCGGAGTCTCGGACCGGCCAGGGGTGGAAGTCGAGGCATCCGAGTTGGGCGAGACGCACAACATCAGCGGGAGTCCTCGGCACATTCATCCGCCCCGGCCGCTGCGACGGGAACATGATCTGGACGGTGTCGAACGGTGCATTCTTGTTGGCCCGCTTCTGGTAGATCGGGTCGACATCGACGTTTTCCATATACCGTTTCAGCATGGTCGGCCGGTCCCTGATGCCCCGAATGGCCCCCTCACCTACCGCGGCAAAGTGCTCTGCTACGTCGAGCTTGGTCCAACCACGGTCGGGGAATACCACCCGGTCCGGGCTCGAGATCCTCACCTCTTCGTCGCCTACCGGCACCATGACGTGGTCAGCCATGCTTACCTACAGATTTGATGTCACTCATGCACGATGAGACCTTAGAGGGGTGAGACTGCCATGAGCCTCGTCGAGACAGTACGCGATTCGGTGATCGGGAAAGACACCGCCGTCCTCACTCCCTTCGGACTGAAACGGCTCACCTACGCCGACTACACGGCATCGGGTCGGTCGCTGACTTTCATCGAGGACTACATCCGCTCCAGGGTGCTACCGATGTATGCAAACACCCACACTGAGACGTCGGGGACCGGCCTGCAGACGACCAGGTTTCGCGAAGATGCCCGGAGGATCATCCGTGAATCGGTAGGCGGGACCGCCGGAGAACACGCCGTAATCTTTGCCGGGAGCGGGGCCACCGGTGCCGTCGACCGGCTCATCGGGATCATGGGCCTCCGCATCCCGACGGCGATAAACGAAAAGTACGGGCTGGAGAAAATGATCCCGACCGCGGAGCGGCCGGTTGTCTTCGTCGGCCCCTACGAACACCACTCCAACGAGCTTCCCTGGCGGGAAACGATCTCAGATGTTGTCGAGATCCCCGAAGATGCCGATGGCCATGTCGACCTCGCCCTCCTCGAGGAGCGCCTCCTCGACTATGCCGACCGCCCGCTCAAGGTCGGGTCATTCTCAGCTGCATCCAATGTGACCGGGATCATCTCCGACACCAGTGCCATCGCCTCGTTGCTCCACGAACACGGCGCGCTCTCGTTCTGGGACTTCGCCGCCTCCGCCCCCTACGTGGGGATAGAAATGAGGAGCGCGTCAGACGGTCTCGACTACAAGGACGCAATCTTCCTGTCGCCTCACAAACTGGTTGGCGGGCCCGGGACTCCGGGCGTGCTCGTGATCCGTAAGGAGCTGATGCGCAACGTCGTCCCGGCAGTGCCGGGTGGAGGGACCGTGCAATTCGTCTCGCCCGAGAGGCATACCTACCTCGCTGACCACGAGCATCGCGAAGAAGGCGGGACGCCGGCAATCGTCGAGTCGATCCGGGCCGGTCTCGTCTTCAAACTCAAGAACGAGGTCGGGGTCGAAGTCATCAGGGAACAAGAGCACAAGTTCATCCGAAGGGCGATCGAGTCGTGGTCGGCAAACCCGAACATCAGGATCCTCGGCAATCCCGAATCAGACCGGCTCTCGATCGTCAGTTTCGTGATCAACCACCAGGAGAGGATCCTTCACCACAACTTCGTCGTCGCGGTCCTCAACGACCTGTTCGGCATCCAGGCACGGGGCGGTTGCAGCTGCGCCGGCCCATACGGCCACCGGCTGCTTGGGATCGACAGCGAGACCAGCACCAGATTGGAGTCACTGATCGCCGGAGGATGCGAGGTCATCCGGCCGGGATGGGTGCGGGTCAACTTCAACTACTTCATCCCCGAGGAGGAGTTCCACTACTTAATCGAAGCGGTGCACATGACCGCCAACGAGGGATGGAAACTGCTCCCCCTCTATGAATTCGACCCGGGCACGGCTCTGTGGCGGCACGGGGATGGCCTGCCCGAGCCTCCAGCATCGCTCCTCGATCTCACATTCGACCGTAAGACCCAGCTCCCGGCGTCCCTGCCCATCGAGGTCCTCGCCGCCCACCTCCAGGAGGCGGCTCAGGTTCTGGCGAACCCCATCGAGGCCCACCCCAAAGAGGTCGAGTTACCCGCAGACGCCGAAGCCCTACGCTGGTTCCCCAGCCCAACCGAGGCCACCTCGCAGTAACCCAGCGACCCCAGCTGGGGCGTAAAGCCGGATCCGGAGTACCTCGACACGCGTCTCTCCCTCCGCTTGCGGAGGGAGTACCGGCGACGGAGGAGCCGGGGAGGGTGGGGCGATCCCACCAACGGCACTCGACCTCCCAACCCGAGGTCATCTCTCCCTCCTACCTCCCGGCCCTCCGGGCCGGAACCTTCCTCCCGCAAGCGGGAGGACAGCAAGAATGCGGGAGACACTGACAGGGACGGTTACTTGTAGAAGGGGAGGCGGCGGATGGCCTTTAGGGCCTTGCCCAGGCTGGAGTGGTATTGCTCGTAGCTGATCCAGGAGGGCGGGGCGAAAGAGGGGCCAACCAGCTGCACTGCGACGTTCTGGGCTTCGGTGTACTTGAGGAATCCCTCCGCGCCGTGACGGCGGGAGAGCCCGGACGCTTTCATCCCGCCAAGGGGGGCATCGTAAGTCGACCAGGTGGCCGCATATCCGTCGTTGACCCCGACCAACCCTCCCTCGAGTCGTGATGCGATGGCGACGCCTGCCCTGGTGTTGCGGGTCCAGACGCTGAAGTTGAGCCCGAGATCGGAATCGTTGGCACGCTCGATCGCCGTTTCGGCATCGGGGACGCCATATATGCTCACCACCGGTCCGAAGGTCTCGGTCCGGCACAAGAGCATCGACTCATCGACATCGGTGAAAACCGTCGGCTCGTACATCAGCGGCCCGATGTCGGGACGTGGCTTGCCTCCGACGAGGAGACGGGCTCCGTTCGCCACAGCATCCTCGACATGGGCATGGACGTTCTCGAGGTGCTCCCGGGTGATGAGCGAGCCCATGACCCCTTCGAAGTCGTAACCGGTGCTGAAGTCCAGCTCGCGAACCGCGGAGACAAATCGGTTGGTGAACTCTTCACGAACCTCCTCCTCGACGTAGATCCGCTCGGATGCGATACAAAGCTGGCCCGAGTTGGCGAAGGACGCCCGGATCAATCCCGGTACCGCGCGATCGAGATCCGCATCGGCGAGGACAATTGCGGCATTCTTGCCACCCAATTCCATCGACGCACCGATAAGCCGTTTTCCCGCCTGCTCCGCAATGAGCCGGCCAACTGCGGTCGAGCCCGTGAACATCACATAATCGACACTGTCGATCAATGAGGGCCCGACCACGTCGCCCCGTCCGGTCAAAACCTGGAGCAGGCCCGGGGGCAGGCCGGCTTCGTCGAGAAGCGAGGCTGCGAACAGGGTGGAGTACGGAGTCTTCTCGTCCGGCTTGAGCACCGCACCATTGCCGGCCAGCAGTGCCGGGATCGCATCGGAGATCCCGAGTGTGAAGGGAAAGTTCCAGGGCGAGATAAATCCGACAACGCCGAGGGGATGCCGGTACTCATAGGCGATCGTCATCCCGGGAAAGGACACCGCTCGCCGACGCCGCTTCAAGAGTTTCGGCGACGTGTTCACGTAGTAACGGGTGGTGGCCACCGTGTCGTAGATCTCCTCGAACGCCGGGATCCGGGCCTTGCCCGCCTCGAGCTGGACCAGGTCCATAGCCTGGTCGGCGCGGTCGATCAGGAGATCATGGAACCGGGTGAAGATCCGACCTCGGGTGGTTGGCGAGAGCCGTTTCCAGTCTTCCTGTGCCCGGCGGGAGCGATCTACTGCCCTTGTGACATCATCGTCGGTGGCCTGGGGAATCGAACCGATCCTGGCACCGGTCGACGGGGCAAACACGTCGATCTGCTCAGCGCTCCCGACCACATCTGCGCGGGCTTCGAGAGAACGGAGCAAGTCCGCGCTGATACGGGGAGCAAGTTGGTCGGCGGTCAAAGTCACAAGCAGAGCCTAGATGAGGGCCGGACTTCGGGATGCGGGTGCACCCAGAATTCGTCCCCGCTTTCACCACCTTGCGCCGTAACCTGGCGAGATGGCCCAAATTCATCAGATCAACATCTCCGACGGTGGCGTCCCCAAGCTGGCTGTCGCACGGGCGGCAGTAGCCCTGGACGGTATGGAGGGTGATCGCCAGGCCGACCGCAAGTACCACGGCGGGCCGAACCAGACGCTGTGCCTTTATTCGCTCGAGGTGATCGAGGAGCTTCAGGCGGAAGGACACCCGATTGCCCCCGGGTCGGCCGGGGAGAACATCACGATCTCGGGGCTCGATTGGGCCACAGTCGCATCCGAACAGCGTTTTGCCATCGGTGCGGACCTCGTGATCGAGATCACCGACATCGCCACCCCTTGCGCCAAGAACGCACAGTGGTTCAGCGACGGCAAGTTCGGGCGGATGTCAGACACCAAGCACCGCGGGTCCTCCCGCTGGTACGCAAGGGTGCTCTCACCGGGAGTCGTGGCGACGGGCGACCCGGTTCACCGACTCACTCCCTGAGGAACTCGACAGTGCGTTTCCAGGCGGCATCTGAAGCATCGGGGTCGAATGTGGGTCCGGCTGGATCAGCAAATCCATGTCGGGTGCCCGGGTAGTAGTGAAGTGCAACTTCCAACGACTCGAGGCCCATCGTCGCTTCCATGAATGCGGTCTCGTCGTCGGTGATGTACTCGTCCGATTCGGCGAGGTGGATCAGGTAGCGGGACCTCGACCCGGCGAAATCGATCTGTTGGGTCCCGTAGAAGGAAACCACCCGGTCGATGATCGAATGGAGCCGCACCGAGGCCCACAGCGCCATCGAGCCGCCCATCCCGAAGCCGACAGCAGCGATTGTCGGCTGTGACGCCTTCTCCGCGAGCAACTGCGCCGAGGACAGGACCAGCGAGGCAAGATGATCGGGATTGGCCTGACCGAGATGGTCGACTGCCTCGGGCTCGGAACCCGGAAGCTCACCAAAATTGAGGTCCGGAACCAGGACTGTGTAGCCCTCGTCGGCGAGACCGTCCGCCATCAGCTTCACCGCCGGGGTGAGGCCCCAGAACGAATGGAGGAGCAGCACCCCCGGGCCGGGAGTAGAGCCGTCCTGGATGAAATAGGCGAGATCTCTGGCCACGGAGTCGAAATTAGTCCTCGACCTGGCTTAACCCGCTTCCGGCCCTGCGACGCCGTCCTACCCTGCCATTGATGAATTCGGCGGTCGCCCCACTCAAATACGGATCTTTCCGCATCATGTGGATTGCATCCGTCCTATCGGCCCTCGGTACCTTCATCCAGTCGGTCGCCGGCTCATGGCTGATGCTCGATCTCACCGGCTCGAACACCTGGGTCGGGCTCATGGTCGCCTCCTCGACGCTCCCTCTTCTCTTCCTCGCTTTGATCTCGGGTGCCCTCGCAGATATGTTCGACCGAACCCGTCTCATGCTCATCGCCCAGGCAATCATGGGCGGATCGGCCGTGGCGATGGCAGTGCTCACCCACACCGAGCGCATCAACCCATCCTTACTCCTTGCTCTCGGACTTCTGCTGGGAATCGGTGTCTCCCTGAACCTCCCCACGTGGCACGCGCTTCTCCCCGACCTGGTGCCACGGGGGATGATCGCATCGGCAGTAGCGGTCCAGTCGGCAGCGTTCAATGTTGCACGCGCCGTCGGGCCGGCGATTGGGGGCCTGATCCTTGCGTCCCTGGGGGCTGCAGCGGGATTCGGGATCAACTCCCTCACTTATGCATTCGTGATCGTTGCAGTGATCATCGTCGGTCGGAGGCTGGAGCCGGCCGACAGGGAGGTGACATCATTCAGCACTGCAATGGCTCTCGGGATTCGGTTCGCCCGATTCACTCCTGTCTTCCGGCGCCTGCTCGGCCTCGTCGCTCTCTTTGCAGTCTTCTCCGCAGTCATCCAGGCGGTGCTGCCCAATCACACCAGGAGCCTCGGTGGGGAGGAGCTCGCCTATGGCGTCCTACTCGGTTCGATGGGAGTGGGGGCCCTCTTCGCGGCGTGGTTTCGGGAGAGGTTCCTCGACCGATTCCCGGACCGTCCCTCCCGCGTGACCATCAGCGGGTTCGGGCTCGCCGGGATTGGGATCGGCCTCGCCCCGAACCTCTGGGTAGCTGCCACAGCCATGCTGGTCTCGGGCTTCTTTTGGGTCCTCACCCTCACCAGTCTCAATGCGACCGCTCAGCTGATCAGCCCGTCGTGGATCAGGGGGCGGGCGATGTCGCTCTATAGCCTCGCCTTCGGGGGCATCCTCCCCCTCGGTTCGATACTGGCCGGGGTGCTCGCCGATGCCACCAATACCGCAACGGCGATTGTCGCGCTCTCCTCTGCGGCCCTCCTCCTCGGCGTGCTCTCTCCCATCCTCGGTGTTCCTTCGATACGCAATGTCGCACCGCCGGAGTTCTCCGAAGACCGGCTCCCTATCTCCCACGACATCACCGTCGCCGGCGAAACCGTCATGATCCTCAATGCGTGGCAGATCGACCGGGCCGACCTCGTCGAATTCACCACGTTGATGACCGAGGTGCGCCTGGTGAGACTCCGTACCGGCGCATACCGATGGCAACTGATGCGCACCGCCTCCGATCCGCTCCGGATCATCGAATTCTTCGAGATCGGGTCCTGGGGGGAACATCTCGCGCAGCACGGGCGGATCGATGACGCATCGGCAGAGCTCCTGGCAAGGGCACGGGCATACGACACCACCGATGGACCGACGACCCGGCATCTGATCGGCATCGACCCCCGCAATCCCGGGCTATTCGTCGAGCTGATCCGTCAACACGAGGAACTGCACATGACCGACGGCTCGATCCCCGATTTCGATCAGGACTCCTGAGCGAAGGCCATCTCTCGCCGGAACTTCTTCCAGTCGGAAGCTTTGGTCGACCAAAGAACATCAGCCGCCAGCGCCACGATTCCACCGGCGACCAGCGCCCATGTCGCCCAGGCGGGAACGCCGGCAGCCAATGAGGCGCCGACCATGAGAAACGGGATCACCTTGGTCGTCGTCGCACCCGCCGCATGCATCCAGGCCCGGGACTTAGCCGGGGTTCGCAGGTAGGTGGAGTAGTCGGTCTTGACCCCGGGTTGGGGTTGAGTGATCTTCCCGATGAACCAGTATGTGAACTCGATGCCCAGCGCAGTCCCCACGGCGAGGTGGGCAAGGCCGTGAGTGCTCACCAGGAGCACCCCGGTACCGAGAATGATCCAGACTCCGCTCCAGACCCCCTCCAGCTGGTAGGCAAGCGCCACCAGTCCCAGACCGACGGCGGTCCCGACGATCATCAAGGAGGTCCCGAGGGCGAGGGGAACGGTGAGGAATGCCCAGTTCCGAAACGCCTTCTGATCGATGTCGGCAACGTCATCGACGAACCGGTCCAGGTTGGGCTCTCTCTTGATTGCGCCGACGAGTTTCCAGAAACCGGTGCCCCCAAGTCCCTCGCCCGCTTCCACCGAACGGCGAGCGTCTCTGATGATGCCGGAAGCGGTGACAATGTCCATGATGGTAAAGCTACCGTCCAGGCTGGTGGTGTGAGAACGAATCAAGTGCAACTCTTTCCCTCTATTCGGTGTTCTCCTCGCTGATGGATGAATTACTCCTCGACCTGGCCCGCAATCTCGACACGGCATTCCCTCGTCTGGTCGAGCAAATGTCGCCGCGTCTCTACTGGGGCCTCCGTCGGATGACGGGCGATGGGCACCAGGCCGAGGACCTGAGTCAGGAAGCGTTGATCCGGGCCTATCGCGCCCTGTCGGGGTATCCGGCGCAACGGATTCGAGAGCTTCGCCTTGAACCGTGGGTATGGACCATCGCCCTCAACATCGGGCGAAACCATCTCCGGGACCGTTCCCGACGGCCCACGCTGGTCGAGGAGACAACTGAGCCAGCCGGGTTCGACCTCGATCCTCCGGACACTGGGGCCTGGCAGCGCCGCCTCGACTCCCTCACCCGGACTCAACGCGAAGCAGTTGTACTCCGCCATGTCGTCGGCCTCGGGATCCCCGAAATCGCAGCCGTCACCGGCAGGCCCGAAGGCACATGCAAGGCGGATATCCATCGCGGCCTAAAGAAACTACGAGAGATCATGGAGAGCGAAGATGAGCATTGAAGAAAGGCTGGCACACCTGATCGGTGGGACTGCTCCCGGGCGGATTTCGGACGCAACTGCTTTGGGCACCGGGCTTGCCGACGGGTATGACTTCTATGAGTCTGCCGTCGGACGGGTTGTGGTCAGTTTCAACCCTGCAGGAGTCTCCTCGGTAACTCTCGCGGACGAGGACTACGAGAGCCATTTCGAAGAGAGATTCGGCAGGGCATTGCTCCGCGCAGAGGCGCCTTCGGCATGGGGCAAGCTGATCCCCGACCGGCTCGAGGCAGGGTCGCCGGGCAAGCTCCCTGTCGATCTCCGTTCGGTGACACCGTTCCAGGCGCTCGTGCTCAACCAGGCGGCCCGAATTCCCCGCGGCGAGGTGAGGCCATACGGATGGCTTGCACGTCATGTGGGAAATGCCGGGGCGGCGCGTGCCGTGGGGTCAACGATGGCGAGGAACCCGGTTCCCCTCATCATCCCGTGCCATCGGGTGGTTCGCTCCGATGGCCACATCGGTGCCTATTCGCTGGGTGGGCCGGACCGAAAGTGGAAGCTGCTCACGACCGAGGGAGCGGCTCCCGCTGCCCTCGAGGAGCTGGCAGGGCGCAACGTGCGCTACCTGGCCAACACAAGTACGGGGATCTTCTGTCTCCCGACGTGCCGGGCAATCCGGCGGTCCAAAGACGAGAACGTCGTGGAGCTGAGGTCGACCACTGATGCCAGTGCCCGGGGATACCGCGCCTGCCACCTCTGCGAACCCGTCTGAACCCTCAGCGGGCCACATGGCGTCAGGTGGGTGTTCCCCTGAAGGCACTACCCTCCGGTCTTGATGCCTGAATTCACTCCAGACCAACTCGCTGTCAACACGATCAAAGCGCTCGCCATGGACGCAGTCCAGGCCGCCAACAGCGGACACCCCGGAATGCCGATGGGGATGGCCGACATCGCCGTCGTCCTCTGGTCGAAATACCTCAAGGTCGATCCTGACAATCCCGAATGGCCCGACCGCGACCGATTCGTGGTCTCCAACGGACACGGGTCGATGCTGTTGTATTCGCTACTCCACCTCTCCGGATTCCCGCTCAGCCTCGACGAGATCCGGAACTTCCGTCAGTGGGGGTCGCATACCGCCGGTCATCCCGAGATCGACCAGGCAATCGGCATTGAGACCACCACCGGACCACTCGGGCAGGGCTTTGGCACCGGCGTCGGGTTGGCAATAGCCGAGGAGCACCTCCGGGCACGGCTCGGCCCGGACCTCGTCGACCATCACACGTTCGGTTTCGTCTCCGATGGCGACCTGATGGAAGGTATCAGCGCCGAAGCCTCGTCGATGGCCGGGCACCTCGGGCTGGGACGGCTCACTTACTTCTACGACGACAACGACATCTCAATCGACGGGTCGACCGACATCACTTTCTCCGAGACCGTTGAACAGCGGTTCGAAGCCCTCAGCTGGCACACCCAGACCATCGACGGCCACGACCGCGCCGCAATCGCCGAAGCCATCGAAGCGGCGATCGCTGTCGATGATCAACCTTCGCTGATCGTCTGCAAGACCCACATCGCCCACGGGGCGCCCAACGCTCAGGACACTGCCGAGTCACACGGGTCACCGCTCGGTGACGAGGAGATCAGGGTGACCAAGGAGCTAATGGGGTTCCCGACCGAGCCGACCTTCCTCGTCGATGAGAATGTCTACTCGTTCTTCGACGAGGCAATGAACCGGGGCCGGGAAGCCAGGACCGCTTGGCTGAAGCGGTTCGAGGATGCGGATGACGTCACAACGGAGATGTGGAAGAGCATGTACGAGCCGAATCCTGCGAATATCGAAGGCCCGGGATTCGAGATTCGGTCTTCGCTGGCAACGAGGGCCTCTTCGGGCCAGCTCTTCGCAGAGATTGCGGAAAAGGTCCCTGGATTCATTGGCGGTTCGGCCGACCTTGCCGGCTCGACCAAGACCGTGATCGAAAAGGGACGGCTCTTCTCCGCCAAAGATCGCGGCGCTCGCGACCTTGCCTTCGGCATCCGTGAGCATGCAATGGGAGCCGCAGTCAACGGGATGGCGATCCACGGCGGCCTCAAGCCGTACGGCGCAACCTTTTTCGTGTTCAGTGACTACATGCGGGCATCGGTTCGCCTCTCCGCGCTCATGGAGGCACCATCGATCTGGGTCTACACCCATGACTCGGTCTTCCTGGGCGAGGACGGTCCCACCCATCAGCCGATCGAACATCTGGCTTCACTGCGGGCGATGCCCCACCTCTGGGTGATCCGGCCCGCCGATGCCAACGAGACGATCGCCGCCTGGAATATCGCCCTAGACCGTCACGACGGCCCGGTTGCTCTCGTCCTCACCCGACAGGGACTGCCCACGATGGAGGCGGTTCCCGGTGGGGTGAAGAGGGGCGGATATGTCGTCCGGGAGGGAGATGACGTGACGATCATCGCCACCGGTTCCGAAGTCCATATCTCTGTGGAGGCTGCGGAACGCCTTGCGGGTTCAGGGATTTCGGCCCGGGTCGTCAGTCTCCCCTGCTGGGAACTGTTCATGGAACAGGAAGCCGGATACCGGGAGGCCACCCTCGGGACCGCCCCCCGGGTCTCCGTCGAAGCCGCCTCGACTTTCGGATGGTCTGCGATCGTCGGCGATACCGGTTTGAGCATCGGAATCGACCGCTTCGGAGCCTCCGCCCCGGACACGGTCCTCGCCGAGAAATTCGGTTTCACCGGAGGGGCGATAGCCGCTCGGGTCAAGGAGTTTCTGGGCGGTTGAAAAACCCGGTCGTCGTCATCGGGGCGGGGATCGCCGGCGTCGCAACCGCCTACCGGCTTGCCACTACCCACGGAGCCGATGTCACGATCGTCGACCCACGGCCACCACTCACTCTCACGTCGGACAAGTCGACCGAGTGTTATCGAAACTGGTGGCCCAACGCGCCGATGGTGGGTCTGATGAACCGCTCGATCGACCTCCTCGAGGAAATGAGCGAGCAGTCGGGCAACGCCTTCGGGCTGTCCCGTCGCGGATACCTCTTCGTCACCGCCCGGGAGGAAACCCTGAGAGCCTGGCAAGCGCAAGCGTCGGAGATCTCCTCTTACGGGGGTGGTGAGGTCCGGATCCATTCCAGTGCATCGGGATACATCCCGACGGAGCCGCACGGGTACGCCGCAGAACCAGACGGGATCGACGTTTTCACCGGTCCCGGCCCGCTCCTCGAGCATTTTCCTTATCTCACCTCTGAAGCGGTCGGGGCTATCCATGTCCGACGCGCGGGCTGGTTCAGCGCCCAACAACTCGGGTCCTGGATGCTCGACAGGGCCAAAGCAGCAGGGGCATCACACCTGGTCGACGAGGTGACGGGCATCGATGTCGAGGGCGGCGCGGTGCAGGCGGTCACCCTTGCCTCGGGTAATCGGATTCCGTGCAGCGCAGTGGTCGATGCAGCAGGTCCCTTTGCAGCCGATGTCGCGGCGATGGTCGGGGTCGGATTGCCCCTCCGCTCCGAAGTCCACCTCAAGGTCGCCTATCGCGACCACCTCGGGGTAGTGCCCCGAGAGGCTCCGATGCTGATCTGGAGCGACCCGCAGCGGCTCGCCTGGGACGACGACGAGCATTCCGCTCTGACCGGGATGGGACGGACCGATCTCCTCGGGGAGATGCCGGTCTACTGTCATGGCCGGCCCGAGGGAGGAGCCGATTCACCCTACTTCCTGGCACTGTGGGAGTACCACGGCGAGGTGCGCCAGCCGGTGTGGCCGGTGCCCGAGGACGAGCTCTACCCCGAGGTGGTGGCGCGTGGGCTTTCGACGATGATCCCCTACTTCGGCCGCTACCTCGACCGGCTCCCCCAGTCGAGCGTTGACGGTGGCTATTACACGAAGACCGCCGAGAACCGGCCTTTGATCGGCCCCGCGGGGCCCGACGGGTTCTATCTCGCCTGTGCCTATTCCGGATTCGGGGTGATGGTTGCTGCGGGAGGCGCCGACCTGGTCAGCAGACATATCACTGCCGGCCCGCTGCCCACCTATGCCAACGACTTCCTCCTCGACCGCTACGACAATCCCGACTACCTCGCCGCGATCAGCGGCTCGGTCGAATCCGGACAGCTCTAGCCACAGCCTCGTTACCAGTCATCTGCATCGGGTGTGCGGTTACCCGCCGTCGCGGATTAGGCTTGAGGAGACGGCGTCCCGTCCGTTTCCACTTTTCGCCCTGGTTTTCTTCGGTGAATTCGGTAACCGATCTGGCCCCCGTTACCGTCTAACCCGTACCCGACCAAAGGCGGCCGACATGGCCCTCAACGAAAAGTTTGAACTGGTGGAGTCGATCGACCCCCAGGTGGAGCAGCTGATGGAGGATCACCTCGCACGGCGCAACAAGTGGTACTTCCACGACATCGTCCCCTGGGAACGCGGTGAGAGTTTCCGCGACAAGCCTTGGGATGTCTCCCAATGCACCATCTCTGAGAATGCCCGGACCTCACTGGTCCTCAACCTCCTCACCGAGGACAACCTCCCGTACTACCACGCTCTCATCGAGAAGAACATGCCGGACACCTCGGCGTTCAACAAGTGGAACAACTTGTGGACGGCTGAAGAGGGCCAACACGCCATCGGGATCCGGAGTTACCTCCTCACATCCCGAAACTGCGACCCTTATGAGCTCGAAGACGACCGGATGGCAACGATGACCAACGGGTACAGCCCGACCTACGACGATCCGACCGAGATCTTCGCTTACACCGCTGCCCAGGAATTGGCTACCAGGGTCAGCCACCGCAACGCCGGTAAAATCACCGACGACCCCAACGCTTTTGAGCTGATGAAGAACATCGCTGCCGACGAGAACCATCATTTCATCTTCTACAAAGGTGTGATGCAGGCGATGCTCGACCAGAGCCCGTCAACGGTCCTCGAGGGTATCTATAAGACCTTCTCTAACTTCGAGATGCCCGGCGTGGCGATGCCCAACTTCCTCCGCAGGTCACTGGCAGTCGCGAAGGCCGGTGTCTACAACCTCCGCATCCATCACGACCGGGTGCTGATGCCTTTGATCAAGGAGTGGAAGATCGCAGACCTCACAGACCTCAAGCCACGGGCGGCCGAGTTCCAGGAAAAGATCATGGCGATTCCGGCGGAAGTCATGAATAAGGCGGAACGCTTCGAAAAACGGATCGGCGCGGTTAGCTACATCTAGTGCCCCGTGGAGGCGACTCCGCCTCGTTAGGGTGAAACATGGTTTGGACCACTGCAGACATTCCCGATCTCTCCGGGAAGACGGCTGTGGTAACAGGGGCCAATGCCGGCCTGGGTTTCGAGACCGCTAAGGGTCTTGCCGGTGCCGGCTGTCATGTGGTTATGGCTGCCCGCAACCGGGAGAAGGCAGACGGCGCTCTGGCCGAACTGACTGCCGTTCACCCCAACGCATCTCTGGAGATCCTCGAGCTCGACCTTGCTTCGCTGCAGTCGATAGAGACCGCGGCACTGGCCGTCTTCTCCAACCATTCCACTCTCGACATCCTGGTCAACAACGCCGGCTTGATGGCGATGCCCGAGGGTAAGACCGACGACGGGTTTGAGATGCAGTTCGGCGTGAACCACCTGGGGCATTGGGCCCTCACCGCTCAACTCCTGCCGGCTTTGCTGGGAGCACGAGCGGCCCGGGTGGTGACCGTTACCAGCACCGCACACCACTTCGGGAAGCGGGTCGATCCCGCCAACCCCCACCTCGAAGGGTCGTACGATGCCTGGGGCGCTTACGGCCAGGCCAAGCTCGCCAACTACCACTTCGCAATGGGACTGCAACGCCAGTTCGAGGATGCGGGACTCCATGCAGCAAGCCTCGTGGCGCATCCAGGACTCTCCAACACCGGCCTGCAAGCCAACACCGTGAGCCAGGGTGGAGCGAGCGGCTCAGCCGAGTTCTGGCACAAGGTCGCCCAGCGGACCGGGATGACTCCTGGCGCCGGTGCCCTCCCCCAGCTTCGAGCTGCAACGGACCCGAGAGCCAGGGGCGGCCAAATGTACGCCCCGAGGTTCATCAACTTTGGTGCCGCGGTCCGCCGTCCGATCCTGCGCAGGTTGGGGATGTCGGAGTCGATCCGGGTGCTCTGGGAGGTGTCCGAACGGGAGACCGGGCTGGCGATCGACCTGGGCTAAGCCAGTTCGCAGTCAGCTGAATTTGGTCTTGGGCTTCTCCTCGAGGACTTCGTCGACGTAGATATCGAGCTTCTCGTTGTAGAACGAGACCAGGCCCATGATCCGCTGCGATTCCGGCAGGGGGTTGTCGTATCCCCACACCACATTCTCATGGGTCTGGCCATTCACCTCGACGGACCAGTACCGGGCGGTGCCCTTGTAGGGGCAATGGGTGGCCAGATCGGTCGGGGTGAACAGATCCATGCGGACGTCAGTCTTCGGCAGGTAATACCGGGTGGGCAGGTTGGTCTCGAACAGGAACGATGCGTTGGTGCTGTCCGCCACGGTCTCCCCGCCGATTTCTACCCGCACCCGGCGACTCGAAGGGAGGATGTCGATGCGGGTGTAGGGGTCGCGGGCGTGGAAGAAGACCTCCTCGTCCTCTTCGAACCAGTGGTCCATCGACTTCCAGTGGAAAGCCAAATGTCCGGCAAGTTGTTCGATTTCGGGCTCGGCGTAGGCGTAGGCCTGACCCTGTCTCCCTCCGGCTTTGACCTCATAGAGGGTGGCAACCCCGCGGCTCGGACTGGCCTTTGTCTCTCCGGAGTCCACTAAAGCGGTCATATCGACGTCAGCCTCCGGGAAGTAGTAGGTAGGGAAATATGGGACCTCCCAGACCATGAGTACACGGTGGGAGTCGGCGACGATCTCCCCGCCGAGCATCGCCCTGACCCGTTTGCCGGCGCCTTCGACCTTGATCCGTCCCCGCTCGCTCACATGAACCGTCCTTTGAATAGTTGCTTGAGACAACGTCTGTCGGGACGCTCGGATTCCGTCTAGCTGAGACGGCTCACATCATTACCCGGGTCAATGCAGCCAGGCTTTCTGGCTCCCGGCCCTCCCAGTAAGCGTCGAAACGACCGGTGAGCGAGTCGGGCTCCTCGACAAACACCCTCCGACCCAGGATGCGCGCAGCGGTTTGCAGATCGGCCCGTCTCTGGTTGGCGAGGGCCGCAATCAAAGATCTCTCGACCGGGTCCGGGCACAGGTTGGTGTCGGTTTCGAGCCGCTCGATCAGCATTGCGAGATCGTGGTCCTGGCCGAGCAGTTCGCCCACCCGTTCCAGAGTGATCGCCATGCCCACCACCACCTCCGGCCAGAGCGGGGTCAACAACTCCATCTGGTGGCGCAAATACTTGACGCTCTTGCGCCACTCGTGGAACCGGGCCGGGTCGACATGTTTGTAGGCGTCGACCATCTGGGTTCTCCCATTGCCATAAGTCTCGCTCAATCCGGGCCCGATGGCGGCGAATTCGTCCCGAATGCCTACCCCGTAGATGCTGCGGGCAGAGGCGTCGACCGGCCAATTCGAGTAGCGCCCGTGGGCCTTCTCCAATTTCTCGACTACCGAGAGGACGATTTCAGGATCCTCCATGATCCTGGCCTCGATTCGCCCCCGCTGATTGTCGAGCCGGTACCGGGTCTCGTCGAGTGCGCCGTCTGCGAGCAGGTGACCGTAGATCCGATCCAGCAGGTCCATGCTTTCGACGTGCGCCGCGGTGTCACGCACCGGCGAGATCAGCCGCGCCGTGTCCCTCATCCAGCGATCCTCGAAGCTGAAGATCCGCTGGCCCAACTCACTCTTGATCAGCCGGAGCACCGACCTGATCCGTTTCGTCGACCTCCGGGCCTCGTGTACGGCTCCGCTGAATGCGTCCTCACCGGCGAAGAATCCGGACGCGGCAACTTCCATCTCGTTGAGCGTGAGGCGTTTCAACCCCGCCGGGAGGGCTTCGAGATCGCCCAGCCGGAAGTCGGGAAGAGGAGTTACCACAACCTGGTTAGATGTTGGTGTGGTTGCGGCGATGATGGTCACAGGATCAGGGTAATGAGCGGTCTTCGGTCCGCCGGTCTTCTCCCGTTCCGGATTCGGGACGGGGTTGAGGTGATGCTCGCTCATCCGGGTGGGCCCTTCTTCAGCCGTCGAGACGACGGGTGGTGGTCTCTGGTCAAAGGCCTCGTCAAGGAGGGCGAATCTGACGAGGATTGCGCTCGCAGGGAATTTCTCGAGGAAACCGGATGGCCGGTGCCCGATGGCTTTTGGACGCCTCTCGGTGAGACCCGGCTCAAGTCACGCAAGATCGTCGTCGCCTGGGCGCTCGAAGCGGACCTCGAGCCCGCCGCCCTGGTCCCGGGCCATTTCATGATGGGCGATCGCTCCTATCCTGAGATCGATCGCGTCGAGTGGTTCGATGCCAATAGGGCCCGTACGAAACTGAACCTGGCGCAGGCGATTTTCGTCGAGCGCCTCGAGCATCACCTACAAGATCTCATCGAGATGAGAAAGGACCGAACATGACCGACATGCCCCAAACCGAAGCCGAATGGCGGACGAAGCTCGAACCAGAGCAGTATCAGATCCTCAGGGAAGCCGGGACGGAGCGGCCGTTCAGCGGCAAATACAACGACACGAAGACCCCCGGCAGCTACAAGTGCGCTGGATGTGGGACCGAGCTGTTTTCCAGCGATGCCAAGTTCGAATCCGGTTCAGGATGGCCGAGCTTCTATCAGGCCCTCGATCCGGCGAAGATCAACGAGCTCGAGGATCG
Organism: Acidimicrobiia bacterium; assembly: GCA_041742825.1. GTDB lineage: Bacteria > Actinomycetota > Acidimicrobiia > Spongiisociales > ZC4RG35 > MA-ANB-1. Next base: position 27,969 of record JBGTNX010000094.1, on the reverse strand, counting down.
TGCCTATGGCATGGTCCGCACCGAAGTTCGCTGCGCCACCTGCAACGGCCATCTCGGGCACCTCTTCCCCGACGGTCCGCAGCCGACCGGGATGCGCTACTGCATCAACTCTGCTGCGCTGGATCTCGATCCGGCCGAATCTGCCTAACCGTCGGCCCGGTATTTCTCCAGCAGCGAGATCAGCTCGTCTTCGTAGGCAGTGACAGGCAGGTCGGCGACGTTGGCCTTTCCGTGGAGGAGCCCGCTCGAGGTCTCCTGTCCCGTCAGTCCGCGGAGAAGGCGTATCACCGGCTCATTGGAAGAGGAAATCTCGAAACAGAAGCTCGGCAAGCCGTCGTGGCGAGCAACTGCCGTAAGCACATCGAAGAGTGCCCTACCCAGTCCCTTTCGCTGGAATTTGTCGACAACCGTCAACGCCAGCTCGGCACATCCCTCTTCGGGTATCACGAAATAGCGCCCCACCCCGGCCGGCTCACCTTCGATGGTGGCACCCCAGGCCACGTGGGTGCGGTGGTCGACTTCGCTCAGATACTTGAGTTCCTGACTGCTCAAGCTGTCGATCCCGATGCCGAACCTTGCGAACCGGTTAGATTCGGACAGGCCGGATAGCCCCTCGGCGATGAGTGGAGTGTCAATCGGGAGAATCGGGCGGACTTCGGCTTTCGTGCCACTTTTGAGCTCGATCTCCACCGTCTCCGGCTGAGATGGGATATCCATAGTAAACCCATTTCTGGAAGTGCTTGCTCTAGCAAGCATAGCGGGAACAACCATGTGATACGGATCGATCGTCCGGGCAAACGAGAGGCGACAGCGGGCCAGATGCCGCTCCAGACCGGCAGACGCCGGTAACTTCAGTGTATGACCCGTCGCCGTCTCGCCACCGTCACCTCTGAATTCGGCTCAGGAAAGCGTGAATCGCATGACTCATCTGCCTTCTACGATCGATTCAGCGCACCCCGCATTTCCGACGAGGCCCTGGTGGCGCCCCCGGCCGCGGTCGACACGCTTTTCCACGGCGACGCCGCTGCAATGACCGACGGCCAGGTGGCGAATAACTCCGTCGCCCTCGTAGTGACATCGCCGCCCTACTTCGCCGGGAAGGAATACGAGACCGACCTCGCTGAGGGCCATGTCCCGGCCAGTTACGTCGAATATCTCGACATGTTGACCCGGGTGTTTGCGGTCTGTGTCGACAAGCTCGAGTCCGGGGGGAGGCTCGCGGTCAACGTGGCCAACCTGGGACGCAAGCCGTACCGCTCCCTGTCTGCAGACGTCGTGCGAGTTCTCCAGGACGAGCTCGGGCTTCTCCTCCGCGGAGAGATCATCTGGCAAAAGGCCAAGGGCGCCGGCGGCTCATGTGCTTGGGGTTCTTACCGGTCACCTCAGAACCCGGTACTGCGCGATATCACCGAAAGGGTTCTCATCGCGTCGAAGGGGCGATTCGATAGGGCAATCAAGAGAGATGAGCGAAGGGCACTGGGGCTCCCATCGGAGGCGACTATCGACACCGATGAGTTCTTGGAGGCGACACTGGACGTCTGGGAAATACCTTCCGAGAGCGCCCGGAAGATCGGACATCCCGCGCCGTTCCCCACGGCCCTACCCCGCAGGCTCATCGAGCTCTACACCTACCAGGCCGACCTCGTGCTCGACCCGTTTGTCGGTTCCGGCACAACCGCGGTGGCGGCTATCGAAACCGGGAGGCATTACGTCGGATTCGACACCGACGACAGCTATCTCGCAATTGCCCGGGAACGTATCGCTGCCATATGAAGGTCCTCGTCGTCTGTCTGGGCAACATCTGTCGGTCGCCGGCGGCCGAAGCTGCAATTCGCAGTGCAGCTGTCGCCGCCGGGATCGAGGTCGAAGTCGATTCGGCCGGGACCGGGTCATGGCACGCTGGAGAGTCCCCGCATCCTGAATCCATAGCGGCCGGAGCGAGAGCAGGGCTTGAAATCACCGGCCGGGCCAGGAAGTTCATACCGGTCGACTTCGACCGGTATGACATGATCCTGGTGATGGACAAGTCCAACCTCGCCGACCTGATGGCGATGTCACCCTCGAAGGAGGCCCAGGCAAAGATCAGGTTGTTCCGGACATTTGACCCCCACACCGACGAGGACGAAGTCCCGGACCCGTGGGGCGGGCCAGCTGAGGGCTACGACGAGACGATACGAATTGTCACCGCAGCGGCTCGAGGGTTGGTCGACGCCCTGAACTAGCTTCTGCCGTGGAGGACCTGATAACCCTCGCGGAGAAAGCCGAGTGCTGCCGAAAACGGATCTGGCGAAGCCGCCAGAGTTGCATAGGTCAGGCTCGACCCATTGAAAGCCCCGTCGTTCCAGTACGGATTCGAGCTATCGATCTCGCCCCAGGGCGCAACATAGAGATAGGGCTCCGAGTGCTCCCCATCCCCCGGCGAAAGCCCATAGCTCGCTCGCTTCCCGCTCGCTCCGGCACCGGACTCCATCGCCGCATCAAAGTGCTCGGGCCAGATCTGGGTCGGGGACGGGTCGTCGGCTGGCAGGCTGTCCTCACGAAACGAGTCGAGCACCCGGGCGCCGAATTCAAACCAGGCACCGATGAGATGGGAATCGTCTGGGTCGACCAACAATGCGACGTCGGGCCCGATCGGTGTGAGCGGGTCCTTGAAGTCCTCGAACCACGCATCTACATACGGTTCGCCGAAGAACTCGACTGCTGCCCGCACGGTTGAGATCTGCCGGGTGGCAACGCTGTCCCCATCCTCCTGTACGAGAAGGGTGCCATCGACGCGGGCCACCCGCCCATTGGATTCGGGGGTCCCGAAGCCACCGGGCGTGGCACGGAGGCCCATCCTCCCTTCCGCCCGGTAACGGGCTGGGCTCAGCGCGAAGTATGCGACCTGGTGCAGATGGTCTCGCGTAGTGATAAAGGAGTCGGACAATCTCTCCCAAAGCATTGCCTCGCTCACTCCGGTCCTCCATGGAGAGGTTTTCTCCAGAAAGTTGCGATCTGCCCGGCGCCGACCACCAGTCCAGCTCCGACAGCAGCAGCGGCACCGACCCAGCCGTCGAGGTCATGGGCAATGCCCAGAAGGCTGTCCAGCGAGTACTCCCCGGGGCCGATCACAGCTACTGCGGCGCTGACGACAGCAAGGGTGGCCACATACTCGTATCCCTCGTCAGGGCGATGGAAGTTGAAGAAACCGGCAAAGCGATGGATCGACCAGAACGCCACGAACATCGTTGCGACCACCCCGACCACGGCAGCGGTCGTGAGTAGCCCTGTGATAAGGGCGAGCCCGACCAGAATCTCGCTCGCCGCCGACAGGCGAGCATTCATCGGGGCCGACTTGAAGCCCTTCGATGCGAACCATTTTGCAGTGCCTTCGAGTGTTCTCGCGTGGTTGATTCCATGGGCGATCATCACGATCCCGAGCCACAACCTGACAATGAGTATTGCGATGTCGACTTGTTCCATTCCTACCAAACGCTCCTCCTGGCCGGCTCGGGCCGAACTCCGTTGAATAGCTCGTTGACAGCGCGATTATGCCCCAAAATTGTCGATCAGCGGCCCATACGGCGGTACCGCCAGGCGAGACCGGCGGTCGCCGCAGCACCGAGCGCGGCACCCATCCACAGCAGGGGATTCGTTCCGGGTGCTACCCCGCCGGCCGGCATAGTTGATGCTGCCGTCACCACCTCGACTCTGGGGGCTGTGGAACTCGACTCGACCACGGAAGCCAGCACCTGACCCCGCGTGGACGCGGTCGGGATCGGGTCGGCAGCTGTTGTCGTCAACGCGGGCAGGGTTGTCGTTGGCTCCGGGTCCACGCTCGAGGATGCGATTGACGATCTGGAGGTGCTCGATGATTCGACCGCGCCGGCGGGGACCGTCGTCGACGGAGACGTTGCCGCAGTCCCGGTTCTGGTGGCATGGACTTCAGCAGTCAGCGAGGTGATGACAAGCTGGTTGAGGGTGGAGCCCGGACACGATGTCGCACTCATCGCCCGATGACCGGTGATCGTCGCTGTCGTCACCGTTGCGCCGGCCGGCCACAGGTTAGAGCCTTTCGAGGTGAAACTCACCTGGGATCCCGGTGCAGTTGCGACTCCGTGTTTGTCGGCAAGCCAGGCAAGAAGTGCGATCAGCGATCCAAGCGCCGAGCTGGAAGGGTTGGATGCGCTGAAATCGCCGATCAGGCACACGAGCTGGCTGAAGCCCTGGTTTCCGCCGGTGGCATCGCCGGCGACAGCTCCGGCGATACTTCCCGACCGCCCCTCCCAGATTCCCCCACCCGAATCGATGAGGAAGTTGTATGCGATGTCGTTCCAACCCTTTTCGGCACTGGTGTGATAGTCGTAGATGCCTCTCAAAATCGCCGGCGCCTGCTCGGGGGTATGACCAGATTGGGACGCCGAGTGGTGCACCAGGAGAAATCTCACGTCTTCGGAGGGAAGTGGCCCTTTCGGCGGGCGGTCGATGGCCCATGCCGGCCGCGGATTGATCGTAAGGCCGCGGGCTGGTCGAGGATTCAGGATGACGGCGCTTCCCCCGACAATGCCTAAACCAGCTGCCTGGATGAACTCACGTCGCGACCACCGACGAGCCATGCCAAAATTCTGGGCCACGGGTAAAGCTTAGGTTTGGCTCCCCGATTGTTTACCGTTCTAACCGAATGAAGGTGTCAACATGAAAAGCGCTGCCGAAGCCGGTCTGGCCCTCCTGGTGATCCTGGTCCTGGGCGCCGGGTTCTGGCTGTATGGCGGTGGTGATTTAGGGGGAGACGGGGCTACAGCGACAACCGTCCCGGTCGTCGTCGACCCCGAGGCCGCGGGGCGAGGGCTCCAACTCGCCAACGACACGGGTTGCCTGGCGTGTCACACGGTGGACGGGACCCCCAGTACCGGTCCGACCTGGAGCGGGGTCGCCGGGGCGAGCCGCCCTCTCGACACCGGTGAGAGCGTCCTTGCCGACACTCCCTACCTCTTCAACTCGATCGTCGACCCCGGGGCGCAGCTGGTTGCAGGTTTCGCCGATGTGATGCCTGCTGACTACGCCGACCAGCTCACCGAATCCGAGATCAACGACCTGGTCACATATATTCAGTCCCTGGCAGGCTGAACCACCACTGCACCTACGTTTCTGGATGCCCCAGGTATCAAATATGATACGCCATGCATTAGGAACGGATCCAAACTTGATATAACCTCACTCAAGTTGTACCATTGTCCTTGACTCAGAAATCCCAGCTGAAAAAGGACTAATTTCATGGCAAAAGCAGTAGGAATCGACCTCGGGACCACCAATAGCGTCATTGCGGTGCTCGATGGTGGCGAGCCCACCATCATCGCCAACGCCGAGGGTGCCCGCACCACCCCCTCCGTCGTCTCCTTCAAAGAGGATGAGGTGCTCGTCGGTGAGTCGGCAAAGCGTCAAGCGATCACCAATCCCGACCACACAGTGCGCTCGGTCAAGCGTCACATGGGAACCGACTGGAAAGTCGACATCGGCGACAAGAGCTACAACTCCCAGGAGATCTCCGCGCGCATCTTGATGAAACTGAAGCGCGACGCCGAGGCGTTCCTGGGTGACAAGGTCACCGACGCTGTGATCACAGTTCCCGCATACTTCAACGACTCCCAACGCCAGGCGACCAAAGAGGCCGGCCAGATCGCCGGGCTCAACGTGCTGCGGATCATCAACGAGCCCACGGCGGCCTCCCTCGCCTACGGCCTCGACAAAGCAGCCGACCAGACCATCCTCGTCTACGACCTCGGTGGAGGGACCTTCGACGTGTCCGTCCTCGAGATCGGCGACGGTGTCTTCGAGGTCAAGTCGACCTCCGGTGACACCAAACTGGGTGGCGACGACTGGGATGAAGTGCTGATGAACCATCTGGTCACAAGCTTCAAAAACGACCACGGCGTCGATCTGAGCAAAGACCGCATGGCAACGCAGCGTCTCAAGGAGGCCGCTGAAAAGGCGAAGATCGAGTTGTCCAGCGTGGTCGAGACCGAAGTCAACCTTCCCTTCGTCACCGCAACCGACGCCGGGCCGCTCCACCTCCAACAGAAGGTGACCCGCTCGGAGTTCGAGAAGCTGTCGGCCGATCTCCTCAAGCGGACCAAGTCGCCCTTCGAGCAGGCAATCAAAGATGCCGGCATCTCGGTCGACGAGATCGAGCATGTTGTGATGGTCGGTGGGTCGACACGCATGCCTGCAGTCCAGGCACTCGTCAAAGAGCTCACTGGCAAGGATCCGCACAAGGGGGTCAATCCCGATGAAGTCGTGGCCGCAGGGGCCGCGATCCAGGCCGGGGTGCTCAAAGGCGATGTCAAGGACATCCTGCTCCTCGATGTCACTCCCCTTACTCTCGGAATCGAGACCAAGGGTGGGGTCATGACCAGAATGATCGAGCGCAACACCACTATCCCGACCAAGCGGTCCGAGATCTTCACCACGGCGGAGAACAATCAGCCCTCGGTCGAGATCATCGTGCTGCAGGGCGAACGGACCATGGCTGCGGACAACCAGAGTCTGGGCAAGTTCATCCTCACCGGTCTTCCGCCGGCACCGATGGGTATGCCCCAGATCGAAGTCACTTTCGACATCGACGCCAACGGGATCGTTCATGTCAATGCCAAGGACCTTGCCACCGGCAAGGAACAAGCGATGACCATCACCGGCGGCACAGCCCTTGCCGAAAACGACATCGACCAGATGATCAAGGACGCCGAGAAGTACGCTGAGGAAGATGCGAAGCGACGGGAAGCCGTCGAGACCCGCAACCAGGCGGACCAGCTCGTCAATCAGACCGAGACCCTTCTCGCCGAATCCGGTGAGCGGATGACCGATGACGAAAAACAGGCTGTCGAGTCTTCCCTTACCGAGCTGAAGGCGAACCTCGAGGACGACTCGACCGATACCGAGCTCGTCAGGAAGTCGATGGAGGGCCTCATCCAGTCCAGCCAGGCGATGGCGACCCGCCTCTACCAGCAGGCATCACAAGCCCAGGCTGCAGAGGGCGAGGACGATGGCGCCGAGGACGACGACATCGTTGAAGCTGAGATCGTCGACGAAGATGAAGACGAAGACGAAGAACAGTCGCCCGAACCGAACTCCTGAGTAACAACCGATGACGGACTCAGAAACTCCGGCACTGGAGGAAGCCCCCACCGCCCACGACCTTGGTATCGAGCTCCCCGACGACCCCGGAGAGTCGATCACAATGCTCCTCGGGCTGGTGGCGCAATCTCGAGAGGAAGCGACGTCGTACCTCGACGACCTGAAACGGGTCGCCGCTGATTTCGACAACTTCCGCAAGAGGACGATGCGGGAGCAGTCGGTGATGCTCGACCGTGCAGCGGAGCGTGTGATCCAAAAGCTCCTCCCGGCGCTCGACTCCTTCGACGCGGCACTGTCGATCAAAGTCGAATCCGATGCCGGCCAGCAACTCATGGCCGGCATGGAGAGAACCCGGGAACAGCTCCTTACGGCACTCGCCGAGGAGGGCCTCACAGTGGTGCCCACGGTCGGAGAGAAATTCGACCCCGAGGTCCACGAACCGGTTGGGGCGCCGACCGGCAACGGGGAACCCGTGGTCAACGAAGAGCTCCGTCGCGGATACGTGCTCAATGAGAGGTTGATCAGGGCCGCCTTGGTGACCCTCGAGTCACGGGAATCATGAACCGGGACTGGGTCGACAAGGACTTTTACAAGGTCCTGGGAGTGTCGTCTGAGGCAACCGCCGAGGAGATCAAAAAGGCATACCGCAAACTGGCACAGACCCACCACCCTGATGCCAATCCTGGCGATAAGGAAGCCGAGGAGAAGTTCAAAGAGATCTCCGAGGCCCACACCACCCTCTCCAACGCCGAGAAGCGCAAAGAGTACGACGGGGTCCGCAGACTGGTAGAGACCGGTGGATTCGGTACAGGCGGCGGCGGATTCGGTGGTGGAGGGTTTGGCGGTTTCGGAGGCGGACAACAGGTGCGTGTCGAAGACCTGAGCGACCTTCTGGGTGGCTTTGGTGACATCTTCGGCGGTGGCCGCGGGGGACGGGGTGGCCCGAGGCGTGGAGCCGACATGGAGGCCGACCTGACTATCGGCTTCGATGACGCCGCCCATGGCGTGACCACGACGATCTCGGTGCGCGGCGCGGCTTCCTGTTCTAAGTGCGGCGGGTCTGGTGCCGAGCCGGGCACATCTGTCACGACCTGTCCCACATGTGGCGGTCGGGGAACGGTTGCCCAGAACCAGGGATTCTTCTCGTTCACCCAGCCCTGCCCCGACTGCGGGGGACGGGGCCAACGGATCGAGAAGCCGTGCAGTCAGTGTCGTGGATCGGGCTCGGAGATGAAGACCAGGGAGATCAAGCTCCGTGTGCCCGCAGGAGTCAAAGACGCTTCGACCCTGAGGCTGCGCGGCCAGGGGGCGCCGGGATCGCTGGGAGGCCCCGCCGGCGATCTACTCGTCCACATCCGGGTCGCCGCCAGCAAGCTGTTCGGCCGGAGGGGCAACCACCTCACCCTGAAAGTTCCGATCACATACACCGAGGCTGCGCTGGGGACCAAGATGGAAGTGCCCACGCTGAACGGGGGCGTCAAGCTCAAGGTCCCGGCCGGTACCCCCTCGGGGAAGACCTTCAGGGTCAAGGGCCGGGGAGTTCAGCCCGAGGCAGGCCGACCCGGAGACCTGCTCGTGACTGTCGAGGTTGCGGTGCCGACCAAAGTTTCCCGCGAGGAAAAGAAGCTTCTCGAGGCACTGGCAGAGGAGAATGGCGAAGACATCCGCGAGTATCTGAAGGATTCGAGATGACAAAGTCGGTGAAGGCGGTATTTGTCATCTCGGTCGCCGCAGAGCTTGCAGGCATGCACCCTCAGACCTTGCGTATCTACGAACGCAAAGGGCTGATCGACCCCTTCCGCACCCCCGGAGGCACCCGCCGCTACTCCCGGGATGACATCGAGCGCCTCCAGCTGATCCAGGACCTGACGAGCCAGGGCCTCAACCTCGAAGGAGTGCGCCGGGTCCTCGCATTGCAACAGGAAAACCGGCAGCTGAAACTGAAGGTAGAGCGCCTCCGCGACCGGGTCGACGAGCTCGAACAGCACAACCGTCGTATCGCCGAAGAGACCCGACGCGCCTTCCGTCATGAGATAATCCTCCGCAGCAACCTGCGGCCACCAATTGGAGGGGCCCATGAGTGATGGTTATCAGGGACCCGTCCGCATCATGGGGAGCGATGGCGTCCTCCTCACCACCGGCAGGGTCTCGCTGGAAGACGACACTGAACACGGCAGCTGGACCGGCGTTCTGGAGACATTGAAGAACACCGCCGTCGCCGGGAAAGCTCTCATGGTGACGTTGGAGACCCTCGAAGGAAATCGGGGCGACGCCCAGCTGATCCCGGTATCCGAGGAAGGAGACCGCGCCCTCTCCAGAGTGGTAGGCATAGGCCCAACCCGCCCGTTCTAGGGACCGACTGTCCTCCCGCTTTCGGCTGTCCTCCCGCTTGCGCCGAGGTTGGTTCCTGCAGCCGCCGAATAGGCGGCTGGAGGTAGGAGGGAGAGATCTCCACGAGCTGGGAGCTCAGTGCTGCTGGTGGGAAACCCCCACCCTCCCCTCCGACCTATTCGGCCGGAGGTACTCCCTCCGCAAGCGGAGGGAGAGACGCGTGTCGCCTGGACTCCCTCCGCAAGCGGAGGGAGAGACACGTCTTGCGGACGTCGCGCCCGTTACAGCCTGGCTACCGATCTGCCTACTGCCTTGGCTACCCGGGTCACTGTCTCCATCGTCTCTTTGAAGCCGGCAACCGTAAGGCTCTGCGGGCCGTCGCTGAGGGCGATCGCCGGGTTGTTGTGCACCTCGATCAGGAGACCGTCCGCCCCTGCGGCGATTCCGGCGGCAGCCAGGCTGGGGACCAACGACCGGCGGCCTGCGGCGTGGCTCGGGTCGATGATGACGGGGAGGTGGGTCCGCTCCTTGAGAACAGGGACGGCGCTGATGTCCAGAGTTGAGCGGGTGGCGGTATCGAAGGATCGGATGCCCCGTTCACACATGACGACCCGGGGATTGCCCGCGTCCATTATGTACTCGGCGGCGAGGAGGAACTCTTCGATGGTGGACATCATGCCCCGCTTCAGCAGCACCGGGCGCTGTTGTTCACCCACGGCAGAGAGCAACCGGAAGTTCTGCATATTTCGGGCCCCGATCTGGAGCATGTCGACGTGGTCGACCATCAATGCGACATCTTCGGGGGCGACAACCTCGGAAACGACACCGAGTCCGGTGAGATCGCCGCACTGCCGAAGCAATTTGAGGCCGTCCTCCCCCATCCCCTGGAAGCTGTAAGGGGAGGTGCGCGGCTTGAACGCCCCGCCCCGGAGCATCACGGCCCCACCCTCGGCAACACCCCGGCTCACCTCGTCGAGCTGTTCGGGAGACTCCACCGAGCAAGGGCCGGCCATCACCACAATTGCGTCACCACCAATCGTGATGTTTCCCACCCGCACCTTCGAGGGGCCTGGCTGGGATCCGATCGAGACCAGAGGGTACGAGGGGGCGTCGAGGCTGATCGACTCAACCCCGTCGAACTTGCTCAATTCGTCTGCCAGTGTCACCGAATGGTTGCCGATGATGCTGACGACCGGGTTCTGGCCAGAGTCGCCAACGTGGACCCGGAGCCCCTGACTCTCGATGTGGCGGATGATCGCCGCTTTATCGGCCAGCGAGCACCCTGGTCTCAGCGTCGCAATCATCCGTTCAACTCCTCGACGAAATCCACAGGGCTGCCGCCGGAGGCGATTACCTCGACAATCGCACTTCCCACGATCACCCCGTCACAATGCGGTGCAAGCGCCCGGACCTGGTCTCTGGTCCTGACGCCGAAACCAGCCAGCACCGGAGAGTCGGCATGGGAGCGCACCCGGCCGAGATACTCTCCGACCGCCTCGCTGTCGGCGACCGCACCGCCCGTGGTCCCCGTCATCGTGACGGCGTAGACAAAACCCTGACTACGGGAGCAGAGTACCTCGAGACGGTCGGGATCGGTCAAGGGAGTCACCATCTGCACCAGCCCGATGCCCTCGTCGATAGCGGGTCCCGCCACCGGGTCGGACTCTTCCAGCGGGAGATCCGGAATCACAAGAGCGCACACCCCGGCCGCCGCGAGGCGGGGCATCACCCGCTCGATCCCGAAGTAGAGCAGCGGGTTGAGGTAGCTCATCACGATCAGCGGAGTGGAGCCTTGGTTCCGGCCTTCGAGGGCGGCGAGCACCTTCTCCAGCGTGGTCCCCGCGGCGAGAGCCAGCCGCGACGACTCCTGGATGCTCGCACCGTCAGCCATCGGATCGCTGAAAGGTATCCCTACCTCCACAGCGGGCGCGATTTCTGTCAGCCCTTCGAGCCACTGCACGAAACTATCCATGTCGGGATAACCGGCGGTGAGATACGGCACCACAGCGGGCCCTGGCTCGCGGAGCGCAGCAGAGAGCTCCTCGACACCCGTCATCGCCGCAGGCCGCGCAAGATGTCGATGTCCTTGTCGCCACGGCCGGAGAGCCCGACGAGCACAACTGCTCCGGGATTCGCTTCGAGGTAGCGCCGTGCTCCGGCAAGGGCGTGGCTCGACTCCAGGGCCGCCAATATTCCCTCGGATCGGGCCAGGTCATCGAGGGCAGAGAGCGCCTCGTCGTCTGTGGCATCGACGTAGGTAGCCCGACCCGAATCAGCTAGAAACGCGTGTTCGGGTCCGACGCCGGGGTAGTCGAGACCCGCGCTGACCGAATGGGTCTCAAAAACCTGGCCGTCGCCGTCCTGGAGTAGATAGGAATGAGTCCCGTGGAGAACACCCGGGGAGCCGCGCACGATCGTGGCGGCGTTGTCACCAGCACCGGGTCCTGTCCCCCCGGCTTCTACCCCGAGCAGCGCTACCTCAGTGTCATCGAGAAACGGATAGAAGATCCCGATTGCGTTCGATCCACCACCGACACAAGCAATCACCACATCGGGAAGCCGATCATTGACCTCGAGAAAGCGGGCGCGTGCTTCACGGCCGATCACCGACTGGATCTCGCGGACCAGCCACGGATACGGGTGAGGCCCGACCGACGAACCCAGCAGGTAATAGGTGCCTTCAGGGTCGGCAACCCAGTCCCGCATTGCCTCGTTGATCGCAGCACGGAGTGTCCGGTCCCCCGACTCGACGGGTATCACCTTCGTGCCGAGCAAATGCATCCGTTCCACGTTTGGCGCCTGACGTTCGATGTCCACCGCGCCCATGTAGACGGTGCAGTCGAGCCCGACCCGGGCACAGGCGGCGGCAGAGGCCACTCCGTGTTGTCCGGCCCCGGTCTCGGCAATGACACGCGATGCTCCCATTTCGCGGGCGAGGATGGCCTGACCGAGAGCGTTGTTTATCTTGTGGGCTCCGGTGTGGGCCAGGTCCTCCCGCTTCAACCAGATCTCCCCGCCCCACATTTCCCCGAGGCGGGGTGCCCTGGTCAAAGGGGTGGGGCGGCCAACCCAATCCTTCAGTTCGGCCGCCAGCTCAGCCTGATATGCCCCGTCACCGAGGAGCCGGAGCGCCTCACGCTCCAGCCTTGTGAGCGCCGGCATCAGCACCTCGGGCACGTAACGACCTCCAAACTCGCCGGCCCGTCCCGTCTCCTTCAGCAGATCCCGCTTTTCAGTGCTCATCAGACAGCCTCCCTGGCGCTGCTTCGCGCCATCTCGACAAAACTCTTCATTAGACCCGGATCTTTGACACCGGGCGCCGACTCGACCCCCGAACTCACATCGACACCGCCAGGGCGGAGAGTGGCAACAACTCCTGCGACGTTGCCCGGTGTCAGACCGCCAGCAACCACAACACGGTCGAGGTTGCCCACCGCTGCAACCCGGTCCCAGTCCGGCGCGGTTCCCTTTCCCCCATGCCCGGCGCTCTCGACCAGCACCCGGCCGCCGCCGGATACCTCAACAGCCCTGGCCACCGCGGTTATGAGATCGGGCCTGTCATGGACCACCGGAAGCACGTCGATGCCGCCGATACCCTCCAGTGACTCTGTCTCGGCCTGAAACAGGTCGAACGCCACTGCATCGCGCACTGCTTCGACATGGGCTTGCTCCGGCCGGTAGAAGACTGCCACCTTCAACAAGTCGTCAGGAGCCGCCCCGACCAATGTGCGCGCCGTTCGAAGATCGACCATACGGACCGACGGAGTCATCACCACTCCAATCGCATCGGCGCCGGCGGCCACTGCCGCATCTACGTCGCTCCTGGTGCGCACCCCGCAGAGCTTGACCCACAGGCTCATATCCCCCCACCTGCTTCGACGAGGGAAGCTACGGCAGCCGCCGGGTCGTCAGACCGCATGAGCGAAGTCCCGACCAACACCCCGTGATATCCGAAGGAGGTGAGGGCCTCCACCTGTTCGGGCGAGCGGATCCCGCTTTCGGCAATGGCGACACAATCGCCGGGGAGCATCGGGGCCAGCGACTCATGAGCGTCGGGCCGTACCTGGAGGGTGGCGAGGTCGCGGGAGTTGACCCCGACCAGCAGATGCCCGTCCGAAAGGTCCAACGCAGAAATCGCCTCGATGTCGGCCTGGTCGAACACTTCGACGAGAAGGAACATATCGGCCTCAAAGGCAGCCCTCGCTACGGCATCGAGCGTTTCCGCGTCCAGCATCCGGGCGATGGCGAGAGTTCCGCTGGCTCCCCGGGCCCGCGCCTCCCACACCTGATATGGGTCGACGATGAAGTCCTTTCTCATTACCGGCAGCGCGACCGAAGCCACTACCTCCTCGATGAGTTCCATCGACCCACCGAACTCGGCGGGCTCGGTGAGCACCGAGATCGCCGCCGCCCCTCCCGACTCATAGGCTCGGACCAGATCGCCGAATCCCGAGGTGGCTAGTGACCCTTCGGCGGGTGAGACCGGCTTTACCTCGGCAAACAGCAGAAAACCCGGGCGCAGGGCGGTGGTCGGAATCATCTCGGCCTCTCTCCGCACCGACTCCAGAGGCGCAACCCCCCGGGCCGAAGCGAGGCGGGTTCGGCTGGAAGTCTCCATCCTGGCCAGAAAGTCGTTCATTGCCGGCTCTCTCCCACTGCCTCAAGCAGCTTTGCGGCCCTGCCGTCGTCGATGGCGTCTCTCGCTGCGGCGATACCGTCCTCGAGGGAGGAAGCGTTGCCGCTCACCTGTAGAGCGAGCCCGGCGCCGAGCACCAGCGCATCACGATGGGGACCGGTTTCGCCCCCGAGGGCTGTTCTGAGGCTCACCGCGTTGGCTTCGGGAGTTCCCCCGGCTAGAGCGGAGGGAGCGCAGGGCTCCAGCCCGAAGTCACCAGGGTCGACCACGGACTCGGCGACTCTCCCGTCCCCCACATCGAGCAGGTGGAAGGGGGCTACCTGGGTCGGCTCGTCCCAGCCATTTGATCCGTGGCAGACAAAGGCCCGCTCGATACCGGAACCGGCCAGCGCCCCGGCCATCAGACGAGCTGTGGGGAGACTCCACGCTCCAATCACCGCGTAGTCGGGTTCGCCGGGGTTGGTGAGAGGCCCGAGGAGGTTGAACACTGTGCGAACCCCGAGCGCTTTGCGGATGGGGACCACGGCTCCCATCGCGGGGTGGTAGTAGGGGGCGAACAAAAACGTGAACCCATGGCGTTCAAAGAAAGCTCCGGCTTCGACCTCATCCATCGGCATCGGGACGCCGAGTTGCTCGAGCACGTCGGCGCTGCCCGATTGGCTGCTCATCGATCGGTTGCCGTGCTTTACAACGCGGACGCCGGCGGCCGCGGTGAGGAGGGCCGCACCGGTCGACAGGTTCAGCGAACCCGAGCCATCACCTCCGGTGCCGACGACATCGACTGCCCCGGTGGCGTCGAGTTCGGGTGCCCGGGCCAACCTGCGCATACCGCGGGCAAGCCCTCGTACCTCATCGGGCGACTCGCCTTTTGCCCGTAGGGCTGCCAGCAGGGCACCAACCAACGCAGGGTCGTGCTCGCCGGAGGTCAGTTCGTCCATCAGGTCATCTGCCTGATCGGTCGTGAGGTCGGTGCCCTCGAGGAGGACGTCGAGCGTTTCTCTCACCCTTCGCCGCCCATGTCGAGGAAGTTCCTGAGCAGCAGGTCTCCGTCGGGTGTGAGCAGGCTCTCGGGGTGGAACTGAACGCCTTCCACGGGGAGGGTTTTGTGCCTCAAGCCCATGACCACTCCCTGGGAGGTGAACGAAGAAACTTCGAGCACGTCGGGGAGCTCACCTTCCGGGACTGCGAGCGAGTGGTACCTGCCGGCCTCGAAGGGGTTGGGCAGCCCTCCGTAGAGGGTCCGGGAGTCGTGGTAGACCGGCGACGACTTGCCGTGCCTCAACTCGGGAGCCCGCGTCACAACCCCACCCAGCACGGTGGCGATCACCTGATGGCCGAGGCACACTCCGAGGATCGGGACTTCCTCGAGCATCGCCTCCACTATCGACATGCTCCCAGATGCGTCTTCGGGGCGCCCTGGGCCGGGCGAGATGACCAGGTGGGTCGGAGCGTAGGAGCGTGCCGAAGGGACTGTGATCTCGTCACTGGTTCGCACCTCTACCTCGGCCCCGAGAATCCGCAGGGCCTGGACCACGTTATAGGTGAAGGAGTCGTAATTGTCGACGAGGAGAACCCGGTTCATGACAGGCCTCCCGCAGCCAACTCGATCGCAGCGCGCATCGCTCCCGATTTCGACAGAACTTCTTCCCACTCCGTCGCCGGGTCGCTGTCGGCGACGATGCCCGCCCCTGCCTGAAATCGATAGGTGTCACCTTCCATGACGATCGTTCTGATTGTGATCGCATGGTCCATCGTCCCACCGTGCCCGAAGTAGCCAACTGTCCCGGCGTAGAACCCCCGTCTGGTCGGCTCCATCGCTTCGATCAGCTGCAGGGCCCGCACCTTGGGGGCCCCCACCACCGTGCCAGCCGGGAAAGCGGCTGCAAACAGATCGAAACTGTCGGTGCCATCCTCGATGTCACCGACAACACCGCTCACCAGGTGCATCACGTGGCTGTACTTCTCGATCGTCCGGTACGGGTGGACCGTGATCGTCCCGGGGACAGCCACCCGGCCCAGATCGTTGCGAGCGAGGTCGACGAGCATCACATGCTCCGCCGCTTCCTTGGCGTCGCCGAGCAGTTCCCGCTCAGCTGCCCGGTCGTCGTCCGGGTCTTCGAGTCGGGGTCGGGTCCCTGCAATTGGCCGCAACTCTGCCCGATTTCCGTTGAGCCGGACCAATGCCTCGGGAGACGAACCGACTATCTGCACCCCGTTCAGGTCTACGAAGTACATGTAGGGGGAGGGATTGAGCAGGCGCAAGGCCCGGTAGACGTCGAATGGGTTTACATCGGCGCGGCCTTCGAAGCCCACTGAAAGGACCAGTTGGTATACGTCGCCGGCGGCGATGTGACTCCTCGCACTGTCCACCGCCTTGATGAACGAGAGACGGTCCATCGACGATGCCGCCTCAGCGAAGGTCCCGCTGTGCCCGTTTCGAGCCGGGATCCCGCCTGCGAGCAGGCCGATGACCCGGGACCGGAGTTCCTGTCTTTCTTCCTCGGTGCCGTCATGGAGGAGTGCGGCTCGCCGGCTGAGATGGTCGAAGGCAAGGATCGAGGGTGGCGCATAGAAGGCCATTTCCATGCCTCCTCCGTCGTGGTCTGACTTCGCACCGGGCAGCCGATAAGCGACATCGAAACCCACTGCCCCGACGAGACCCCCGTGGAAGGGGACTTCGGCACTGGTAGGACCGGGGTGTGGGGTTCGCGACAACGAATCTCGCAGAGCGGCCATGAGCCCGCTGATGGTGCCATCTGTCTGCTCCACGTGGTCACCGCTTGTCACCACGCCGTCCTCGACAGTGACATCGAGACCCTCTCCGAATCCGATAAAGGAGTAACGACCAACACGCTCCCCGTGCTCCACACTTTCCAGCAAGAAGCGCGGCCCGAGCGGCGCGAGCTTGAGATAAGCAGAGGTTGGAGTGTCGAGATCCGCCGGGATGTCGAATATCTGGTTCAAGGTCTCTCCTTCACCCGATGTGGCGGTGGCATCAAAAAAACCCACCTGCCAGACCGGAGGTGGGTATCGGGTAGTGGTGTGAGCTTCTGCTTAACCGCTGGATGCCACCTCTGGCGCGTCCCAGCCCCACCACCAGGTGTGCGTCGACTGCGAGAGGTGATATCCGGACATGTGGTGGACACCGTACGCCCCTCGTCGCACAGAGTCAATCCCGGGAGCCCGAGCGGTTAAGGCTCCTTCCTCACCCAGAGAAGGCGAGTTCTCCCTGGTCGACTGAGACCTTGATGGTGTCCCCCTCCGAGAACTGCCCTTCGATCAGGCCCCGGGCGAGAGGATCAGCGATGCTGGTCTGAAGGAGCCGCTTCAGGGGCCGGGCCCCGTAGACGGGGTCGTAACCACGCTTAGCGAGCAGATCCAGTGCATCGGAAGAAACTGCGAGGTCGATTCTCCGCACCTCGAGACGGTGCCGCAGGTCCTCGAGTTGGATATCGACGATCTGGCGCAGGTCGTCCCGGCTCAGCCGATCGAAGACGATCATGTCGTCGATGCGGTTGAGGAACTCGGGGCGGAAGTGGATCCGCACCGCATCGAGGACCCTGGTCTCCACCACCTCAGCAGGGAGATCCGGCTGGATGTGCTCCGAGCCGAGGTTGGAAGTCATGATGAGCACCGAATTGGTGAAGTCGACTGTGCGCCCCTGGCCATCGGTGAGACGGCCATCATCGAGCAACTGGAGCAACACGTTGAACACCTCGGGTGCTGCCTTCTCCACCTCGTCGAGGAGGATCACCGAATACGGCCGGCGACGGACGGCCTCTGTGAGCTGGCCCCCTTCGTCGTAACCCACGTATCCCGGCGGAGCCCCGATCAACCGGCTCACCGAGTGCTTTTCCATGTACTCGGACATGTCGATCCGGATCATCGCCCGATCGTCATCGAACATGAAGCCGGCGAGAGCGCGTGCCAGCTCGGTCTTCCCGACACCGGTCGGGCCGAGGAAGAGGAACGAGCCCACGGGCCGGTGCGGGTCGGAGAGCCCGGCCCGGTTGCGCCTGATCGCGTTTGCAACCGACGACACCGCCCGGTCCTGTCCGACAACCCGGTTGTGGAGGTGGTCTTCGAGACGAATCAACTTCTCGGTTTCGCCTTCAATCAGTTTCGAAACCGGAATCCCGGTCCAACGGGCGACTACCTCGGCGACGTCCTGCTCGGTGACCTCCTCGGACAGCATCGAGCCGCCCTCATGGAGACGGGTGAGCTCGGTCTCGTTAGCAGCGAGGTCGGCGTCGAGCTCTGTGAGTGTGCCATAGCGAAGCTCCGCAGCCTTCCCCAGGTCACCCTGGCGCTCGGCCCGCTCCGCCTCGACCCTGGCATCCTCGATCTCCTGTTTCAGAGCCTGAATCTTCCCGATCACGTCTTTTTCCAGATTCCACCGCCCACTCAGGGAGTCGATTTCTTCGGTTAGGTCGGCGATCTCCTGCTCGACACCGTCGAGTCGCTCTACCGAAGCCGCATCGGTTTCCTTCTTCAGGGCCTCCTTCTCGATCTCGAGCTGGATCTTGCGCCGCGTCAGTTCGTCGATCTCCTCGGGCATGGAGTCGATCTCGATACGAAGCCGTGACGCAGACTCGTCGATCAGGTCGATTGCTTTGTCGGGAAGGAAGCGGGCCGGGATATAGCGGTCAGACAGGACCGCCGCCGCTACCAGGGCCCCGTCGGTGATACGCACTCCGTGATGGACCTCGTAGCGCTCCTTCAGGCCCCGGAGGATTCCAATTGTGTCTTCGACCGAGGGGGGTTCGGTGAGGACTGGCTGAAAACGCCGTTCCAGAGCAGCATCTTTTTCGATGTGTTTGCGGTATTCGTCAAGCGTTGTCGCACCGATCATCCGCAGGTCACCTCGTGCCAGCATCGGCTTCAGCATGTTGGAGGCGTCCATGGCGCCCTCTGCCGCACCGGCACCGACCAGAGTGTGCAGCTCGTCGAGAAACGTGATGATCTCGCCCTGCGAGTCCTTGATCTCGTCGAGCACCGCCTTCATCCGCTCCTCGAATTCCCCGCGGTACTTGGCCCCGGCGAGCATCGATCCCAGGTCCAGGGCGACGATTTTCTTCGTTTTGAGGCCTTCAGGTACGTCGCCATCGGCGATCCTCCGGGCGAGCCCTTCGACAATTGCGGTCTTCCCCACCCCTGGTTCCCCGATCAGGACCGGGTTGTTCTTGGTCCTGCGGGAGAGGACCTGGATGACGCGCCGGATCTCGTCGTCACGCCCGATCACCGGATCGAGTTTTCCCTGTCGGGCGTCTGCTGTCAGATCGCGGCCGTACTGCTCCAGCGCCTGCAAGGTCGACTCTGGATCCTCAGACGTGACCCTTCTGCTGCCTCTGATCGAGGCGATCGCCTCCAGCAAAGACCCGGCGTCGATGCCTCGGCTCCTCAGTGCGTCCCCGGTAGGTCCGTCATCCTCGGACAGTGCGAGGAGGAGATGTTCGACCGAGAGATAGTCGTCTCCAAGGGCGGTGCGGTGCTTCTCGGCCCGATCGATGGCTTTGTTGAACCGCGGTGAGCCCGAAATCTCGGCGTCGCCGTAGACCCGTGGTGCGTCGTCGAGGATGCTTTCCAGCCCGCGTCGCAACTCGATAGGGTTTAGCCCGAGCCGGTCGAGAGTGGGATAGACAATCCCCTCCTGCTGGGAGAGGAGAGCAAGCATCAGGTGCGCAGGTTCGATTGCCGCGTGGTTGTGGTCCCGCGTGAGCTGGGTCGCGCCGAGTAATGCCTCCCTGGCCCTCGTGGTCAATTTCTCCGGGTTCAACATTCTGCTACCTCAAATAGAAAACTTGAGTCTTATAGTATCAGATTCAGATCCGAAAATCCACCCATAGCGATGATCGAAGACGCCCGCCGCCCAAGGTAGGCTTCGGGTCAAACCGGCCGAGGGAGAAAAATTGATCAAAGAATTCAGGGATTTCATCAACAAGGGCAACCTGGTCGAGATCGCGGTCGCCTTCGTGATGGGTATCGCTTTTGCTGCGGTCGTCACCAGCCTCACCGAGGACATCATCAACCCGATCATCGGCAAGATCCTCACGGTCGACGATCTCTCCAGCTGGGTCGTCTCCGACATCCGAATCGGTGCTTTCCTGGTCGCGATAATCAATTTCATAATTGTCGCTCTCGTCATGTTCCTGGCGTGAAGGCATACAACCGAGTGAAGGCGAAGGCCGAAGACCCGGGACCGTCCGACGAGGTGCGCCTTCTCACAGAGATCAGAGACGAACTGAAGACGGGTCGAGGTTAGGAGTCTGTTGGATAATGCCGTTGCCTTGATTGGCGGCCAGGCGCGCCAATCGCAAGGCCGAGGTTCCGCCACTCCTCGGTCCGGAATGGCGGGGCCGAGAACGCAGCTAGCGGTGATGCATGGTCGTCAAGACGGGTGACTTGCATTGTTCAACAGGCCCCTCGGGCTCATACGGCAGCCCACAGCTCTATCTGGGGGAGACCGTGGATTCCCAGAGTCTGTGAGAGCTCCCCCGCGTGATACGAGTCATGACTGAACATTCGTTGCAGTATCGACGACCGGGTGTGCTGCTGTTGCTGACCGGCAAAGTCGCGGACGATGATGTCGCTCATCATCGACTCGTCCCAACGGTCGAGGCAACCGTCGACGATCGCCCAGGAAGAGTCGAGGGCGGCTACCAACTCATCGGCGCCTCGGGGGGTGTCGAGGTCGTCCTCCCAACCGAGCCCTTCGGGATCTCCAAATGGAGTCGTGTCCGCCCCGGGCTCGCCGATCACCGCACACAGCCAGTACACGCGCCCCCCGGCAGTATGTCCCACAGTCGCCCACACCGGCCATCCATCTGGCGATGGCTTCACTGCAAGCTGCTCGTCGGACATCCCGCCGATCACATTCGCGATCCGCTCGTTGTACTGGGGCCACATGTTGTAGAAGGTTCTGATGCTCATGATTCCGAGAGTACCCTTCAGCTCCCGACATTTTTGCAATCACACTCTTGCCGTATTGACTTCCCCGCGTCAACAGGTATCCTGTGCCACATGGTACCTAGAAGTACCGGACAGCAGAAGACCAATCAGGACCGAAGGACTCAGCTCCTCCATGGTGCTCTCGACATGTGCCTCATGTCGATCATCCAGGAAGAGCCCTCCTATGGCTACGAAATGGTATCCAAGCTGCGGAGCCGGGGCCTGGATCTGGCAAGTGAGGGATCGATCTATCCGCTTCTATCCAGGCTGCAGAAGCAAGGTTTGATCGAGAGTTACCTGGTGCAGAGCTCCGAAGGGCCGGCAAGGAAGTACTACCGGATGTCGGAGAACGGCCGGCAGGTGCTCGCCCAGTGGCGTAGCGACTGGGCGGGGTTCAGAGATTCGGTGGATAGTGTTCTCAGCGGAGATGGGCAATGACTGACCGGGGTCGGATAGTTGAAGCGATCGAGCGCTATTGGCTCGAAGCCGGCCTGCCCAGAGACGTCGTAGCCAACATGCGCCAGGAGCTCGACCAGCACCTGAGCGACGCCGAGGCCGATGGGCGGTCCATCGCCGACGTGGTCGGGGCCACGCCCGGAGAATTCGCCGAAAGTTGGGCAATTGCCTACCGGGGGCAGCGGAGGGGCACCGCAACCTGGGAAGACGTCAGGTCCGGGGTGACCGCCAGGTCGAGGAAGAACCGGCGCGATTTGTGGATGTACGGAATAGGAACGGTGGCAGTGCTGGCCGCAGCCGCACTTGCCGGACAAGGAGGTAGTGAAGTGGAAGACGAAGTATGGAGATGGCTATGGACCGTCTTTGCGTTGGTGATGGGGATCGGTGAGATCTTCACCGCCGGCTTCTTCTTGCTGCCATTCGCAATCGGAGCCGCCTCGGCGGCGGTCCTGGCGTGGATAGGTGCGGCAGTAGTCGCCCAGTGGCTGGTGTTCTTCGGGGTTTCGATCTTCTCGATGGCATTCTTGAGAAGGTTCATCGAACGCCAGGACGAAGGGGACCAACCGGTCCTCGGCGCCAATCGCTGGGTCAGCAACCTTGGAATCGTCCTCGAGGACATCGATGCAGACTCTGGTTCAGGGATGGTCCGGGTCGGGTCGGAGGAGTGGAGGGCCACGGCCCCCCAGCCGATCAGTAAGGGAACCCGCATCATCGTCACCCAGGTCAGCGGGACGAAACTTGTGGTCGAGCCCATCGAAAGCGCATAGTGAGCCGCAGAAGTCTTAGAAAAGGAAGGAAAACTAAATGACGCCAGTCATAGTCCTCTTCGCCATCCTGGCGGTGGGGTTGATTCTCGTCGCTGCAGCCGGTTTCCGGGTGGTGCGACCGTTCGAGAAGGGCCTGATCGAGTTCCTCGGTAAATACCAGAGGACCGTCGATTCCGGTCTGCGGTGGGTCATGCCCTTCGTCAAGAGGCTGACCAAGGTCGACATGCGTGAGCAAGTGATCGACGTCCCGCCACAGGAAGTTATCACCAAGGACAACGTGGTCGTAACCGTCGATGCGGTCATCTATTACGAGGCCACCGACCCGGTGAAGCTCCAGTACAACGTCGGGAACTTCATCCTCGCCGTCACCAAGCTGGCTCAGACCAACTTGAGGAACGTTGTTGGTGATCTCGACCTCGACTCGGCGCTCACCTCCCGTGAGCTGATCAACGGCAAACTGCGCCAGATCCTCGACGACGCCACCGACAAATGGGGTGTCAGGGTCGTCCGTGTCGAGATCCAGAGGATCGAGCCGCCGGTCGACGTCACCGACGCCATGCACCGCCAGATGAAGGCAGAGCGTGATCGTCGTGCAGCGGTCACCGAGGCAGAGGGTCTCAAGCGGGCCGCCATCCTCAAAGCTGAGGGTGTCAAAGAATCCCAGGTGCTCGAAGCGACCGGTCAGGCCGAGGCGATCAAGCAGGTCGCTGATGCCGAGAAGTACCAGAAGCTGACCGTGGCGGAAGGTGAAGGTCAGGCTATCGAGCGGGTCTTCCTCGCAATCCACAATGGAAACCCGACACCCGACCTGATCGCCATCAAGTACCTCGAGGCGCTCGAGGGTGTGGCGGATGGCCAGGCCACCAAGATCTTCCTCCCGCTGGACACCTCAGGACTCCTCGGCAGCGTCGCCGCCATCGGCGAGCTCTTCAAGGAAGCATCCAACGAAGCGGTCCGGCACACCACATAGCAATCGCAACGCATCACAGGAAGAAGACCCGCCCCCGATGGGCGGGTCTTCTCATTTGCGCAGTGCCGGTGACTTGCCCGTCTGGATGTCAGCCGGGGATTCGGATCATCGATTCGATTGTGGCCTCGACTTCCGGCGGGGTGACCGGGGGGTAGAAGACCATCGTGTAGAGGTCGCAGCGCGCTCTCGGCTCCTCATACCAGCCCATCACCCAGGTCCCATCCGGGTGGGGACCGACGACTGCCGGTGTCCCGTCCACCGAAACCTCGCCTCTCTCCCCGGGCCAATCGACAGCGGGAAGCGTCCCCCTCACCAGCGCAATTGCCACGGTGCCGTCGGGTCGGCCCCAGAAAGTCGTGTTGGTGCCGCCGACCGATGTCCAGGCGTCGGGTTCGATCGAGTCGGGGTCGAGCAGGCCCTGGCCCACCTCGGGCGGTAGCACGTTGACCTCGAAAGGAGCCGCGGGACATTGCACCGCGGGCTCGGTGCTGGAGGTGGAGGGCATCGTCGTCGTGGTGGTCTCCGGAGCCGTCGAAGATGGAGACGGAGCGGTTGTGGTTATAGATGCCGGTGCGGAGCATGCCGCGAGCAGTACGAACACAACGGTTATACGCTTTGTCATTCATCGGCGATGATATGGCACAACACCCGAAACCGAGGATCAATGAGCGTCAAACCAGCAGCGAGTGAGGCGATCACGGCGCAGATGGAGCGTCTGCAGGCCATCTCCAACCAAATGTATGAGAATCCGGAGGTGGCATTCGAGGAGCATGTTACCGCCGGGCTCCTGGCTGACTACCTGGGCGAAAACGGCTTCGACGTCGAACGGTCGGCCTACGGCCTCGACACCGCTTTTGTTGCCCGGGCGGGTTCCGGTGGCCCTGAAGTGATCATATGCGCCGAGATGGACGCTCTCCCCGGCGTCGGTCATGCCTGTGGACACAACATCATTGCCACTGCTGCACTCGGGGCCGGGGTCGCACTCGCCCCGATCGCCGATGAACTTGGGATCAGGGTCACAGTGCTTGGCACTCCCGCAGAGGAGAACTTCGGCGGGAAAATCGATCTGATCAATGCCGGTGCGTTCAGCGGCGCCGCGGCGGCGATGATGGTCCACCCGTCACCGCAGGACGTTGTCGACCCCAATATCATCGCCGTCGCCCACTGGGATGTCGAGTACCACGGTAAGTCGGCGCATGCTTCTGCATACCCGGACAAGGGAGTCAATGCCCTCGATGCCGCGGTCCAGGCCTATGTCAACATCTCCACATTGCGCCAGTCGATTCTGCCCACCGACAAGATCCACGGGATCATCGTGTCGGGTGGTGACGCAGCGAACATCATCCCCCACTACACGAAGAGCTCATGGTACGTCAGGGCGCAGACCATGGAACGACTTGGTGTGCTCAGCGAGAAGGTGCGTGCCTGTTTCGAAGCCGCCGCCACAGCAACCGGCTGCCGACTCGAGATCGAGCCGATGGGCCACACCTACACCGAAATGGTCAACAACCCGCTGATGGTCGACCTGTATGCGGCGAACAGCGCTGCGCTGGGGCGCCCGATGCTGAGGGGCGCCGCCCTTCCGCCGTCGCAGACCGGTTCCACCGATATGGGAAACGTGTCCCTGGTGTTACCAACGATCCACCCGATGCTCGGGATCGAGCCGGGAGATGCGGTGAACCATCAACCCGAATTCGCCGCAGCGACGATCCAGCCTGCTGGAGTGAAAGCGATTCACGATGGGGCGATCGCAATGGCCTGGACTGTCATCGACCTCGCGGAGCAGGACCTTTGGGATCAGCTGGACGGCCCGGCCGACAACCCCCGCATGTAGCCGTCGCGGGATCCTAGATAGATCCACCCGTCCCAAACCGCTGGAGTCGATTCGAGACACGAACCACCCAGCCCGGCCGACCACAGCGGTGCCGGCGCTCTGGGATCGGCGAGGGAATATGCCTTGATGTCCCCGACACAGGTTGCCGCGAGGAGCACATCTTTGACGACGACCGGAGAGGACCAGGAGTGGAAACCCACCTCGACACTCCAGACGACCTCTCCGGTTTCGCCGTCGACAGCAATGAGATTTCCCTGATGTGTGGTGAGGTAAACCATCCCGCCGTACAACGCCGGCGAAGCCCACGAACCCGAGTCGGAATTGCCCGATACCGTCAAGTCGACTCCCCAGACCCGCGGGTCACCGTCAGTGTATGGATCGAGCTTTACCAGTTGCCCCACCTCGAGGTTCCGGTCGCGTTCGAAGCTGCCCATCTGCGATGGCTCGTGCTCGACGGACACGTAGAGCATCCCTTCGGCGTCGATTGCGGGGGTGGCGTCGATGTCGCCCCCGGTGTAATAGTCAAAGACTATCGGCGCCTCCCCTTCCCGAATCCCGGCCACGTCCACGCCGACGACCCTGCCGCCAGAATTGGTGAAGTAGACCCTCTGGTCGTATACGACTACGGAGCTCTCGATGCTCACATTTCGACCCGAGTTGGAAATGAGCTCGTCGTTGTAGCCGGGCATGGCGAGCAGAACGTCGGGCGCCACAGTGACCAGGCCATCGCTGCCGTATCCGCGGTTCAGGGCCACTCCGAAGAACCAGCCGTTCTCTCCCCCTTCGTACATGATGTCGTCGACGATCACCGGGTTTGAGTCCCAGTCGTCGTTCCAGATCCCGTTGACTTCGTTGGCCTCCATCGCCCACAACTCGGTCGGAACCTCACGGTCGATGGCGACGATGCGCACTTTGTTGTCCCGGGACCCGAAGTAGAGCAACGGATAGCCGTCGGGGTCGAGAGTCACCGAGCCCTTGATGATGTCGTTGGTGGCAAAGGACGGGCGGGTTGGCTCACCGGTGTCAGCGTTGACGAAGTGCACGTCGTGGTCATAGGCACCGAAGATCAACTCGGTTATCCCGTCGGGACGTTCCCAGACCACCGGCTGGCCGGTCCACCCGGTTCCGCACCAGACCGAAGTCTCACCACCAACGGAGGACGTACCACACATTGCCGAATCGGGATAGGTCCATTGCACCGAAGGCTCAGAACTCACATCGCCCCCGCCGTAGAAAGTCCTTGTCGGGTTTCCCCGGAACATCGTCAGGCCGAGCGTCTCACCCCAGGGTTGTCCGACAGTGAACCCCGGAACCGTGCCCGGCTGGCGGTCCGGGAGCGTTGTGGTGGTTGTTGTCGACGTCGAAGTCGTCGATGAGGTCGCAGCCGTTGTCGGAGCAGCTGCGGAGACCGTTGAGGTAGTCGTCTCGGCAGCCACCGGCGGGTCAGGGTCGGAGTTTCGGTCGAGAACGTAGATCGCGACGCCGGCTCCGACGAGGAGCAGGACGAGTAACAAGACGGTTGGCGCCCGGCCTTCCTTGCCGGATTGGGAGACGAGGGTCATCTTCTCACACCGGGGGGCCGCACTCGGCTTCACCGGTGATCTCAGGGCGTCCGTGGGTCCTGATGAAGGCAGGGATGAGGCAGGCTTCTATGGAACCATCAGGATTGACCACAGCGCGGGCCACCGCGGTTGTCGCACTCGCCACCGAATTGTGCGGCCAGACGAAATTCCCGAGGCCCCAGAAGACGGGCTTGCCGTCGATGTACTCCATTGGCTGCAGTCTGTGCTGATGGTGGCCGAAGATGATGTCCGCTCCGGCAGCGACCATCGCGTATGCTGCCTCGATGTCCTCAGCCCTTGGCTCGGTGTCCAGTTCGAAGCCCCAGTGAACGCTGACCACCACGATCTCCGCCAGCTCTGAAGCCTCCTCAACGGCGCTGACCATTGTCGGTATGTCATCTCCGCTTCTCATCCCTGGCGAGTCTTCGGTGGCATACCAGGACGCCGAAGGTGCCACTCCCCCGAATCCAATTACAGCAACCGTCCACCCGTTGATCTCGTAAATGGCGGGGGCCGCCGCCTCGAACGTGTCGGTGCCCACACCCACAGGGTTGATTCCAACATCGAGCAATTGCTCACGGCCGTCGAGCATCGCCTCGGTCCCGAAGTCCTGGGAGTGGTTGTTGGCCAGGTTTGTCACATCGACACCGTTGGCCTCCATCGACGGAAGTGCTTCGATCGGACATCGGAAGACGAACGCTTTGTCTAAAGGCGTGCCGAGATCGCTGGGGACACACTCCAGGTTGATCACTGTCAGGTCATCGGCGAGAAAGAGGCCGTCGAGCCCGGACCAGGCGTAGTCGTAACCCTCCCGAGCGAGAGCAGGGATGTAGCCCGGGTCGACTGCGACGTCTCCGGTCCCGTGAATCAAAAGGGATCCCTTGGGCGGCAATGTGGTCGTTGTGGTGCTGCTGGTCGTCGTGGTCGGGATTGTTGTCGTTGTCGACGTTGTGGTGGTTGCGACCGCAAGCGGCATTGTTGTCGTCGAGGTCTCGGGAGTCCTCGCGTCGAGCACCACAACACGAAATGCCCCGAAGCCAAGCAGGGCACCGAAGAGCAAGATCACAGAGATCAGGGAGAGGCGGGACATCAAACCAAAAGTTTAGACCCCACCCCCATCAATCCCCGGCCACGGCCCTCCCCCTGCGTCTCGTCCGCCTGCAACTCCCTCCGCCTGCAACTCCCTCCGCTTGCGGAGGGCCAGGGTGGGGCGATCCCACCAACGGCACTCGATCTCCCAGCTCGAAGGGATCTCTCCCTCCTAATGGGGGTGGTTCTGGTTTTTTGTGTAAGGCTGGGATCGTGTTGCTGGTCGGTGAGCGCTGTTCCCTCCTGTGACGTTGATCACTTCAGGT
>JBGTNX010000093.1:0-37918 GCA_041742825.1 Acidimicrobiia bacterium | reverse complement strand
GAGCAGTCGCAGGAGAGTTGTCGGATGGTTTCGACGGGGAGGACGGTTCCGCTGGTGGTTTCGTGGAGTCCTCCGGGTTCGGCTTTCAATGCGTCTAAGTCGACGTGGATGTTGAGGTGTGGTTTTTCTCCGCCGCTGGTGGTGGTGTTGGTGGTTTCGGGGAAACTGGTGGCGAGGTCTTCTAATGCGTCGTGGCGGCGTTGGGTTGGGGTCCTCATGTCTCCGACCGCCGGCGGTGGGAGCAGGCTGGTGATCGCCGTTTTCAGTGTTTCTCCGGCCAACCCGGTCATCACGAACCGTCCGGTCACCATTCCGTTGCCCATGGTGGATAGTTCGAAGCTGCGTCGTTCCAACTGGTTATCCAGCTCCAATACGACTCCGGCGGGGTCGACGGTGTTTTTCCAGTAGTCCAATGTCTGGCGGGTTTCGTCGGGTGTTTCTCCGGAGATGTCGATCAACACCTGTTCTGCCGATGAATACCGGTCGGGGAGTTGGTGGGAGATGTCGAAGAGTTGTTGGGCTTGGTCGGTGGAGAGTTGGCCGAACCGCCACGCCGCCAATGTCGCCGCATGTTTAGTGGCGGCACGGGCGGTTTTGACTAGTCGTTTCGCCCGACCCCCCGACATGCGGCAGGCGTCTTTGAGGAACGAAATGGTGGAGGGATGGCCGTAAACGTTGTGGCCGTCACGGGAATCAAACTCGGAGAGGACCACGACCCGGTTCTGTTCCAACCTCGAAATATCGGATTCGATACCGACCAGCCACGACGCAAGAGTATCGGTCGACTCGGCTGCTGCTTCGTCTGGTTGTATCCGCTGGCGGGGAAGAGACCTAGCGGGAACCTCTTCCCGTCTCATATTGATCAACCTACAAACCAGGTATGACAGAAACGTCCGTGTACGGATCAAAGTGCAGAAAAAATCTTGAGACGGGCTTCGGCGCTTTGTCGTGGTTGCCAACCAAGATTCGGGATCTCTCCGACGGTGTGGAGTGTGGGGAGTCGCAGGCTCATGAAGAGATCCTTGGGTGTGACAGCCTGGCCGTCTCGTGCAGGGCGCCGCCACCCTCCACGGAGCAGTCATCCGCGAGCGATTCCCAAATCTGTTGCTCCCATGAACAACCCAGCCGAAGGGAAGCGCATAATGCCGGTTCTCGGACGGGTAGGCGGGCGGCTTAGGGGTAGCGGGACGCGCGTTATCGAGCGGTTGAATCCTGGGTGTCCAGGACTTCGTTGGCACAGATTTCATCGGTCTGATCGCGGGCCCGGCTAACTGCACCCGATCTCGTAGAAGCATTTGCCGTCTTCGATCACCGGACCGCTCGTGACCTCGCACCCGTCTCCAGGATCGGGCGGCTCACAGGTCACCGGCCCTCCAGAACACGCTGTGAGCATTCCGAGTGTGATAAGGCAGGCAACGATTCTGCGTTTCACGTTTGCACACTGTACTCCGGGGATGGTCCGGAACGCCGGCAGAGGTGCTCCGCTACTGAAGCTCTTCGCGCTCATTGGCGTATCCAATCGACCATGCAACTGTTCACTTGATAGTGGCGAAACCGCTCATATTCGAAACCGCCCGAGATCGGCACATATTGATGAGGGCAGCGTGCGCGTGTTGAACTCGTTGAAGAGGTATCGAAATGCCGAAGGACAGGTCTGACGGGGGCAGCTACGGATGCTTTGCAATTCGGCTTGGAGAACAAGTGCCGTTGGTGGGACCGACCCACCCTCCCGGCTCCTTCGTCGCCGGCGCTCCCTCCGCAAGCGGACGGAGAGTTACGAGCTGAGTTCAGAACCCCAGGATCGGGTCTTCCTCTGCCTCGCCGTCTTCGATCCTGAAGGCGCGGAGGCCTTCGGGGCAGACCAGGATGTGGAACCATCCGGGATCCGGCGTTTCCAGGA
Organism: Acidimicrobiia bacterium; assembly: GCA_041742825.1. GTDB lineage: Bacteria > Actinomycetota > Acidimicrobiia > Spongiisociales > ZC4RG35 > MA-ANB-1. The sequence goes on along the minus strand of JBGTNX010000093.1, from coordinate 36,018 downwards.
TGTCTCGCTCGGAGAGGAAGTCCGGGCCGGTGGGGTGGGAGTGGAAGACGCCGCCGATTGACCAGCCGTTGCGGTCTGCGTGCATGAAGGCGCCGTACGACTCGTCGGGATCGATGGTGAACGAGGTAGGGGAGCGGTCGGCGTTGGCCAGGGGGTAGACGAACCGGATCTCACCCGCGGTATCCGTAGCGATCAGCCCGCAGCACTCTTCCGGTGCGCAAGCAGCAGAGTGGGAGAGCATCGCCGCGATCGCGTCAGGCGGTAAGTGGACCGGGCTCAAGCCGGGCGGCAGTTGTCGTCGTAGTCGACCAAGGCTGTGGGTCGGCCCTCGTCACCGCAGGCGGCGCATTCCGGATCCCGGTTGATCCGCAGTTCCGAGGTCCGTTGGGCCAACGCGTCGTAGAGCATCAGCCGCCCCACCAGCGGCTCGCCGATGCCGAGGGCGAGTTTCAGGGCTTCGGTTGCTTGGAGGGTGCCGACGACTCCGGGAAGCACCCCGAGGACACCGCCGGTGTCGCAGGTCGCGGCGATGTCAGGTGGCGGGGGCAGGGGGAAGACACAGCGGTAGCAGGGGCCGCGGTAGGGGTCGAAGACGGAGACCTGGCCCTCGAAACGGTAAATCGAGCCATGGACCACGGGAATCCTGAGATGGAGCGAGACATCGTTGACCAGGTACCGGGTGGGGAAGTTGTCCGTGGCGTCGACGATGACGTCGTACCCGGCGAGGATCCGCTGTGCGTTGGAGGCGTCGAGCCTTTCGTCGTGGACCTCGACCTTCACATCCGGGTTGAGGCCAGTGATGCGCTCCCGGGCGGACTCGGTCTTCGATGTGCCGACGTGGGCGATGTCGTGGATGATCTGCCGCTGCAGGTTGCTCGAGTCGACGGTGTCCCCGTCGATGATCCCGATCGTGCCTACCCCTGCCGCCGCCAGGTACAGAGCAACCGGTGAGCCCAGCCCTCCGGCGCCGACGACAGCGATCCGCGAACCGAGCAGCCGCGCCTGACCGCCAACGCCGACATCGGGGAGAGAGATATGGCGTTGGTAACGCTGGACCTGGTCGTCGCTGAGCTCACTCGGGTTGACCCAGGGCTGGCCACCAATCACCCACGCTTCGATACCGCCCTCGAGAGACGACGTTCGGGTGTAGCCGAGGTTGGTGGCGAAAGCTGCAGCTATCGCCGATCGGGCGCCGGTGGCGCAGTAGAAGACGATTTCGAGGTCACGGTCGGGTAACTGGTCCGGCAGCGAGCTCATCAAGTTGCCCATCGTGATATTGGCATGGTCTTCGATGTGCCCGGCGCGCCGCTCCGCGGCCTCCCGGACGTCGATCAGCAGTGCCCCCTCCGGCAACCCGGTCAACTCGGGTGGAGTGAGGCGGACGCCCATCAGTGCACCGTGGCTGGGTCCACCGTGTCTGGATCGATCCCGTAGCGTTGCATCGCCTCCGACACCCGGTCGAGGTCTACGGTGCCCTCCTTGGCAAGAGCTGACAACACGGCCACCACGATATGACCCTTGTCGATCTCGAAGAACTCGCGCAATGCAGACCGCGAATCAGACCGACCGAACCCATCGGTACCGAGGATTGTGTAGCTGCGGGGGACCCAGCGCGAGATCTGGTCGGGAACCATGATCATGTAGTCGGATACGGCCACGATCGGCCCTGAAGACTCCTCGAGAATCTCTGTTACCCGGGCCTTCTTCTGTTCCTCTCCCGGGTGGAGACGGTTCCAGCGTTCGGTCCGCAGCGCTTCCTCGCGCAGCTTCTTGTAGGAGGTTGCCGACCACAGCTCGGTGTCGATTCCGTAGTGCTCGGCGAGATCTTCGGCAGCGTCACGGGCGGCGAGATTGGCCGTGCCTGAGAACAAAATCGTCGCCGGTGAGCCAGAGCCTTTCCGCTCCGAGAAGCGATAGAGGCCCTCGAGGATCCCGTCTTTGCTGCCTTCGGGGCGGACGGGCTGTTGGAAGTTCTCGTTGTAGAGGGTCAGGTAGTAGAAGACATCTTCGGGCTCGGGCCCGTACATCCGCTTGATCCCGTCTTCGATGATCGTCCCCACCTCATAGGCGAACGCCGGGTCGTAGGTCTCACAGACCGGCACCGTCGAAGCCAGGACCAAGCTGTGCCCGTCCTGGTGCTGGAGTCCTTCCCCCGCCAGGGTGGTCCGGCCGGCGGTAGCACCGAGAAGGAACCCGCGGGCACGGGCGTCGGCTGCGGCCCAGATGAGGTCGCCTACCCGCTGGAACCCGAACATGGAGTAGAAGATGAAGAACGGCACCATCGGGATTCCTCTGGTGCTGTAGGAGGTGGCTGCCGCGGTCCACGAGGCCAGTGATCCGGCCTCGGTGATCCCTTCCTCGAGGATCTGGCCGTCCTGGCTCTCAGAGTAGGAGAGGAGCATGGAGGCATCGACGGGCTCGTAGAGCTGGCCTTTGGAGGCGTAGATCTTCAACTCTCTGAACAGCGAGTCCATGCCGAAAGTCCGTGCTTCGTCGGGGACGATCGGGACCACCCGGTCACCGAAGTCCTCAGCCCGGGACAGGTTGCGCAACAGCCTGGTGAATGCACTTGTCGTCGAGGCCTCGACCTTTCCCGACCCCGCAAACACCTCCTCGAAGTGGCTGTCCTCAGGCAGAGTCAGCGGCTGGGTGATTTTGGTATTGCGTTTGGGGAGAAAACCGCCGAGCCGCTCTCTCGTCCTGAGGAGATAGTCGTGCTCCGGGGTGCCCGGCTGGGGGCGGAAGTACCGGGGAATCGCTTCGCCCTCCAGAGATTCGATCGGGATGTCGTCTTCGAGATGGAGCGTCTTCCTGAGCACCTGGAGCTGCTTGTTGGTGAGCTCTTTGATCTGATGGGTTGCGTTACGACCCTCGACGTCGGGCCCGAGGGTCCAACCCTTGATCGTTTTGGCGAGGATCACTGTCGGTTTGCCGTTGTCGAGTTCGGTGCTCACCTTGTAGGCGGAATAGACCTTTCGATAGTCGAGGCCTCCCCGGCGCAGCGCCCAGATATCCTCATCGCTCATGTCGGAAACGAGCTCTTTGGTCTTCGGGTCCTTTCCAAAGAAGTGGTCGCGCACATAGGCACCGTCTTCGGCCTTATAGCGCTGGTATTCGCCGTCGACAGTCGAATTCATCAGGTTGACCAGAGCACCGTCGGCGTCCTTGGCGAGAAGGTCGTCCCAACCCGAGCCCCAGATCACCTTGATCACGTTCCAACCGGCCCCGCGGAACACCGCTTCCAATTCGGTGATGATCTGGCCATTCCCTCGAACAGGACCGTCGAGGCGTTGCAGGTTGCAGTTGATCACCCAGGTCAGGTTGTCGAGACCCTCCCGGGCGGCAAGGGAGATTGCCCCGAGCGATTCCGGCTCGTCGGTCTCACCGTCCCCGATGAAGCACCACACCCTTGACTTCGAGGTGTCGTCCAGCCCGCGATTGTGGAGGTATTTGTTGAAGCGAGCGTGATAGATCGAGTTGATCGGGCCGATTCCCATCGAGACTGTGGGGAATTCCCAGAACTCGGGCATCAGCCTCGGGTGGGGATAGGAAGAGAGGCCGTCCTCGCCGATCTCGAACCTGAAGTTGTCGAGATGCTTTTCTTCGAGCCGGCCCTCCAGGAATGCCCGTGCGTAGATGCCGGGTGCAGCGTGGCCCTGGAAGTAGACATAGTCGCCGCCACCCTCGGCTCCCCGTCCCCGGAAGAAGTGGTTGAAACCGACCTCGTAGAGAGTCGCCGACGAGGCGAACGTGCTGAGATGGCCGCCGATTCCCTTTTCGCGGTGGTTTGCCTTTATCACCATCACTGCCGCGTTCCATCTGATGAACCGGCGAATCCGGCGCTCGATGTTCTCGTCCCCGGGGAATTCGGGCTCCTCCTCGGGTGGGATCGTATTGATATAGGGGGTGCGGACCGCTCCGGGGACCCCGACGGTCGTCTCATGGGCTCGCTCGAGGAGCTTGGCGATCAGATATCGGGCGCGGACCGGGCCGAACTCGGTGACAACGGCGTCGAGAGAGTCGAGCCACTCCCTGGTCTCTTCAGGGTCGCTGTCCGGGATCTGGTGGATGTACTCGTCGTCGAGTGTCCTGCTCAAGTCGCCTGCCATGTGCTCAGGTTAGTGAGATTGGCCGCTAGGCAGTCTGTGGGCTGCCCGGTCTGCTTCGAGCCAGCTCTCGACGATACCGGCGAACCTGACCGGGGCATCGAGCTGCGGTGTGTGCCCGGTGTCCTGCATCTGGACCAATGTCCAATCAGCGCGCAGCGAGACGAGCCACTCGATTGCGGTGGGCGAGACGATTCGGTCCTCGACACCGTGGACGACCAAAGTCGGGGCGCTGATTCGGCGCACGACCCTGACGAAGTCGCGGGGGCGCCGATAGAGCATTGCAATCGAATAGGCAGTCTGGTTCATGGCGGTGACTGTCCATGGATAGGTGAATCTCTCCCGGGTCAGCTCGACGAAACTGGCCACGATCTCAGGTGGGATCCGGGAGGGGTCATGGGTTATGGCCTCGAGGCCGAGATGGACGACTTCCTCGGGGTCGTACTTCCACATGACCAGTCGTCCAAACGCCGAGCCGACCCCGGGAATCGCCTCGATGGCCAGGCGGGTTGCCGTCGGCCAATCCATCCTTGGATCGGGGATCCGGGGCGGTGTCGCCGGCGAGACGAGAATCAGCCGGTCCACCAGATCCGGATGTTCGGCTGCGAGCAGTTCGCAGATGAGGCCTCCCATCGAATTTCCCATGAGCGCCACCGGGGGCTCGAACTCTTCGATGAACGCCGCCAGAGCTGCAACATGGGTGCTGAGCCGGTAGTCGCTGCGCGGCGACGATAGCCCGAAACCCGGGAGGTCTAGTGCAACGACGCGGTGGTGTCGGGCGAAGCGGGGCCCTACAGCATCCCAGTTGATCAACGAGCCTCCCAACCCATGGACCAGAACGAGGGTGTCCCCGCTCCCTCCATAATCCCGCCAGTTGAGGCCGGCCTGCATTTGGTCCTCAACCATTAGTGGTCCGCCCCATAAATACTTGTGGCGTCTCCGCGGCCCTCGTCGCCCCTGGCTGCGTCGAAATGCTCGCCGAACGGTCCGGGTGCGAATGCGCTTTTCTTCTTGCCAGTTGACGACGATTACTCGGAGACACGCGGACACTATTTAAGCGACAGACCACAGCCCGAGGTTACCGGGCACGCCTCTTTACAATCGGAGCGTGGCCGTCTTGCTGGTTTCGACATATGAGCTGGGACATCAGCCGATTCACCTGGCATCACCGGCCGCAGCGCTCAAGGCCGCCGGGGTGGAGACCTTTTGTCTGGACCTTTCGGTCGACGGTTTCGATCCATCGATCCTCGACGCCGTCGACGCCGTCGCATTCTCGGTGCCGATGCATACAGCCATGCGCCTCGCGGTTGGGGCTGCGACCCGGGTGCGTGAGCTCAGACCCGGCCTTGAGATTGCCTTCTACGGTCTCTACGCAGATGTGGGCAAGGAACGAAATCTGGGGCCCGTCACCGACGTTATCTTTTGCGGCGAGTATGAGCAGGCGCTCGTCGCTTGGGCAACCGGGCAGGGTCGGGTCGATCAACCGGTTGTGGTCAACCTCGGGAAGACCGAATTCCTGGTCCCTGACCGCTCCGGGCTGCCCGGACTCGACCGATATGCCCGTCTCGAGCACGATGGCAGGGCGAGGCTCGCCGCGGCCGTAGAGGCTTCGCACGGATGCCGGCACCGTTGCCGCCACTGTCCGATTCCGGCGGTCTACGACGGGAGAATGCGGATCGTCGGACAGGCAACAGTTCTCGGTGACATCGACCAGCTGGCCTCCATGGGGGCGGAGCACATCACTTTCTCCGATCCCGACTTCCTCAACGCACCCGCCTATTCGATGGGTCTCCTCAGGGCCGCACATGCCGCCCATCCCGAGCTCACTTTCGATGTGACTGTGAAGGTCGAGCACATCCTCGACCACCGTGAGCTCTGGCCGGAGATGGCCGAACTCGGTGTGCTCTTCGTCGTGAGCGCATTTGAGAGCGTCGACGACACCACGCTGCAGATTCTCGACAAAGGGCATACGGTCGAGGATATGTCCGAGGCGGTCGCCGTGATCCGCGACGCCGGGGTCCACCTCCGACCCACCTGGCTTCCATTCCTGCCGTGGACCACGCCCGACGACGTGGCCGGGATCTTCAGGTTCCTGGCATCCGAGGGTTTGTCAGCCTCGGTCGATCCGGTCCAGATGGCGATCAAGGTCTTGATCCCGGAGGGCTCGCTACTCGTTGAACGACCCGAAATGATGCCCCATCTCACCCACTTCGACCCCGAAGCACTCACCTGGCGATGGAAATTCGAGTCACCGGAGGCCGATCGGCTGCAGAAAGAGCTGGATCGTATTGCAGCCGATGCATCTGATTGCCAGCAGGACACTCATACGACTCTTTTGGAGATGTGGGAGACGGCGTCGTCGCTGACGGGACAGGACCTGGGCGCCCTGACCCAATCCCAAGTTCAGGTGCCACGCCTGAGTGAAAGCTGGTTCTGTTGTGCCGAGCCGACGGTTGGTCAGGCAACCGCTGTTGGCTCTATCGTCATGGGCAGGAGGCCGGAATGACCAGCAACGAGAAGGTACAGGCGGCGGCGACAGGTTGTCTCAGCCGCGTGTTCACTCTGATCGGGCTCTTCTGGGCGGGCGCGATCGCTTTCGGCGTGATCAGGAACCTCGACTCGGGCTTCGATACCGATCTCACCGGGGCAATCTTTCCGGCAATTGCATTTCTCTTCGCCGGGAACGTGATGCGGAAACGGGCACGCGAAGCGCGAAACAAGGCTGACACCTTCTCTGCGCCGACGACACCCACCGGGACTCACCGCGCCACGACCAAGCCGCCCACTATCGAGCCGGGACAGACACCAACCCCCTATATTCCTCCATCATCGCAGCCCGCGAAGAAGACGCAGCCGGAGCGCCCGGTACCCGAGCTACCCCCGCTCGCCCCGGCGCCAGACCCCGGCAAGCTCCCGGCAATCGAAAAGCTCAAAGTGTCCGATTTCGAGCCGGGCAAGGCCCTTTCATCCGACGAGCGAATCCGCCTGGCCCGGGAGCGATACTCGAAAGAGAAGCCGTCCGGCCACTAACGGTCGCGGGTGAGGTCGCTCGCCAGAGATCGTTGCTCCCTGATGCTGCTGGCGAATTCGGTCCGCCTCCCTTCAACCCCATCAGAGTCCTCGAGGAGGCCGCGGTTCTCCGCGAGTCGGAGCGCCGATTTGAAGAGGATCTGGCTGGCGCTCTCACCCCTGATGGTTGCGTCCTCGATGCGGTACATCCGGGCCCGATCCAAAGAGTCCTTGAGGAACCGTTTCTCGTTGTAGGGCCGTTCCAGGCCTTCTAGTTCGTCGCCGATTATCTGGTAAGCGTCGAAGAAGGGGAGGAGGGCCCAGTCGGCGACCTTCCTGCCCATCTTCCCCAGGACCTCACCAGGGCCCGATGTCAGCAACATGTTCCGCCAACCAGGGACGTCGGTTTCGATATCGCCGATCAGGCGCTCGATGAACTCGTCCTTCTCTGGGAAGAAGAACTCGAACTTGAGGAGGTCCCGCAAGGCAAGCGCCCTCTCGTTGAAGCTCGCCACGGAAAAGTCGGGGTCATCGACGAGCCCGGCGAGAGCGACCTCCGCAATCGCACGGTTCAAGAAGTAGTGGACGATCATGTTGCGGTAATAGGAGATACGGATCATCTGCTCGTCGTCACACCAGAACACCGTCCTCCCCAGCGCCTCGTGAGATGACACGTTGTCGTGCTCGGCGAGACGCTCCAGGATTTGCCTCGTCCGTCCGGCCTCGTCGAATACAAGGGACTCTGTGGTGGGGACCGAGCGTGCGCCCAGGAATCGCTGCAGCTCACGGCAATGGGCGGCGAGGTGGTCCGGGGTCTGCGCCTTGCCTCTTTCGGCGAGGAGCGCAACGCTGATCACCGCAGTGGGGGTCACCGGGGTCACCTGGCTGATCCGGTACATGACCTCGAACGCAAGTTTTTGGACGTCGATCGTCGGCTCCTCCGAGTGGGTGTCGCCCTGCCAGGAACCGGTGGAAACCGGCTCACCGAATCGAATGTGGATGTCGCCATAACGCCTGCGCATCGAGCGGACCGATCGAAAGAGCCACCCGATCGACTCTTTCTCCTTGGACTTCCCCTGGGCCTCCCGAGCGTAGTCGGGCACGTCCTGAATCTGGTCGTAGGCGATGCTCACAGGGATGAGCGCGATGTCGTCGGCCTTTCCCCTCCGCTGGGCGTCGACGACATAGTTGAGCAGGCCAAGACGTGGCGGGAGGAGCCGACCGGACCGTGACCTGCCTCCCTCGAGGTACCACTCGAGGCTGAATCGCTTCTCGATCAGGTAGTCGAGGTAGTGCTGCAGAACAGCCTTGTAGAGGTGGTTGTCGCGGAACGATCGTCGGATGAAGAACACCCCGGTGCGCCGGAGCAGCGGCCCGATGGGGAAGAAGTTGAGGTTGATACCACCGGCGGTGTGATTGGGCGGCAGGTCGTTCTCCCACAACATGAACTGGAGGCTCAATCGATCGAGATTCGATCGGTGGGAGGGAAGGAAGACGATCGGATTGTCCTGGCCCAGCTCGGCAATCCGCCTGATCTGGGCCGGGTCATAACGAATCTCCCCGTAGCCCTGACGGTAGAGCTTGTGGATTGCGTTGGCGATGAGATCGATCATGAAGGGGCTGTGGTTTGCAGCGATCTCCCGGAGGTAGGCGGCTGCCTTTGCCTCGGCCCGATCCGGGCTCATCCCCGCCTCGGCGCCAAGTCTGTTCACGTCGTCACGGAAGTCCCGCCGGGTCGATATTGCCTCCGAGACGAATCGCGGCGTCTTGTACCTGTTGCCCCGCAGCTTCCGCTCCTCGACATCGAGGGCGCGCCACGCCCGCCGGGTTATGAAAGCAATCAGGCCTTCCAGCACATTCGAATCCTCGTGGCCCCTCTCCAGCACGGCGAGACGCTCGCCCTGCCCGGAGATGGTCGCAACCCTGTTCTTGCGGAAGGTGCCGATGAGTCGTGTCCGCAGCGCCCGGGGGTCGCGGGGGTCTCCCAGCTTCACCATGTCGGTCCATCGCACCGAGCGTGTTCCCTTCCTTTCGGGCGGCAGCCACAGCACTCGGAGCGGGATCAGGTAGGCATCGGGGTTGGCGTCGAGCAAATCATCGAGGGTGTCGGGCCCGGCCCGATTGGGGCGTCGTGACGATCTGATTCGCGATGTCAGGAAGACGCCGTCGACTTCGGCGTCCAGCCATTCGAGAAGGATCGACTCTTCGTATTCACTGGCGGCATCGAGCAAATAGATCTTGTGCGCGTCGCCAGGGCCGTGTAGATGGTTGCCTAGTCGCAGGTATCTGTTCGCCACGGCCCCCACTCTATTGGCTGTAAAATGCCCCACGTGAGAGTTGTTGCACAGCGGGTGTCGGCAGCGGGTGTGACGGTCCGCGGTAAAAGGATCGCCTCGATCGACCACGGCCTGCTCCTCCTGGTGGGAATCGCCCCTGAAGACGGCCCGACAGAAGTCGATGCCGCCGTCGACCGTTTGACCCGGCTCCGGATCTTTTCCAACGAACAGGACAAAATGAACTTGTCGGTCTTGGACGTCAACGGGCAGGTCCTCGTGGTAAGTCAGTTCACCTTGTTCGGCGACCTCACCCGAGGGCTGCGGCCGTCTTTCACCGGCGCCGGTGATCCCGCTCATGCCGAACCCCTTATCGAGAGGATGGTCGCCGGCTTCAGGACCCGCGGCGTCCAGGTGTCGAGCGGGATTTTCGGAGCGAAGATGGCCGTCGACCTGGTCAACGATGGCCCGGTGACTTTTACCCTTGAGTTCGAGGACGGGTTGTTAGTGCGTCGCTGAGGTGCTTCGGTGTGATCACAACCGCGAGGCCGACGGCTAGCCACGGTAGCGAAGTGCTGCCTGCGCCCCATCCGTTGGGCCACCCCATCGGAAACCAGAGAAGTCCCAGGACCAGAAGCACGACCAATGCGCCGAGCGACGCCATACCGGTCGACCTGGTGACCAGCGCCACGGCCGCGATTGCCACGATCACGGGAGGAAGTGCGAGCGGCCAGGCGACCAGGAGAACACCGAGAGCGATACCGAGGCCTTTCCCCCCTTGAAAGCGGTACCAGACATTGAACACGTTGCCCGTTGCCGCGCCGAGGCCAGCGGCGACCATTCCGGGTGATCCGGCAATGATGTCTCCAAGCACAACCGCCGCAGCACCCTTGGCCGCCTCCACCAGCAGAATCGCAACAGAGAGTCCCACGCCCCCGAGTCGGCGAGCGTTGTTCGCGCCAGGATTGCCTGACCCTTCCAACCTCAGGTCGATTCCGAAGAGACCAGCGATGGCATTGGCGCTCGGGATCGATCCGATGAGATATCCCGCGACGAGAGCGAGAACCCAGCTCATCATGCGTTCACGAATGCCTGGCCCGCCTCACAGAACTGGAGGAAGTCGCAATTGTGACAACGCTGTGACGGCGTTGGCTCGAACCTCTCTTCGAGAACCCTCGAGCCCAGGTCGACTAGGTGTGATCTCGCCCCCGCCAACCACCGGTCGTCCACTTCGTATGACTCCTCATTCAGCCCTCCGCCCAGATAGGCAAAAGTTACCCGCATCGAGTCGGCCTCACCGATCTCGAAATCGACATCGGTGCAGGCAACCGCGTAGGCCTCGAGCTGGACGAGACGGGCCGGATCGGAGGAGGGTCGGCCGCTTTTGAAATCGACGACCTCGATGTGCCCTTCGTCGGCGTAGATTGCATCGATCCTGCCCCGGATGTTGAATTTTCCCTCCAGCGAGAGAGTGAAGGGTGCTTCAACCCGCGCCGCGGGGGTGGCGCCGAATCTGGAGTCGAGAAAGGTTTGATATGCCCCCGGGCCGGTTTCGGCATCGGGCACGTCGTAGATCTCCCTGCTGATCTCATCGAACGGGATGTTGCCTTTTTGAATCAGCTCAATCCGCCGGTGGACCTCCGTGCCCGCGACTGCTGCCGGATTCCTCCTCCGTGGCAGGCGGTCGACCTCTGACCAGAAGAACTGCCGGGGACATCCTGCATACGTGACCAGCCCCGTCACCGAGAAAGTGCGCTCGTCGGGTATCTCTTCGAGGTGAAGTCGTTCCGGCAGTTCGAATAGGCGTTGTGACCACATCTCGATCTCCTTGTCGTGGGCGGCCCCGATCCCGAGGGTCAGGGCAGTGGCAGCGACTCGGTCGGGAGCGGCGATCTCAGCTGCAAGCGCCTCGATCCAACCCGATTCGAAGACGGGGTCTGGGGAAAAGCTGTCGTCACTGTGTCGGAGAATGTCGGGGCGCGGCGGGGGTTCTGCAAATCCGGTGTCGATAGTGCCGGGATGGCCCCGAATGAGATCGAATAGGGGGGATGGGTTCTTGGGGGTCTGGTTGGGTTCGGGGTGGCCATACCAGTAGGCACCGGAGACCATGAGGTGCGACTTCGCCCTGGTCGCCGCGACGTAGGCAACCCGCCATTCCTGCGTCAGGTTCTCCTTGCGGAGGTAGTCGAGCCGTTCCTTCGGGTCGTCGGGAAGGTCGCGGTACCTTTCGTCGACCCTGAACTCGATGGGAAGGACGTCAGCTTTAGTAGCCGGGTCGGGGTACATCTGGCTCTGGCCCGGGAAGTTGCCCTCGGTGACTGCGGGGATTGCAATTATGTCCCACTCGAGCCCTTTGGCTCGATGCACTGTCACCAGTGTCACCGCATCTTCGCCACTGAGACGTGCGGCATCGAGCTCCTCTGCGGGCTCTTCGGCCATTGCCTCGATATAGTCGAGGAAGGCTGGAAGTGAAGACCTTCCCCGGAGCGGGCTCCAGTCCTCGGTCATGTCGAGCAGGCGGTAGAGATTGAGCCGCGCGGTGAGGCGCGGCACGGGCGGGAGGGACTCCACATCGGCCCAGGCCCGGGTGCGATCGAGGACGAGGCGCGCCGTTTCAACCAGAGATGCCCCTTGTGACTCGATCAGAAGATGGAGGTAGGTGTCGAGGAAGTGACGGTACCGCTCCGCTGCCTCGGGACGGACACCCTCGATCGCATCGAGGTTCTCGATTCCCTCCACAAACGTCATCGGCAGGTCCTCGTCCCGGTACTTGTCGAGATTACGCGCCATCCACCGGGACACCGGGGCCACATCGGCGAGGCCGAGCCGGTATCTGCTCCCGAAGAGAATCTGGAGGATCGCGGCGGTGTTCTCGGGTCGGGCGAGCAGGGTGAGCCATGCGCGCAGTTCAGCCACTTCGGGAACCGAGAACAGACCGCCGAGGTTGGCAACCTCAATCGGGATGTTGTGCCGGCTCAGGGTCTCGACGAGAAGCGGAAAGTCCTTGTTCTTCCGAAAGAGAACTGCCATGTCGGACCAGGCTGCACCGTCGTCGTGGAGCTTCTCGAACCGCCGCGCAATCCATTCGGCTTCGGCCATTGCGTCTTCTGCCCAATGGGTCTCGACGATGCCATCTGTCCGATTCGGGCTGATCAGGTCGGATGCTGCGGGGTTGGCCAGCTTCCGGATCTCGTTCGCCACGTCGAGGATCCGTTGCCCGGAACGGTAGTTCCCGGTGAGCTCGCGGGTATGCGGTGATGAAGCATCGGGTCGTGAGAAGTGGGTCGTGAATTTTTCGAAGTTCTCAGCGGACGCGCCCCGCCATTCGTAGATCGTCTGATCGATGTCACCAACCGCCACTACCGGGAAGCCGCCGCCGAATATGGAGGTGAGGAGGACTCGTTGTGCCGGATTAGTGTCCTGGTATTCATCGAGCACGACGACCCGGTAACGGTCGCGTATTGTCGCAGCGATTTCGCTGCTCTCCCGCACCAGCCGGGTCGAGAGCGTGATCAGATCGGAGTAGTCGACAACACTCAACTCGCGCTTGGTGCCCTGATAGATCTTCAGGATCTCGAGCATCTCCAATCTCTCGGGCCACGGCTTCTCGTCTGGGTTTTTGGGATGGGCCAGGTCGGCGGGTTCGAGGAGGTGATCGCCAAGCCGGTCGCCGAGCTGTTTGATGCGGATGATCCTCCCCGCCCACGTGATGTCGATGTGCTCGAAGTCACTGTTGGAGAAGGCTTCACCAAGTATCTGTCTGGCGAAGGTAGGGGTGATCACTTCAGGTCTGCGGTCCAGCCCGGCGAGGAGCCCGAACTCGCTGAGGATCTGGCCGGCAAAGCCGTGATAGGTGTGGACTTCGACTTCCCGTCCCTGGCCGATGTCAGAGCTCAAGTAGGACCGCACCCGATCGGCGAGCTCGGATGCAGCTTTGTTGGTGAATGTGATCCCGAGGACGTGCTCGGGGTCCATTCCGTGATGGTTGACGAGGTTGGCGATGAGCATCGCAACGGTTGTCGTCTTCCCGGTACCGGCGCCCGCCGAAACCCGGATCGTGTCGAGGCCCAGGTCGAGTATCTGTTGTTGTTCGGGGGTGGGGTTGACGACGATCATGACAGGTAGGCCCCCTTGCCCTCGGGCCAGACGGGACACGACCTCTTGATGCCACACCGATTGCATTCGTTGGAGACACGAGGCTCCCAGTTCTCAGATGCCACGGCTGCCGTGATTTTTGTGATCGTCTCCTCGACTTCATCCAAACGCGCCATATCGAGCCTTCGGATGGTGAGACTCTTCGAGTCGGCAGCCGGAAACCACAGCTGGGCTGAGACCACCGTCTGCTCGGGCGACATTGCCTCGATCGCCAGTGCGTAGAACCCGAGTTGCACCGAGACGGAAGATTCCTTCAGCCCCGGCACGGTCTTGCCCGTCTTGTAGTCGACGATCCGCAGACCCTCGTCTGACTGCTCCAGCCGGTCGATCACGCCGTACCAGGGGACCCCGCCCACCACGAGCTCTACTTCCTTCTCCAGTTCGACAGGAGGGGCGCTGTCTTCCGGCCAGCGGTCGTAGAGACTGCGAATGACCCCTTCGGCGCGGTTGAGCCAGGCACGGTTCAATGCCGGGGTCCCGAACTGTCCCGAATCCCAACCCGCCCGGACAAAAGCGATCGCGACTTCGGGGTCTCCGTGCCGTCGGCCGGTGCCGATGATCTCGCGTTCCGCCAGCTCAAGGGCGTGGTGAATCAGACTGCCCGACGTAATGTGGGTCGACTCCGGGGCCGGGAGTTTGAGCTTTCGCTCGATTGCATAACGGCGCGGGCATCTGGCGTAGCTGTCAGCCTGGCTGGGGGACATCGAGAAGTTTTCGGTGAGGATGGGCCGATCAGGACCATGCACAGCGATCCCGGGAAAGTAGCGGGCATCCCATGCGGGGCGGGGGGGACTTGCCAGCAGGGCGACAGCCGCGGTTCGCGACGGCGCTGCGCCTTCCGGGTCGCCGACGATCCGACGGAGAGCTACTTCGGCCTCCGCCACCGATATCGGTTCGAAATCGACCTGGCCCGGGGTACCGAGGTCGTCCAGGGACTCCGCACCTGAGGCAGCGAGTAGGAACCGCGACGGACGGCGCTCGCCCTGGTCGACGCCGGCGTCTGTAGCCGTCCACACCACGCGGGTCCTCGCCCGGGTCATCGCCGTGTAAGCAATTCTCATTTCCTCCTGGACCTGGAACGCTGAGACCGCCGAAGCGTCGGTGGTGCGCTCCGGTGACAGCAACTCGGGGCGGAGCATCCGCCTGCTCCTTCTCAGGTCGGGGAAAACGCCTTCGACCGCGTTGGCGATGAAGACCTGTTCGAATTCGAGGCCCTTCGCCTGGTGCAGCGTGGTGAGCACCACCGACGGGCTGGTCGAGCTATGGGTGAGGAGCGGAGTGGCCTCGAAGGACTCGTCGTCGGAAAGGGCAAAGAAGCGGGCGAGACTGAGCTCGGGATCCCGGTCGGCCTGCCTGTCGAGGACCTGGGAGAACGACGAGTAGGCGCGTCGCCAACCCGAGCGTTCCGGGTCGGCAACGACGCCGGCGAATCTCTGGAGGGACGTCCAGACATGCCAGAACCCGTCCGTCGCCGGCAGTTCTGTCGCCCACATGCTGTCATTGAGCAATTGCCCCAGGTCCTCAAAGCCCGGTTGTGTAGCGAATACTGCCTTCCAGGTCGCGCCCCTCCGCCTCTCGTTCCAGAGGGCACGTTGCTTGCCGAGGGTCAGGCCGAAGAGTGGCCCCAGGGTCACCCGACGCGCCGCAATATCGGCAGCCTCTACTCTCAGCGGTGCGCTGTCCTCGAGGACCGGGTTTGTGTCGTCGGTGGCAAGTGTCACCAGGTCGGCAACGAGCTGGATGGCAGGATGGTCGATGAGACGGCGGTCGGGCCGCTCGTGGGGGATTCCCCTTCTGGAAAGCGCCCTGCTCAGCTCGTTGAACATCTCTTGTTTCGACCTGACGAGGATTGCCAGATCGGAGGGCTTTACCTTGTCGACGTGGATCGCCCGGTCGACCTGTTCGGCGATCCACTCGGCCTCTGCAGTCTCCTGGTCGAAGATGTAGGCCTCGACCCGTCCTTGATGGGGCGCAGGCGTTACCGGTCCTGCCGAGCCGGGCAGCTGGCCGGCGCTGACAACGCGAAGCGCCGCAGTCATGATTGCTTCCGGAACGCGGAACGAGCCATCGAGGATGATTCGTTTCCCCTCGTCATGGTCGGTCTCGAAATCGGCGATATTTCTCAGCTCTGCGCCCCGGAACGAATAGATCGACTGATAGGGGTCGCCGGTAACAGTCAGGTTGCCGGTGTGGGCCGACAACAGTTCGGCGAGTCTCGCCTGCGCGGGAGAGGTGTCCTGATACTCGTCGACGAGAACATAGGTGTACTGCCGGGCAACGCCGGGTGCTTCGCCCGAGGCCAGAGCGCCGACTGCCTCCACCAGCAACGTTCCATAGTCGACCCGACCGCTAGCGTCGAGATGGTCGAGGTAGTGCCGGTAGAAGCCCGGAATCCCTCTCCAATCGGCGCGTTCGGATGCACGATGCTCGAGATCGTCCGGCGTGAGCAGGCGCTCCGAGCATCGCATCAGAAAATCGGCGACCTCTTCGGCGAATCCGTTTGTGGTCAGGACGCCGCGGTAGGTGAGGGGCCACTCAGCTGGATCCTCTGCGGCGAGGAGATCCTTGACGGTGGCGATCTGCTCTGGGGTGGTCAGTGGGGTGGGGCGAACCCCGTCGGTGGCAGACTCGAGTATTCGCAACGCGAGGGAGTGGAAGGTGGTCGCCTCGACCGGGACCGTCGAGCCTCCCAGGGTGCGATTGATCCGGTCCCCGATCGATTTTGCTGCCCGTCTCGAAAAGGTGAGGACGAGGATTTGCTCGCGGGTTGCGTGTCCCGCCTCGACCAGGCGCTCGACACGCCTGACGAGAAACTCGGTTTTGCCGGCCCCGGGGCCGGCAACGACAACCTGGTAACCATCGCTGACATCGAGAGCAACATCCCATTCGTCTGAACCTATCCGGGACTCGTCGTTCATCCGACGATCGTAGATCAGGCTGCCTCCTGGACCGCCGCAGGTTCCGGCGATCCTTGGAGAGTCTGACCGACGAGCCGGGACTCGATACCGAGACCGGCCAGATATCGCACGGGATCTGCGAAAGCGGCCTCGGGGTCGTAGCTCTGATCCTCAGCGCTCTGGTCGGAGACATTCCGGGTTGGACGGATATGGGCAATTGATTTCATTGTGTTGACGATACGGGCACGGTGTGACAGAAAAGTCTGTCGTCAGTCGTTAGATTCAATGCCAAGAGATTTCCAACGGAGACCCGCATGGCCATTGCACACGAATTCGACTCGCCGATGTACCGCGAGGCGGTCGATCAATTCAGCAACGTCGCCACACTGATGGGCCTCGACGAGAACATCGCTGATCGGCTCAAGGTCCCGCAGAAATCGACTGTTGTGACCTTTCCATTCCGACATGACACATATGCCGACGTCGAGACTCTCTTTGGCTACCGGGTTCAGCACCTGACGACAATGGGCCCGACCAAGGGAGGAATTCGGTTTGCGCCCGATGTCGACCTCGGTGAAGTCGCTGCCCTTGCGATGTGGATGACCTGGAAATGCGCCATCGTCGGCGTGCCGTTCGGGGGAGCGAAGGGTGGGGTGAGGGTCGACCCGATGGGCCTCTCCCGGTCCGAGCTGCAGCGTGTCACCCGGCGGTTCACCATGGAGATCATCCACGTCATCGGCCCGGACAAGGACATACCTGCTCCGGACCTGGGCACAAACGAGCAAGTGATGGCCTGGTTGATGGACACTTATTCCCAGCATGTGGGTCACGCGGTGCCTGCGGTCGTCACCGGCAAGCCCCCGGCACTGGGAGGCAGTGTGGCCCGACGCGAGGCGACGGGGAGAGGTCTGATGTTCCTCTTGCCCCAGGCGGCGGCGGTGCGGGAAATCGACCCGGACAATGTCACCACGGCCATTCACGGGTTCGGAAACGTCGGCCGCTACGCCGCGGTTGCCGGAGAGCAAATGGGGGCCAAGATCGTTGCCGTCTCCGATATTTCGGGAGCCATATACAACCCTGACGGGCTCAACGTCGCCGCAGCGACCAAATGGGTCGACGAGAACCGGTTCCTCGAGGGTTTCCCCGATGCAGATTTCATCGAAGGAAACAAGCTCTTCGAACTCCCGGTCGACGTTCTCGTCCCTGCCGCCATTCAGGGTGTTGTCACGGCTGACAACGCCAACGATATCCAGGCCAAGATCATCATCGAGGGTGCCAACAACCCGACCACGCTTGCGGCCGACGCAATGCTCCGGGAGCGGGGTGTGCTCCTCGTCCCCGACATCCTGGCCAACGCCGGTGGGGTGACCGTCTCGTATTTCGAGTGGGTGCAGGATGTGCAGAAGTATTTCTGGACGGAGAATGAGACCGTCGGCCGATTGCGGGAGATCATGGTGAGGGCTTTCGACGACGTGCACACAATTGCCACCTCGGAGGGCGTCGACATGCGCACAGCTGCCCTCATCAAGGGGATCAGACGTGTCGCCGACGCCAAACTGGTCAGGGGCGTCTTCCCCTAAAGCGAGCCTGAGTCCCCGGCGACGGCGAACGCAGGGCAGATATTCTGGAAAGAGCACCAATCACATAGCCGCCCTGGCTTCGGCGGATAACTGTTTGTCGAAATCGCACGATTGATCGCCGCCCACAGGGCGCGGAGTTGGCTGTCCATGGCGTTGAGCTGGATGTCGTCGATGGCCAGGCGGTACAGGGTTGGCCCGTTCAGATACAGCAGCCTCAGCTCCCGGGGAGTCTCACCGGTCCGGCGTCGGATCAGGAGGGCGTAGATCTTCAGTGCGAAGAAGGCGGGGAGGGCAAAACGCTCCGGTGGTGCTTTACCGGTCTTGTAGTCGGTGATCACAAGGCTGCCGTCAGCCTCGCGGTCGATCCGATCGAGGATCCCCCTGATCACGATGCCATCTAGATCTTCGGTCATGTCCATCTCTCGCTGAAAAGGGTCGATCTTGCGAGGGTCTTCGATAGCGAAATAGTTGGCGAGGAGTTGCAGAGACTCGACGCCCCACGCTGTTTCATCCGCACCCGATTCGAACAGGCTCCCATACTCCTCATCGAGTCGGCACTCGGTCCATGCCTCGCGGAACAAGTCGAAGAGCCGGTCGGGGTCGCGGTCGCCCTGGGGTAAGTCGTAGAGACGTTCCAGAGCTACATGGGCCGTCGTCCCCCGGGCCTGATAGATCGTGGTTGGCTCGGGCAAGCGGTCGATTGCCCGGAATTTGAAGAGCTGCGGGCAGGTCTTGAAGTCACTGGCGCGACTCGGTGAGAGCGTCTCGAGCCCGGTAACGGGGGCCTCGGGTGGTGCAACTCTCGCAGTCATGGTTCCGATCATAGGAACCGGGTGTGACACAAAGAGGGCTTGTCTCATCTCTGTCCAATCGGCCCGTCTCCTTCGCGAAAACAAATCCTCGGTCGCCCTTGACGCTCCAACCAGGATCCAATACCTTCCCTCTACCGGTTGGGGGCGACCCCGATTCGGGGAAGGGAAAGCTTCGGTTTTCCTGGATTGAAGAGGCTCCGGCCTCTTCGCCAACCACCCGGCCAGGGGCCCGCTTTCCTGGTGCGAGTGGAAGAGAACCCCGAGAGGGCAGGAGACTTCGGTTTTGTGCTCCCTTGGGGTTTCTCAAGTTTTCAGGGCGGTTTCAGCGACTCGCGAAAACCAATGAGGCGGTCGCGAAAATCAATCACGGGGACAGCTTGTCATGCGGGTGCGCCCGGTCTACTTTTCCGTTCACGCCGAAGGGGCTTGCCCCGGAGGCACCGGTTCGGCGAGGACAGGATCGATGAGAGTCGATCCCGATAATCGCAGGAACGGTTACCCGGGCTGAAGGGAAACCGGAAGCTCTGGGGACCGGTCGGAGATCGAACGGGGATCCTTCGGGATCGTCGGGCGATCAAAGACCATGCGAGTCTTCGGACTTGCAGGAGGATCTTCGGATCTTTCAGCTCGATCTCCGGATCGAGTTCGATCTTCGGATCGAGACCAGTGTGACCTTCGGGTCATGCGAGTGTGATCTTCGGATCATGCGGGCTGCCGGCTTCGGCCGACGGTTACCGATCGGAGTCAGGTCCCCGGCCTGAGTCCGAACGGCGAGAGTCCCGAGAGGGTTGAGACTTCGGTCACGGCTCCCTCGGGGCCTTCTCGCGTCAGGGGTGCTTTCTGCTCAAATCGCCCAGATCTCCGTCTGGCGGTCATCAACCCAGGTCGCGACGCCTGATTCGAACCATGCTTCTTCTTCGAGCATGATCGCAACAGTCTCATCCCATTCCGGGATGTGGGACCGGTTCATGAGCTCGATCGACCAGGCCGACGGCCCGAAAACGTCGACGTCGCCGCTGCCCGGCACTCCGTCCTGTTGGTCCCAGAGCCCGATCGTCGCTCCAGCACCATGGCCGTGGTATCCGATCGGGTGGGTGTAGATCGTGGCTTCCAGGCCAGCTTCCCGGCTTCCGGCGAGGGTTCGGGTGAGTATCTCATTTCCCGAGGACCGATCGACAAACTGCTCGAGGAGGATGTCCTGGACCTGGTTTGCCTTGTGCATTGCCTCGAGCAGCCCTTCCGGCACCCTGGCGCCGGGACGGTCCAGGACGTATCCATGCTGCTGCTGGTCGGTGCAGAGGTGGTCCCAGACCAGGCCGAAATCGATGTGGACCAGATCGCCGGGCTCGATGACTGTCGACCGTGTCGCTGAGGCGAACGAGCCCCGCAGGTCGCGGCCATTCCTCTGCACTGAGGCCGAGGGATGGAACCACGCTCTGCAACCCAGCTTTTGGACTTCGCCCCGCAGCCACCACTCGAGGTCGGCGGTGGTTGTTGTGCCGGGATTGATCGCCTCCGGTGAGAGGGCGCGGCGCAGGATCGCGTGGGCGGCCGCACATGCCTCTTCGAGCACTTGCCGCTCCTCGGGCAACCGGGTTTGCAACCAGCGCACCGCAAGTTTCTCGCCCGAGACAACCCGGCCGGCCAGCGTGGGGCCGAGAGCATCGAGAAGTCGCCCGTGCTCGGTTTCGGTCAGTCCATCGGCATGAGCAAAGTCAGCGGAAGTGTTGACTGCGATCGACCCGGGGTTGGCCTCGCCGATCCGTCTTGCCAATGCCGCCCACTGGTCAGGTTCGACGTCGGGGTCCCATCCAGCCGGGAATAGACCATCGACCTCGTACCGCGTTATAGCCTCCCGGGCATATCCGTCACCGTCTCGCAAGAACAGGAGGATGGTACGCCGGCGTGAAGACATCCATTTCGCCGGCAGCATCGTCTCCACCACCGGATCTTCGGCGTACTCCCTCGAGACCAGAACCCAGCAGTCGACGGCGGCATCATCCATCAAAGTGGGGATCAGCCGATCGAGCCGGGCGGCTGTGAGGGCGTCGCGCCGGGATGCCGACGCTTCCAGGTTGATCAAGTTGGAAATCCCATCGCTTGCGGGTGAGGCTACATCAGGTGAATACACAGGAGAGCGAGCCAGGCCCAACCCACCAGGATCATGATGCGTTGCACAAGTCCCAGCCGCGGTGAGTTGGACTCCAATGCGGTAACGAAAGCAAGTAACAGCCCTACGAGTGCCGCACCAGTCGCCCAGGAGTAGACCGACCATCCGGAATCCTTCAGGGTGAACCCTGCGACAATGGCGGCCGCGGGCAGAGAACCGAAAACGCCGATCCCGAAAAGGTCGTGTAGTCGATGTGCCCGGCTCGGCTCGGACGTTGTCGTGTCGGGCGTGCCGGGCGGGTACCCACTCATCGGGTCCATTTTCCAGACACCTGATAGCACCATTGAGATTCCGAAGAAGCCCACCAGTAGCGGCAACCACGGCGAGTCCACGGCCTGGTAGATACCCACAGCCGACGCGATGATCAGCGTCCCGCACACCATGAAGTTGGTGCTCTGGATCCACCCCCGTGGCCCCAGGGCAAGAGCACTGACCATATGCCGGGCCGGGCTGTAGTCAGGGCGGGCCGCACCGTCGATGGTGAACGTGACGACAAATAGCACAGTGCCCAGAATTCCCATCGCAAGCAGTGGACCCATGTCACCCGACCATAACCGCTCGGACCGCAGCCCGAAATCTGTGGTCTTCCTGATCAGAGCAGGTAGGGAAGTTCGTGGGTACGCTTGGCGACATGCGCTACCCGACAAAATTGCTCAGCAAGGACGAGGTAATCGTCTCCGAATTCCGGCCTCATTGGACCGGGATACTGAAGGAGGGTGCCCTGCTCCTCCTGATCATCGTCCTCATCATCCTCGTCCAGATCCAGGGCTGGAATTGGTGGATCAGCGTGGGACTGATCGTGGCGGGGCTCATTGTCACTGCCGAAGGCCTGATCCGATGGTTGACCACTAATCACGTCATCACCAATGAGAGGGTGATCTATCGGGCAGGGCTCATCTCGAAGACCGGCAAAGAGATACCTCACGAGGTGATCAACGACGTCGCCTTCACTCAGAGGGCTCTCGAACGGATCTTCGGGACGGGGGACCTCCTGATCGAGTCGGCAGGCACCCACGGCCAAAGCCGATACCGGGACATTCCCGACCCCGAAGGTGTGCAATCGATGATCTACGCCGAACGGGAGAAGCGGATGACGCAGCAAAACATCGCTGGCATGCAAGCGGGAGCTTCGACGGCGTCACAGAGTGTGCCCGAACAGCTGGCAATCATCTCCCGGTTACACGATGAAGGGAAACTCTCGGACGCCGAGTTCGAGGCGCAGAAGGCAAAGCTGCTCGAGGGCTCCTGATGGCGCACATGCAGGACTTCCCGCTCCTCCTGTCCACGCTCTACAACAGGGGGGTACGCCTCTATCCGGATCGGGAGATCGTCTCGGTCGAATCCGACCGCAGCGTCGTCCGGTCGACTTACGGGGAGACCGATACCCGGATCCGGAAACTCGCCACCGCTTTCGAACGCCTCGGGGTCGACCGCGGTGGAGTCGTCGGAACCTTCGCCTGGAACAACCGGCGTCACCATGAGCTCTACTGGGCAACTGCCAACACCGGCCGGGTCTGTCACACGCTCAACATCCGACTCCACCCCGAACAGATCGTCTACATCGTCAACCATGCCGAAGACAGGGTCATCTTCGTCGATCCGGATCTGGTCGGTGTGGTGGCACCCCTCGTCGAACAGTTGCCCACCGTCGCCACCTACGTGGTTATGGGGGAGGAGGCCGACGATCGGCTCCCGGGGTCGATCGCATACGAGGACCTCATCGCAGATGTCGACGAGCATGGCGTCTGGCCCTTGCTCGACGAGAGGTCGCCGATGATGTTCTGTTACACCTCGGGCACCACTGGCAACCCCAAGGGAGTCGCCTATACCCAGCGATCAACCTACCTCCACACCATCTCGAACCTGGCCAACACACCAATGTATGCCTCAGACAATGTTCTTCCCGTGGTTCCGATGTTCCACGCCGCGGCATGGGGCTATCCATTCATGGCAGTCACCCAGGGGGCGAAGCTGACCTATCCAGGCCCCGACCTGACACCCGACGGCCTGGTGCCGTTGCTGGACCGTGAGCAAGTGACATTCTCCGCCGGCGTGCCCACGGTCTGGCTAGGGATCAAGCAGTATCTGATCGATCACCCAGAGGTCGAGCTGTCGTCGATGCGGGCCTTCCTCTGCGGGGGCTCGGCGGTGCCGAGATCACTTATCGAGTGGTTCCTGACCGAGAAGAACCTCCGGGTGGTCCAGGGCTGGGGCATGACTGAGACCAACCCGGTCGCCTCGGTCGCCGAGCTGAAATCCGGAATGGAGGACTGGGACCTGCAACGCCAGCTCGACGTCCTGGAGACGGCAGGCATCCACTCTCCGGGCCTCGAGGTGAAAATCGTGGACGAGATCGGTGAGGAGTTGCCCCAGGACGGCGTGGCCTTCGGCGAACTGCTGATCAGGGGCCCGTGGATCGCAGCCGAGTACTACAAAGACGACCGCTCATCGGACTCCTTCGAAGATGGCTGGCTCCGCACCGGCGACGTCTGCAAGATCACGCCAGAGGGCTACATCAAGATCACCGACCGTGCCAAAGACGTGATCAAGTCGGGAGGGGAGTGGATCTCGTCGCTCGACCTGGAGAACACGATCATGGCCCATCCCGGGGTGGCGGAAGCGGCTGTGGTCGGGCTCAAGCACCCGAAATGGCAGGAGCGCCCGGTGGCGTTTGTCGTGGCGGCTCCCGGATCCGCAGTGAGTGAAAACGACCTCATCGACTTTCTCACCGAACGGGTGGCGAAGTGGTGGTTGCCCGACCGCTATGTCTTCATCGATGCTCTGCCCAAGACCGGGACCGGCAAGTTCGACAAGAAGGTGCTCCGGAAGGAAAACGCAGACCTCCTCGCCTGAAGCCGGGCTCAAACGCAATCAACTGAGGTTGCGGGCCAGGTCCGCAACCCAGGCGGCGACCAGGCCCAATAGGCCGAGCACGGTGAGGATGAGTGGCGGCAAAAACCAAGCTTTGGTGGGGCGGATCGCACCGATTGAGCAATAGATGCCCAGGACGATCCCGGCGACGATGACGGCGCCTGCGGCGAGGGTCCAGTTCGCCTCCCCTGTTTTCCAGTCGACTGCGCTGTAGTAACCGATGAGAACCAGGAAGAGGCCGAAGACGATCCCCGAGATGGCGACCACCAACCTCACGAGGTAGCCGTACCAGGTCTTTGACCATGGGGGCCACTCGCCGGCTCGGTCTATCGGATCGCTCACCGCTACCGGGTCAGACCTCGACGAGTTGGCCTGAACGGATGTCGAGGACGAATTCTTTGTCACTCTTGGAGTCGGCGATGAATTCGGCGAGGGTGGCTCCGTGCTTCCGGACCACCCACCATGCGTAATCCTCAGCCCCGGACTCGACGAATGAGGCTCGGGTGGCGCGAACCATCTCCACGGCCGGGCTTTCGCTGGAGAACTCTCCAAGGATCGTCTGAACCGGATCGGCCGCGCCCTCGACCTCGATGAACTGCACTGCCTCGTACATGAACAACCTCCTGGGCGCAGTGTAGTTGTCGCGAAAGGGTACAAACGGCAAACCTAAGCTGGCCGCCGTGAGCTCGTTCCACACCATTTGGGGATACACAACAATCGCTGTCAGCGGGACTGTCGGGCTGTGGGGTCTGATCGGGCGCAACCAGGAGCCGGGGCGCGGCTTCGGCTGGGCGGTGGGGGTGTCGATTGCTGCCCTCCTGATTCAGGTCGTGACCGGGGTGGTCATGTTCTCGGGTGGCACCGATCCGGGTAACCAGCATGTGTTCTACGGGGTCGTAATCGCAGTGACCCTGGCCTTCGTCTATATCTATCGACCCCAGTTTCGGAAGAGACCGATGCTTTACTACGGGTTGGCATTGCTCTTTTCGATGGGTCTCGCCATCAGGGGCATCCAGACGTTTGGTGTCAATTTTTAGGAGATCCGATGCTGTTGGAAGACAAGAAACTGCTGGTCACCGGCGTTCTCACCGACGACTCGATTGCATGGCACGTCGCCCGGATCGCACAGGAGGAGGGCGCGGAGATCGTGGTCACCGGGTTTGGCCGCGGCTTGCGCCTCACCGAACGCTCTGTCCAGCGGCTTCCGTCGCCCTGCGATGTCATCGAGCTCGATATCAACGACCCGGCCCATGTCGAGAGCCTCACGGCAGGCCTCACCGAGCGGTGGGGCAAGATCGACGGTGCGCTTCATGCAATCGCGTTCGCCCCTGAGGATGCCCTGGGAGGTAACTTCCTCAATACCCCAGCGGAGTCGGCGCAAATCGCTTTCAGCACCTCCGCCTTCTCGTATAAGACCCTTGCCGTTGCCCTGCTCCCGCTCCTCAAAGAAGCGGGTGGTGGGGGATTGGTGACCCTCGATTTCGACAACACCCAGGCATGGCCGGCGTACGACTGGATGGGCGTAGCCAAGTCGGCTTTGCAGTCGGTCACTCGCTATCTGGCCCGCGATCTCGGTGAGTACAACATCCGTGTCAACGCAGTTTCCGCCGGCCCGCTTTCGACGGTCGCGGCGAAGTCGATCCCCGGATTCACCAGGTTCGATGAGGTGTGGGGAGAGCGCTCCCCGTTGCATTGGGACACATCCAATCCCGATCCCGTAGCCAGGATGGTCTGCGTGCTGCTCAGCGACTGGGCTCCGATGACAACGGGCGAGATCATCCACGTGGATGGCGGATTCCACGCCGTGGCTGCAGGCTCCGGTCCCGGCGAAAACTAAACTCCAGCGTCCACTCGCGCCTTGGGGAGCTGTAGCACGAAGGTGGCGCCGCCACCTTCGGTGTCCTCGACTTTGACCGATCCGTGCATCACCTCGGCGAGCGAGCGAACGATGCTCAGGCCGAGGCCCGTGCCCCCCTTGGATCGAGTATCCGACTGGTCGATCTGGGTGAAGCGCTCAAAAACCCGCTCTTTCTCGTGGTCAGGGACGCCGGGCCCGTGGTCGACCACGGCGATCGCACCCTTCTGGCCCTTCTCGTAGCCGTAGATCTCGACCGGGCTTCCTGCCGCATACTTGCCCGCGTTCTCCACGAGGTTGATCATGATCCTGGAGAGGTGGTCCTTGTCCGCCTCGACGGCGAGGTCGGCCGGTTCGACATTCACTCTCGGCTCGATGGAGACCGTGTTGGCGATCTCTCGGAGGAGGTCTTCGAGGCTGATCGTCTCGAGGTGGATGGGGATCGCCCCCCGGTCGATTCGGGACACGACGAGCAGGTCGTCGATGAGGCGCTGCAACCGCCCGGCCTGGCGGCGCGCCGTGCTGAGAAGTTCCTGGGCTGTTGTCGACTCCGGCTGGAGCTCGGGGCGGTTGACGGTGTCGAGCGACCCGATGATCGACGTC
Organism: Acidimicrobiia bacterium; assembly: GCA_041742825.1. Lineage (GTDB taxonomy): Bacteria > Actinomycetota > Acidimicrobiia > Spongiisociales > ZC4RG35 > MA-ANB-1. Next base: position 9,687 of record JBGTNX010000093.1, on the reverse strand, counting down.
AGGGGAGTGCGTAATTCGTGGCTGACGGTGGAGACGAAGTCGGTTTTCATCTGTGCAACTTCCTCGAGTCTGCGGGCCATGTCGGCTTGCGCCTCATACCGTCCGATCTGAGAGAGGACGAGACCCGCGGGAGCGGCAAGGGACCCGAGCTCGCTGAGCTGGTCGTCGGTGAAGTCCGAATCGTAGGGGTCGCCAATGATGACTAGGCCGACACGCATCGACTCGACTTTGAGCGGGGCGATCATTGCCTGCTCGATTCCCAACTCGCGGAGCAGCCCGTGGCTGCTGGAGTCAGCGTCGACATTACGGACCAGGATCGGGCGCGCCGCCTTGAACGCCTGCGCAGCGACCCCGGGGCCAGAGACATTGGTCACCATCACTTCGGTCTCCAACGGGTACCCGTTGACCCAGATCGGGCTCATCACCTCGAGGCGGTGCTGGTCGGAGTTGTAGAGCAAGACGACTCCCACCTGGGCGTCGAGGTACTTGCAAATTGTGCCGACGAGGTGGGGCACGATCTCAGAGAGCGATTCGGCCCGTGCCAGTGTGGCGCTGACTTCGTAGAGGCGTTCGAAATCCCCGCGTTGTTGTGCGATCTCGGATTCACGTGACGCCGAACGGACGCTCTCCTTTTCGAACTCGAAGCCGACAAGCGCCGTGGCAGAAGCCACAGCAATCACGGTCAGCAGGGGCCCTACGAGGTCGAGCCCGATTTCGATCGATACGTAGCTGATGACGGCGGCGATTGCCACTGTGATGAATGCGTGCGCCCACCAGGTGAGGAGCAACCCGGAGACGGCGGCCAGCCCGAACATGATGGGGGCGGCGGTGGGGTTCATCGATGGGATCAGAGCTATGGCCCCGATTCCCGAGATGAACATTGCCAGCCACACCAGCGAGATCCACGGTGCGGCCCCGGTCGACATCAATTTTTCCCAGCGCACCGCGGTAGTCACGATGAGGGTCACAGCCAAGACAATTATGGGTATGTAGAACTCCGGGAGCGAGAAGACCGGGCCCGCAGGCTCTACTTCTCGCAAAGCCTGAGCCCCGAGGATGATCAGCACGAACCAGCCGACGGCTGACGCACGCCGCAGCAAAGAGCCCCGGAAGGAGCTCATTGCCCGGTGGGTGCTAATCGTTTGTGCTGTCATGAAGTGAGGGTTCTCTGCCTTTCAAAGTATTCTCGGCAACTATCAGTCGACTATCGAGGGTTGAATTTTGGCTTTGCGGTCTCTGGTGAATGGGTCCTTGTTTGCCGAAGCTGTCGGTGTCGGCCAGCCGCGGGTCCTCGCCCTGCATGGCTGGGGTCGGCGCGGGAGTGACTTTTCCCACAGTTTGGCGGCTATCGGCGCGCTTGCGATGGATCTTCCTGGATTCGGGGCGACGCCACCGCCCGAGTTTGCGATCGGGGCGCGCGAGTACGCCGAACTCCTCCTCCCGGTTTTGGACGAGTTCCAGCAACCACCCCTGTTGGTCGGGCACTCTTTCGGGGGGAGGGTCGCGGTTTGCCTCGCCGCGGAACATCCCGACCGGATCCGGGGAACACTGGTCACAGGAGCCCCGCTGCTCCGGCGCACCCCTGGCAAGAACCCGCCCGCCGGCTACAGGCTGGCCCGTGTCCTGAATCGTTACGGAGTTGTCTCGAATAGCAGTTTCGAGGCGATGAAGAAGAAGCGCGGGTCCGCCGACTACCGCGCCGCTACCGGGGTGATGAGAGACATCCTGGTGACCGTCGTCAACGAGGAATATCGCGACGAACTATCCCGGATCGCCGGTCCGATCCACTTTCTCTGGGGCGCCGAAGACCGCGAAGTTCCGGTGGCGGTGGCCGAGGAGGCGGCGGCTTTGGTCAGCCGTTCGGGTGGTGAGGCGACGCTCGAAGTCGTGGAAGACGTTGGGCATCTGCTCCCGGTCCAGGACCCCGATTCGCTGCGCAATGCCGTCACCAAGATGATGGCGTGACCTGGCTACTGGCCGGCGCCTGCGTGCTGGCCGCGATACCGGCCGGTCTTCGATGGGTTCGCATCGCTCAACGCGAGCACTACCTGGCCCCTGCGACCACCCGCTTCGCGCTCAGGTGGTGGACCGCAGGCCCGTACAACCCTCTGTTGTTGGTCATGGCCGTAGCCGGTGTCGCCGGCACCCTCTTCGATACGAGGCTTGGCTTGCTGACAGCCCTCGCCCAGGTCGGCCCCATCGGCCTGTCGGTCCGGGGCCGTACCTCGCCCCTGTCCTGGACGGCGAGGTTGCGCCGGGTTGCGGCGACCGTAACCGTCGTGGTGCTGGGTGGCCTTGCGGCCGGCCTCGTCCTCGACGCACCGACGGTCTTGGTCCTTATTGTGCTCCTGCTTCCGGTTCTGGTTGACCTAGCCCTGTTGCTGCTCGCCCCCATCGAGAGGAGGCTGGGGGACCGCTGGGTGGAGAAGGCCTCCCGTCGCCTCAAAGATTCCGGAGCGCGTGTGGTGGCGATAACGGGCTCGTACGGGAAAACGACGACAAAACAATACGTCCGCCACCTCGTCGAGAAGTCGGCCCGAACCGTTGCAAGTCCCGCTTCGTTCAATAACCGGATGGGGCTGGCCCGGGCGATCAACGACCACCTCGTCCCCGGGACCGAGGTCTTCGTCGCCGAGATGGGTACCTACGGCGCTGGTGAGATCGCCGACCTTTGCAGGTGGATCGAGCCCTCTGTGGCAGCCATCGTCTCGATCGGCCCGGTGCACCTGGAGCGTTTCAGGTCGGAGGAAAAGATCGTTGCCGCCAAGTCGGAGATCTTCGAACGTGCCGGCAAAGGGGTCATTTCAGTGGATCATCCGCTATTGGAGGGCCTCGCACGTGAAAATCGGAACGATCTCGACCTGACCACGGTGTCGGTGTCGGGCAAGCCTTCCGACATTCAGTACGAAGAAGGGTCGATTCGCTCCCGCGGCGTCGTCCTGGGCAACGTGCCCGACTCGGTCTTCCCCGCCAATCTCGCGGTCGCGGTCGGCATCGTCGAGGCTCTCGGGTATGAAGTCGATGGCGGGCTCTTTGCCAGCCTTCCCGGTTCCGAGCACCGCCAGAGCGTCGCGGTGTCACCTGCAGGAGTCACGGTCATCGACGACACGTTCAACTCCAACCCTGCAGGGGCAGCTAGAGCCCTGGCGACGCTGGGCCGCCAACCCGGGAGGAAAGTTCTGGTGACCCCGGGCATGGTCGAATTGGGGCCCATGCAGGACGCCGAGAACGAAGCCTTTGCCAACGCCGCCGCCACCATCTGCGACCAGGTGATCATCGTGGGAACAACCAACCGGAAAGCCTTGCTGAGAGGCACCAGTAAAGGGCCTGCGTCGGTTACCGTCGTCCCCACCCGCGACGCAGCGGTAGCCGTTGTGCGCGACAGGCTCGGCCCCGGCGACGCGGTTTTATACGAGAACGATCTTCCCGACCATTATCCATAGAGGTGTTGCACAGTGTCGAAAACAGCGGTTGTGTTCGGAGGGCCATCGGATGAGCACGACATCTCGATTCTCACCGGACTGCAGGTGCTTCACGCCCTCGACGATGTAATTGGTGTCTACTGGTCGAAGACAGGCGAATGGCACCAGGTCGACCCCTCTCTCGAAGCCAGCGACTTCGTGGATGGTGTCCCCGGACGCGCAAAGGAGCTCTCCTTCTCCGCCGCCCCAAGGGAAGGATTCCGAATCAAACGCAAGCCTCTTGGCATAAATGCCGCGTTCATTGCCTGTCACGGCGGCCCCGGCGAGGATGGGACGCTGCAGGGACTCTTCGACCTCGCAGGTCTCCGCTACACCGGGCCCGGTCAGGCCGCTTCGGCATTGGGAATGGACAAGCTCGCCTTCGGTGCGGCCATGGCGAGTGCCGGGATGAAGACCCTTCCCCGGGCGCTGGTTGCCGTCGGCGATGAGCCCCGCCCCAGATTCGCCGGCCCTTATATCGTCAAACCACGCTTCGGCGGTTCCTCGATCGGGATCGAAGTCGCCGGCGACTGGGAAACGGTGCTTGCACTGAAGAAGAGCTCGTCATACTTCGACCAGGGGGCCGTGGTCGAGCCTTTCCTCGAGTCGAGCCGCGATCTCCAGGTTGCCGTGAGGACCTATCCCTCACTCGAGGTCTCGGCGATCGAGGAACCGGTCAGAGATGTCGACGGGATCTACTCCTACGACCAGAAATATCTCGCCTGGGGAGGGGAGGTCAGTTCGGGTAGGGAACTGCCTGCGTCGCTCGCCCCGGGCCTAAAGCAAGAGGTCGAAGACGCGGCGCGGCGTGTAGTGCGGGCTGCGGGGTTGCGGGGGATCTCCCGGATCGACTTCCTCGAACGCGGCGGAGAGCTATTTGTCAACGAAGCCAACACGATTCCCGGGTCGATGTCGACATACCTGTGGATCGACCCGAAGATCGAGAGATCAGTGCTGTTCGCCGACATGGTTGCCGAAGCCGTGTCGACACCGACGAGGGTGTTTTCGGTTGCGGGAAGCGACGGGACCGCGTTGCGGAATGCGGGCACTATCGCATCGAAGCTTGGTTGAACTGTCGCCTTCCGGCAGCAGTGTTGACTAGAGGTGTACTACCGGGCAGGTAAGGGTGCGGGTGATGCCTTCGATTCCCTGAATCTTGGCGACTACCAGCTTGCCCAACGAGTCGACGTCTTCGCTTGTTGCTTTGACGATGACGTCGTAGGGGCCGGTGACGTCGTCGGCGGAGTCGACACCCGGGATCTTCCGGACGTCTTCTGCGACCAGGGCGGCCTTGCCGACCTCGGTCTGGATCAGAACGTAAGCCTGGACCAACTTGCTCTCCTATTCGCTATGGAATGGCGACTCTAGTGGACGAAGAGGAAACTTGTTCCGGCGAGAGCGGTGGCGGTCAGTAGCCGTCCTGGCCCATACGGAGGTTGGAGGCGAAGGCGCGATCGCCTTCTTCGACTTTGTCGAAAACGAGCCTCTGCCCTTGGCGCAAAGTCCGGAAGATCGATCCCTGCAGCGAGCCGGGGCGGAGAAAGACTTCGGACTTGTCGGCTTCGGTGACGACGATTCCCACCCCGGTGACGGGGTCGTAGACCTTCACGACTCCTTGGGCCACCCTGGTCAGGCCTTTTCTACCTTGCCGGCGCGGATGCATGAAGTACACACGCGGGCACGGCGGGTGTTGGAGCCGTGCTTGACACGGATCCGCTGGATATTGGGGAGCCAGCGACGGTTGTTGCGCTTGTGAGAGAAGCTGACGGTCTTGCCGTAGCTCGGCTCTTTCCCGCAAACTTCGCAGCGATAAGACATGGTTGAAACTCCTGGAATTGGTCTGGAGGCTAAACGGAAGTGGTATCCGTTGCGACCACCAGAGAGAATAGCGACGTCCGTGTCCAAGTCCTACTCCGCCGTTACCGTGGTGTGGTGACGAAAATCGCGGAGCCCGGATGGCCACGCTAGCCCGACTCGCCGGGATCGATATCTCCGAGGTCAAGGGGCTCGGCGGGCAGCGGGCGACGACGCTTAAGAAGCACGGTGTGGTGACGGTTGCCGACCTGCTCCACAACGTCCCGAGGCGGTACATCGACCGGAGCCGCAAGGAACTGATCGCTGATGTGGTGGTGGGGGCGGAAGTGACTCTCATCGGTGAGGTGCGCTCGGTCAATACCCGACGGCCGAAACGGAACCTGGCAATGATCGAGGCGACCATTGCCGACGAATCGGCGAAGATCAAGGCGATCTGGTTCAACCAAACGTTCCGCGCCAAACAGCTGCAACCGGGGACACAGGTCGCCCTGTCCGGTGTCGTCGAATCCTTCCGGGGGGATCTGCAGATGAAGAGCCCCGACGTCGACGTTCTCGACTCCCCGACCGAGTCGTTGTTGGTCGGTCGCGTGGTGCCGGTGCACCCCTCGACGGCAAGTGCCAAACCCGCCATCATGCGACGGGCGATTCACAATGCCCTGATCCGGTCCCGGCCCATCGACGATCCGGTCCCCGGCCACCTTTTGGAATCGCACGACCTGATGTCCCGCGATGAGGCATTCGCCACCATCCACTTTCCCGACTCGACAGATCAGGTGCTGCCGGCCCGCACCCGGCTGGTGTACGACGAGTTTCTCCGGATGTCGATAGCGTTTGCCCTGCGCAAGCGGAGACAGGAGTCCGAGGCATCTGGCATCGAGCACAAACCGACCGGTGAGTTGCTCGACAAGTTCCTCGGGGGCTTGCCTTACGAACTGACCGGGGCACAGGAGAGGGTGCTCGCCGAGATCCGAGAAGACCTGGGCAAGCCCCCGCCAATGCACCGGATGCTCCAGGGAGAGGTGGGGTCGGGAAAGACGGTGGTGGCAGTTGCTGCGATGCTGTCCGCAATCGAGGGCGGCTGGCAGACCGCAATAATGGCCCCGACCGAGGTGCTCGCCGAACAGCATTTCCTCGGGGTCGTCGACCTGCTGGCACAGGCCGGCTTGTCTCCCGACATCCTCGGGTTGGCCTCCGACCTGGGCATGGAGAGCTTGTTCGGGGCCGATGGGCCTGCGGTGCACGTCGCTCTCCTCACCGGCTCAACTGCAACCACGAACTACAGCGGCCGGGTGAACCGGACCCAACTGCTTCTCGACGTCAAGTCCGGCCAGGTCGATCTCCTGGTCGGAACTCATGCCCTGATCCAAGACGGGGTCGAATTCGCACGCCTCGGGGCGGCCGTGGTTGACGAACAGCACCGCTTCGGTGTCTCCCAACGGGTGATGCTCAAAGAGAAGGCTGACGGGGTCGAGCCCGACCTCCTGATCATGTCTGCAACCCCGATCCCGCGCACAATCGCAATGTCGGTGTACGGCGATCTCGACGTGTCGACTATCGACGAGATGCCACCGGGGCGCACCCCTGTGAGAACCAAGTTGTTGCCGCGCTCAGCCGAACTGACCGCATGGGGGGTGCTGAAGAAGGAGGTGGAGGCGGGCAGACAGGGATTTGTGGTCTGCCCCCTTGTCGAAGACTCTCCCAAGGTGGAAGCCGTTTCGGCCACAGCCGAACACGAGAGGATCGCCTCGCTGCTACCCGGGGTGACCGTGGGACTGATCCACGGGCAGATGCCGTCCCAGGAGAAGGAAGCCGCCATGGCGGGTTTCCGCGACGGAGCTATCGACGTGCTGGTTGCCACCACCGTGATCGAGGTCGGAATCGACGTGCCCAACGCCACCGTCATGGTGATCGAAGATGCCGATCGGTTCGGTCTCAGCCAGTTGCACCAGCTCCGGGGCCGCGTCGGACGCGGCAAGCATCCGGGGGTATGCATACTTCTCGCCGACCCGACCACAGACGAGGGGCAGGAGCGGATGACCGCGATGGTGGAGTCGAATGATGGGTTCGAGCTTGCCAACACCGACCTCCGCATCCGGGGGCAGGGGACCGTGTTCGGCACCAGGCAGTCGGGTATGACCGACTTCAAGATCGCTGACGTCCTGGCGGACACGGATCTGTTGCAAAAGGCGCGGCGGGACGCCTTTGCCCTCGTCGAGTCCGATCCCGAACTGCGCGATCACCCGGAGCTAGCGGCCGAGATCAGGGCGATGCTCGGCGACCGAGTCGAGTGGCTCTTCGTGAGCTAGCCCAGATGAGTTATCCCAGATGAGTTGGACCTGATGAGAGTCATTGCCGGCAAAGCCAAAGGGCGCCGACTGGCGGGACCCGACACGCCGGACACGCGCCCGGTGACCGACAGGGTCAAGGAGGCCGTGTTCTCGTCCATCGGAGACTGGGTGGTGGATGCCGACGTTGCCGATCTCTATGCGGGGGCCGGCTCTTTTGGCCTGGAGGCACTGTCGCGGGGTGCCCGGTCGGCGGTGTTCGTCGAGAATAGACCCCGCGCCCTGGAAGCGCTCAAGAAGAACATCGGAACCGTTGGCCTCGGAGGTGAGGTGACGCCGGTGAAAGTTCGCCAGTTCCTCGGAGTCAATGAGAGGAACTTCCATCTCGTTTTCATCGATCCGCCATGGCCCCTGGCGACTGAAGAGCTCGAAGCTGATTTCGAAATCCTCGACCCCTTCCTTGTCGACGGGGCCGAGGTTGTCGCCTCGAGGCGGCACAGTGATCGTGTGCCCCGTGCGCCTGAAAACTGGCGGGTTGCCGCCGAGAAACGCTACGGAGATACCAGAATCCTCAGATACGAAAAGAAAGCTGAAGCACAATGACAACTGCGCTGTGTCCGGGGAGCTTCGACCCTCCGACCATGGGACACGTCGATGTGATCGAACGCGCCATCAAAGTCTTCGACGAAGTCATTGTCTCGGTGGTCGACAACCCATCGAAACAGTCGTTGTTCTCCACCGCGGAGCGGATTGCGTTGCTCGAGGAGATCTTTGGTGATCGGGTCTCGGTGACATCCTTCTCGGGGATGCTGGTGACCCATGCGGCCGAACGGGGGGCGGATGTCGTGGTCAAAGGGCTCCGCTCGATCGATGACTACGAGTATGAGAAGCAAATGTCCCAGATGAACCGGCATCTGAGCGGGATGGAGACTGTGTACATGGCTACCGCCGCCGGGTACGGTTTCGTTTCCTCCTCCCTCGTCAAAGAAGTTGCCAAACTGGGTGGGGACGTGACCGAACTGGTGCCACCGGCCGTCGCCAGGGCGCTTAAGGAGCGAATGGAATGACAGACGAAGCAGTAACCGGCGACGAGTTCCGGGAAGCCGAGCAGAGTCAAGCCGTACAGGCGGACCTCCAGGATCTGCAGGACACAATCGATGATCTGATGGTCCATCTCCACGAGGCGAAGTCGGTCCCCCTGTCCGGAAATGCGATTGTCGACCGGGAGCAATTCCTCGGGATGCTGGAGAAACTGCGGACCGACCTTCCAGACGAGCTGCGGGCGGCGCGGTGGATGGTCAGGGAGCGGGAGGCGTTCATCTCCCGCACCAACGAGAAGGCCCGCGAGATCATCGAGAAAGCGCGTGCTGAAGCTGACGAGCTCGTATCAGACTCGAATATCACAAAAGAGGCAGTGGAAGAGGCAAACATCCTGGTGCGCCGGGCCGAAGGGGAGGCACGACGGCTCCGGCTCGAGACCGAGGACGAGATCGAGGCGAAACTCCACGACGCCGAGGACCTTCTCGGCCAGCTGCTCGGCGAGGTCAAGTCCTCACGCAATGAATTGCACCAGGCAAGGCCCAAACCCCCCGAAGTCCCAATCTGATCTCATGACCGAGGACGCATTGGTGGTCCAGGTGGACAAGCTGGTGGGGAACCCCGGCAAAGAGCGGGACTTCGACGGCCAGCGTTCGGTGCAACTCCGACTGGGCGAGTCGGTGGTCGACGGCCCGATGCAGGTGTCAGGCCGCGCCGTCGGCACCACCGGAGGGGTCAACACCGTGTTCGAGGCCTCAGCCACAGTGGACCTCGTTTGCAACCGCTGCCTTACCACCTGGTCCGAACAGCTCACCATCACCGTTTCGCATCATTTCGGTCTCGAGCCGGACGAAGACGAATATGCAATCGTCGACGATCACATCGATGTCGGCGGGGTCGCCAAAGACGAGCTCGCCCTTTCTCTCCCGGCCCGACCTTTATGCCGTGAAGACTGTCTGGGACTTTGCCCAACGTGCGGAATCGACTTGAATAGGGAACCCTGTGGCGGTCACGGTGACGATTCGGATTCGCCGTTTGCCGCACTGAAAGACTTGTTCGATTCCTGAGCTATCAAGGAGAGCACCTCA
>JBGTNX010000092.1:0-15891 GCA_041742825.1 Acidimicrobiia bacterium | reverse complement strand
GCATCCACACCAACTTCTCAGAGGAGTGAGATTCATGGCTCTGTTTCGCCGCAAGAGCCCTCAGATTGTTCGGCGGTCCTCAGATCAGGGGACAGTCGAAGAGCGGAAAACCGTAACGGTCAAAGGGCACAAGGTTGAGGTTCGTCGGGTAGAGAGCACTCGCCCCGAGCACACGACCGACCAGAAGACAACCAAACGCAAGAAGGACCGGAACCGGGGCCAAAGCCGGAACGGTGTTTCCACAAGCCGGACCAGGTCGCGCCGGCCGTCCGATGACGAGATAATCGTCCCGACCGACAGTGCGCGCAAGCAGATGCTGGTCCGGGTCAAGGGTGACCAGACCCAGGTAGTCATCCTCGAAGGGCCGGTCCTCGTCGAGCACTATGTGGCCCGCGAAGCCGCTCATTCCGTTGCCGGGAACATCTACCTCGCCCGGACCCGCAACGTGCTCCCGGGAATGGAGGCCGCGTTCCTCGACTTCGGAGCCGCCAAGAACGGCGTGCTCTACGCATCCGACGTCTCTGTTGACGGTGTCTCCAATGGTCGGGCCAAACGAAGGATCGAGAATGTCCTGAAGGACGGTGACGAGGTCCTCGTCCAGGTGACCAAGGATGCCATGGGTGCCAAGGGCGCACGCCTCACCGGTATGCCGTCGCTGCCCGGGCGCTACCTGGTGTTGGTACCCGACTCGGACAGCGTTGGGATCAGCCGTCGGCTTCCTGACGACGACCGCGGTCGCCTCCGCGACGTGATCAACAAGGTCCGCCCGAAAGGCTACGGAGTCATCGTGCGCACCGCCGCACTCCATGCAACAGCCGAAGAACTGGCCGCTGATATCTCCCGGCTGGTCAAGCAGTGGGAATTGATTGTCATCGAGTCCCAGCAGGGCGGGGCACCCCGTCTGATCCACGAAGAGCCCGAGTTGATCATCAAGGTCATCAGGGAGCACTTCACCGCTGACTTCCGCAAATTGCTCATCGACAACAGAGCGGCTTACGACAAGGTCATCTCCTACCTGAGCTCAACCGCTCCAGATCTCGTCTCCAAGGTCTCCCTGTACGACGAGGACCCACCCCTGTTCGAGCGTTATCACGTCGACGACCAGCTCAAGAAGGCTCTTGACCGCAGGGTCTACCTTCCCTCGGGGGGCCACCTGGTTATCGACCGGACCGAAGCGCTGACCGTCATCGACGTCAACACCGGCAAGTTCGTCGGTTCATCGACCCTCGAGGAGACCGTCAAGCAGAACAACCTCGAAGCCGCCGAGGAAATCGGCAGGCAACTCAGGCTTCGTGACATCGGTGGCATCATCGTCATCGACTTCATCGATATGGAGTCGGTCGCGAATCAACAGGCAGTGTTGCGCCGCCTCAAGGAAACGCTGGCCCGGGACAAGACCAGGACCCAGGTCTTCGAGGTGTCGAGTCTCGGTCTGGTGGAGATGACCCGTAAGAACGTCTCTGCAGGGCTTCTCGAGCAGTTCTCAACCAAATGTGAACAGTGTGGCGGTCGGGGAGTGATCATCAACGACCACGCCGACGCCCATGTCGGTGTCTCTGCCGAGGACTATGACTGAGCGCTGCGAGTCGGCTAATCCTTTTGTTCTTGCCCGGCGTTGCCGGTAACATAAGCAATCGATTCTCCCCTTCCAGAAGAGGTTTTACATGTATGCCATCATTCGCGCTGGCGGCAAACAATCCAAGGTTCACTCCGGCGACGTCATCGACATCGAGCGTGTCAAAGGCGATGAGACGGAACTGACGTTCGAGCCGCTTCTCGTTGTCGACGACGACGGAAATGCCTTCTCCGATCAGGATTCTCTCTCCAAATCATCGGTCCAGGCGAAGATCCTCGGCGAGTCCAATGGGCCCAAGATCGACATCTTCAAGTACAAGAACAAGACCGGATACCGGCGCCGTCAGGGTCACCGTCAGAAGTACACCCAGATCGAGATCACCGGCATAACCCTGCCAGGGGCGAAGGCTCCTGCCAAGAAACCCGCTGCCAGCAAGAAGGCGACGGCCGACAAGTCGACAGCCGACAAGTCGGCTTCAGAAGAGGCCGCGCCGAAGAAAGCTGCGGCCGACAAGGTCGAGACCAAGAACAAGTCTGCCAGCGAGGCGAAGGCCACATCCGCAAAGAAGCCCGATGCCAGCAAGACTTCGACCACGAAAAAGGCGGCGGCGGCCAAGAAGCCAAAGCCCCAGTCGTCTGAGGAGGAATAGGAAATGTCCAAGACAAAGGCAGGCGGTTCTACCAAGAACGGCCGCGATTCAGAAGCGAAGCGGCTCGGCCCCAAAGTCTTCGACGGCGAAATGGTTTCTGCAGGTGCAATTCTGGTCCGCCAGCGGGGCACGCGAATCCATCCCGGCGCAAACGTGGGCAGAGGCGGGGATGACACCCTGTTCGCCATGAGTGAAGGCGTCGTCAAATACGGCGTGCGCGCCAATCGTCGTCATGTAGACGTCGTCCCCCAGTAGAAGTTGGTGCCCTGTCAGGCAGATCGTGCTTGTATTTCAGCGGCCCTTGTCGCCCCTTGCGGCGTCCTCCTTGACGAACAGTCCGGTGCGCCTGCGTCCTGCGTCCTTGCCAGGACCGACAATGCGGATTTCATCCGTTAGGAGTTTGAGTCAGCTCAAACTCAATGCAACCCGATTTCATCGGGTTTGCCCTCGCCGAAATAGCAAGCGAATCCACCTGAAAGGACACTAACCGGTCGTGTTCGTCGACCGAGTCCGAGTCAACCTCCGCGCCGGAAACGGTGGTGCGGGGGTTGTTTCGTTTGTGCGGTCGAAAGGAAAGCCGAAGGGACGGCCCATCGGCGGCAACGGCGGCCCGGGCGGGAACATAACTCTTCGCGCCGATTCTTCCGTGGCAACGCTGCTCCGTTACCACCGCAATCCCCACTATCAGGCTGGCAGCGGCACTCATGGCGAGGGCGACCTCCGCCACGGTCGAACCGGAGACGATCTGGTGCTCCCGGTTCCCCTCGGCACGACAGTCACCGATGAAGATGGCACGGTGATTGCCGATCTCGTCTCGGAGGGCGAGGAGGTCCTCGCCGTCTCCGGGGGCCGGGGGGGCAGGGGCAACGCCGCTTTCGTCAATCCGGGCAACCGTGCCCCTGCAGTCGCCGAACAGGGCGAATACGGGCGATCGGCATGGTTTGTCCTCGAAATGAAGCTTCTTGCAGACGCGGCTCTCGTCGGGTTCCCCAACGCCGGAAAATCAACCTTCATCGCCAGGGTTTCGGCGGCCAAACCCAAGATCGCCAACTATCCGTTCACCACGCTCGAACCCAACCTCGGGGTAGTCAGCTTCGATGGCCGGGAATTCGTGCTCGCAGATATCCCCGGCCTGATTGAGGGTGCCGCCGAAGGTAAGGGACTGGGGCATGAGTTCCTGCGGCACACTGAGCGGGCACGTGTCCTGGTCTATCTCCTCGACCCCTCCGAAACCCAGGAAGTAGGCCCGGAAGGACAACTCGAGGTCCTCCGCCGGGAGATCCCCCAATACTCCGCCGAACTGTCGCGACGACCGAGCCTGGTAATCCTCAACAAGGCCGACCTCCCCGAAGCCGAGCCACTCGACGGGCTCATGTCGGTCTCAGGGCTGACCGGTGAAGGCACCAGGGAGGCACTCCACGCGATCGCCGACCTCGTCGACCTCGCCGAACGGGAAGCGCCCGAACAGATGGGTTTCGTCCTCCACCGACCGCTCGGGCCTGGATTCGCGATCGAGAGGGAGGGCGAGGTGTGGGTGGTCAGTGGTGTCGCTGTGGAGCGGGCAATCTCCTTCTCCGACCTCACCGCTGCCGAGGCCGCCGACATGGCTTCCCGGCGCCTGGCTCGACTCGGCGTCGATGAAGCTCTGCGCGGGGCGGGCGCCATGCCCGGAGACGAGGTGCGAATCGGCGGGCTCAGCTTCGACTTCCTCGCGGACTACGGCGAAGAAGAGTGAGTCATCGCTTCCACAGGTCGCGGGTGAAGAGCACGAGAACCGGGAAGATCTCAAGCCGTCCCACAATCATCAGGCCGGAGAGCAGCCACTTGATGAGTCCGGGCAGGCCCGAATAGTTACCAAGCGGCCCGACTTCGCCAAGGCCGGGCCCGATGTTTCCAATCGAGGATGCGACTGCGCTCGTGACGGTCACCAGATCTAGATTCTCGTTGAGGTTGGCGTCGATGAAGGCGACCAGGAAGGTCGCGGTCATGAACAGGAAGATGTAGAACAGGAAGAAGCTCTGCACTGCCTCGACGATGGGTTCCTTGACCCTCTGTCCACCGAATCGTGTGACGAACACACCCTTCGGGTGGACGAGACGACGCAGGTCTGCGTAGGCGGCCTTCGACAGTACCCCGATCCGGAAGGTCTTGATGCCCCCCGCAGTCGATCCGGCCATACCCCCCAGGAACATGAGTCCCACGATGAGAATCTGCAGTGCCGGCCGCCACAGGGCGAAATCGGCCGAAGCATATCCCGTTGTGGTCGTGAGCGACACGGTGTTGAAGGCGGCGTGTCTTATCGCCTCACCGGGTCCGAGATCGCCGAGAAGGCCACCGGCGACAACGATTATCGCGAACGCAGCGATGAAGGAATAGAGACGAAACTCTGAGTTCTTTACGTATTCGAGTGGTTTGGCGAACGCCCTGTAGTGCAGCGCAAACGACACTCCAGCGAGGAACATGAAGGCGGTGATCACCCACTGTGTGTAAGCGGAGAACCCGATGATGGAGTCCGGTTCGGTACCGAAACCGCCCGTGGACATGGTGGTCATCGAGTGGATGACCGACTGGAACATGTCCATGTCGCCCACGGCGAGCAGGACCATCTGGATCAAAGTGAACGCCAGGTAGACCAGCCACAGCCTCTTCGCGGTCTCCTGGAAGCGCGGAGTCAACCGGTCTGTGGTGGGCCCGGGAGACTCGGCCTGGGCGAGCTGGACCCCCCCGGTGCCGAGAAGCGGGAGAATTGCGACACCGAGCACGATGACCCCCATGCCCCCGAGCCACTGGGTCATTGCCCTCCAGAACGAGACGCCCTTGTCGAGGGAAGCCGGGTCGGAGAGGATCGAAGCTCCGGTTGTGGTGAAGCCGGACGCCGTTTCGAAGAAAGCGTTGGTCACATCTGGAATGGCACCGGTGGTCAGATAGGGGAGGGCGCCGAAAAGCGAGAAGACGAACCAGGACAGTCCGACTGTGACGAAACCTTCCTTGACGGAGATGCTATCGGGTCTCTTCACGAATCGTCTGGTGATCAGGCCCAAGCCGGCTGTTACCGCGGCAGCGATGGTAATCCCCAGCGCAGTCTCGTACTCGCCGTATAGGACCGAAACGAGGGCGGCCGATGCCATCGCTCCTGCTACGAATAAGAGCACCGAGCCAATCACGAAGGCCACCGTCCACAGCAGCTTGGCCACGGGTGACCGGCCTCGGCGTCGGGGTTCGGTCGTCACGCTGAGAAGAGGGCAGTCGAGTCCTGGATGTCACGGGGCAAAGCGAAGAAGATTATGTGGTCCCCGGGCCGGATCACGGTTGAGCCATCAGGGACGAATGTGGTCCCGCCTCGCGATATTCCCCCGACTACCACTCCAACTGGAAGGTTGAGATCGAGCAGGCTCCGGTCGACTGCTTCCGCACCCTCAGCCACTTCCATTTCGATGGCCTCGGCGTCCGTGTCGGAGAAGGTGACAACCCGTTCCACTTCGCCGAACCTGACGAACTGAAGTATCGCATTCGCGGCCATCAGCCGACTCGATGCCGCAGCATCGATGCCGATGCCTGCGAGTAGGCCCACATAGTCGATCCGGTGGAAACGGGAGATCACCATTCCGGCGCCACTCGCCTTTGCCACCAGGCATGCAAGCAAATTGACTTCGTCCCAGCCGGTGAGGCCGAGAGCGACATCTTTTGGGCCGAGGTCGAGTCCCGCCGCCAGGCCCGGGTCAGTCGGGTCGGCGCACATCACCAGGGCGTCCGGGTGCTTGTCCGCCAGTGTGAGACATCGACCCCGATCCTCGTCGATCATCACGACGCTGAGCCCGGCCCCCTTCATGGCGTCGGCGGTCAACTCGGCGAGTCTGGTCGCTCCAAAGATGATGGCGCGCTCGAGATGGCGCCGGGTAAGGCCGATCATTGTCGCGGCTCGCTCGACGTTGTCGTCGGTGGTCATGATGAGGGCGTGGTCGCCGCTCTCCACAACGGTGTCACCGTGGGCAACGATGGTCCGCCCGTGACGAACGAGAGCGGCCAGCACCCAGCCCCACTCCGCGTTCCTGACTCGCATTGCATTGAGGGGAACGCCGCTGATCGGGGCGTTGGGACCTACGGTGCCTCCGACCATCACCAATTTCCCGCCGGCGAACTGGATCAACTCCGATGCGCCGCCAAGTCCGACGATGTCGACGATCTCCTCGGCAGCGGTCGCAGACGGGTCTATGACCACATCGACTCCGAGCTGTGAGGAGCCTTCCCGGATCCCCGGGTCTTCGATCCTTGCGATTGTCATCTCGGTGCCGAGGTCTTTGGCGGCGTGGCAGGCAAGGACGTTTGCGCCGTCCGAACTGGTGACGGCAATGAGGAGGTCCGCTTTTCCTGCGCCCGCCTCCTCGAGGATGCTCGAGCTGGCGCCGTTGCCTTGCATGACCAGGGCGTCGATCGAATCCTGGAGGTCGGCGGCGATCTCAGCATTGTCTTCGATCACCGTCACGTCCTGGCCGTCCTGAGACAGGCGCTCGGCCAGGTAGGAGCCCACTGCCCCGGCACCAACGATGATTATCCGCATATGTCACGCCGAAAACGCACGATCAGGCAGGCTAATCCCACCTGGGTTCCTTTGTGAGGAGCTGTGGAGTTCTTTGACGCAGTTGTGGCCCGTACAATGTGCGCTCGATACAGGAGTTTCATGGAGTTCGACACACCCCAATCAGTGGCCGTGGCATTGCGCTCGGTCGGATACCTATCCGATGAGCGTATCGCTCAGGTGGTATTCCTCGCGGGGCACCTGGGCAAACCGATCCTGGTGGAAGGCCCGGCCGGAGTGGGCAAGACCGAACTGGCCAAGGCGCTCGCTGCTGTCACCGGCAGGGAACTGATCCGTCTCCAATGTTACGAGGGCCTCGACGAGGCCAAGGCGCTCTATGAGTGGAACTACAAAAAGCAGCTGCTCAGGATCCAGGCTGACGCTGACCACAACTGGGACGAGATCGAACAGGACATCTTTTCGGAGGACTTCCTTCTCGAGCGGCCATTGCTCAAAGCGATCCGCACCGAGCTCCCCTCCATTCTCCTGATCGACGAGGTCGACCGTGTCGAGGTCGAGACCGAGGCGCTTCTGCTAGAGATTCTGTCCGATTTCCAGGTATCGATCCCGGAGCTGGGGACGATCGAGGCGGCATCGATTCCCATGGTCTTGCTCACCTCGAACAACACCCGCGAGCTGAGCGAAGCATTGAAACGGCGGTGCCTCTTCCTTCACATCGACTATCCCGATGCCGCCCGGGAGAAAGAAATCCTCGAAGCGCGGGTCCCGGGCCTCTCATCGCATCTCGCCGACCAGATCGCCCGGGTGGCCCGATCGATCAGGAATCTCGATCTCAAGAAGGCACCTTCGGTCTCTGAAACTATCGACTGGGCGCGCACGTTGCTCGCTCTGGCGGTGGAGGAGGTCGACGAGGCAGTGCTGGCCGACACCCTCCATGTACTGCTCAAGTACCAGTCGGATATCGAGATAGCCGCCAAAGAGCTGGCGACCCCTACGGGCTGAGATGATCGGAGCACTGACCGGGTTCGTCGACGAGTTGAGGGAAGTCGGAGTCCCGGTCTCGATGGTCGAGTCCATCGACGCGATGCGTGCTGTCGAGTCCATCGACCTGGGCAATCGCGTCGCGCTCCGGGAGACTCTCCGGGCGACGCTGATCAAAAACCTCCGACACGAGCGGGCCTTCGACACTGCATTTGACGTGTACTTCTCCAGGCTTCCCCCTCCGCTCCCCAGTGTCGACCAGGACGACATCAGGGAAGCCGCCGCGCAGACGCCCGAAAGCGCCCAGCAGGATTTCGACCTCGACGAGCTGATCCGCTCCCTGCTCGAGGCTCTCGAGGCGTCTGATGAGGAAGGCCTGAGGGCCGGTGCCCAGCGTGCCGTCGACCGGCTCGCCGGCATGGAGCCGGGCCGGCCCGTCGGTGGGACCTACTACCTGTATCGGACCTTGCGCCGCCTCGACATGGCCCGCCTCGAAGAGATGCTGCTCGAGGCCCTTGCCGACGACGAGCAGATGTCAGAGTTCGACAGGCGCCTGCTCCGGGAGGACGTTGCGGCCCGCCTCGAGACCCTCCGCCGCCAATTGGAAGAGGAGATCAGGCGGCGCTTGGTCGCCGACCGGGGGCGCCAGGCCGTGGCCCGCACTCTCCGCAAGCCGATGATCGAAGATGTCGACCTCATGCACGCGACGACTGCCGAGCTCGCAGAGATGGAAGCTGCCATCGGGCCGCTCACCCGCAAACTCGCCGCCCGGCTGGCCAGGCGCAGAAAACGGCGTTCGGGCCGTCTCGACTTCAGAAAGACCGTCCGGAGGTCGCTGGCGACCGGGGGAGTGCCGGCAGACCCGCAGTTCAAACATCCCCGGCCGCACCGTCCCGAAGTCTGGCTGATCTGCGACATCTCGGGCTCGATGGCCACCTTCTCCCGGTTCACCCTCCAGTTCACGCACGCAATGTCATCGCAGTTCTCCCGGTTGAGATCATTTGCGTTTGTCGACACCGTCGATGAGGTGACCGACTACTTCGGCCCGGGGATCGACTTCGGGTCCGCCCTGCACCGCATCACGACCGAGGCCGAAGTGATCTGGATGGACGGCCACTCCGACTACGGCAACTCCTTCGAGACTTTCCTCGCCCGCTATGGCAGCCAGATAACGCCGCGGACCACGATTCTGATCACAGGCGATGCCCGGAACAATTACCGGCCCACCCGCGATAGCGCCCTCGCCGACATCGCCCGCAAGGCTCGCACGGTGATCTGGCTCAACCCGGAACCCGCCTCGTATTGGGATACCGGCGACTCGACGATGGCAGACTATGCAAGGCACTGTGACTCAGTTCACGAGGTACGAACCCTTGCGCAGCTAGAATCATTTGTAGAGAAGTTGACGTTTTCCGGCGTCAGGTCATCCTGACCGGGGACTGAAACATCTAAACCTTTCACAGCCTGCGCCGATAATTCGGTTAGTCGCCCCAAACAGGGGTCAGAGTTAGGTGAAGATCAATGGGATCGCGGATACTGGTAGTTGAAGACTCGGCGGTGATACGTCGCTTGATCGAAGTCTGCTTGCGCGCTGCTGATCTTGAGATCGTCACCCGTGAGGACGGAAAGTCCGGTCTCGCCGCAGTTGGCTCTGAATCCCCAGACCTGGTCGTTCTCGATATCGGGTTGCCCGGTATGGACGGCTGGGAAGTCCTCGACGAGATTCGTCGGGACGTCACAACAGCCTCACTTCCCGTCGTCGTGCTCACTGCTCACGCAGAAGAGGAATCCCGCAGACGGGCCAACGAGGGTGGCGCAGATGCCTTCGTGACCAAACCGTTCCAGCCAAACGACTTCCGGGCCACAGTTCTCTCCCTCTTGGAATAAGCCAACCAGGTCGTCTCAGTTAGGCTCACGCCGGTGACGACCGAACCAATCATCCCTTCATTCCTAGGCGCTGCAGTCCAGCGACGCGAGGACCCCGCTCTGATTCGCGGCACTGCCCGTTTCGTCGATGACATTTCGCCATCGGGCACGCTTCACCTCGCCGTCGTCAGAAGCCCGTTTCCTCATGCCCGGATCACAGGTATCGATATTGATGCCGCTCGTGAAGTGCCCGGGGTTCGCGCCGTCATCACTCCTGATGACGTGGCTGATGTCAGGATGCCACCACAGCCCGACCCGGAGCGCAACATTCCGCGTCGTTTCCCACTGGTTCAGGGCACAGCCCTCATGCCGGGTGATCCGGTGGTCGCTGTTGTAGCTGATACGGCTGCTGCCGCCCGCGACGCCGCCGACCTCGTCTTCGTCGATTACGACATGCTCGATGTCGTTGGTGATGTCGAAGAGGCCATCGGAGCCCCTCCGATCCATGATGGTTTCGAGTCGAACATCGCCTACGACCGCACCCGCGGTGACCGCGCCGAGTTCGACGCCCTGACCGGTTCGGTGCATCTCTCAGGTGTCGTCCAGCATCCCCGGGTTGCGCCTGCACCAATGGAACCGAGGGCGATCCTCGCCGAATGGAAGGAGGACGGCCTGACCGTTTACCTTTCGAGCCAGGCTCCGCAACTCATGCAGGAGGAGTTCGCTCTCTCGTTCGACCTGGCCCAGGCCGCAGTCAGGGTCATCACCCCGTTTGTGGGTGGCGGTTTCGGGTGCAAGTTCGACCTCGCCGAGGAGGAGTACCTGACAGTGATCGCGGCAAGGATGACCGGGCGCCCGGTGAAGTGGATCGAGACCCGGCGGGAGCACCTCCTCACCATCGGCCATGGCCGTGCCCAGACCCATAAGTGGGAGGTCGTCTCAGACGAGGAAGGGAAGATCGAAGGGCTCTGGGTGGACAGTCTCGTCGATCTCGGATGCCGCCATCGATATCTTTCGTTCGGCACCATCACTAACCGAATGGGAACCGGCAACTACGACATCGGCGTCTATGGCTGGAGTCAAAAGGGGGTCTGGACCAACCGGGCGCCGCGGGGAATCTATCGCGGGGCCGGCCGGCCCGAGGCAACCCTGACCGTGGAGCGTGTGATCGATGCCGTTGCCAGCGCAACCGGTGTCGACCCGGCTGAAGTCCGGCGCCGCAACTTCATCCAGCCCGACCAGTTCCCCTACCGCACCCGCGCCGGATACACCTACGACACCGGTGACTACGAGAAGACACTCGACAAGCTGCTCGACTTCGTCGATTATCCCGCCCTTCGCGCCGGGCAGGCGCAGGCCCGTGCCGAGGGCCGACTGGTCGGCCTCGGCTTCGGGGCTTACGTCGAGGTGTGCGGTTTCGAGGACTGGGGTGCTGCCCGGATCCAGGTCCACACGGACGGTTCGGTTTCAGCCTACGTAGAGACCCTCGACCAGGGCCAGGGACACCGGACCAGCTTCGCCCAATTGGTTGCAGACCGTCTCGGGATCCCCATCGACAAAGTGAAGATCGAACAAGGCGACAGCGCAACCTCACCATACGGGTGGGGCACCTCAGGTTCGCGCTCGCTCGCACAGGGTGGTTCCGCTTCCTTCGCTGCTGCCGAGAAGATCGCCGAGAAGGCGAAGAAGATCGCCGCCCACCTTCTCGAGGCGGCGGCGGAAGACATCGAACTGGGAGATTCCAGGGCAACGGTCGTCGGCACGGACGTATCTGTCGGCTGGAGCGAGATCGTCGACGCCGCCCTCTCGGGCAACGTTCCCGAAGGTCTTACCCCCGGACTCGACGATGAGATTCACCTCAAGTCGGGAGGGCTCAACTTTCCCTACGGGGTCCACCTCGCCCAGGTCGAAATCGACAGGGACACCGGCGCACCGACGCTACAGCGGATGTGGGCCGTCGATGACGCCGGAAACATCGTCAATCCGATGCTCGCTGAAGGGCAGAGACACGGGGGCCTGGCCCAGGGGATCGGACAGGCACTGTGGGAAGAGGCCCGCTACGACGTCGATGGCAACCTGGTCACCTCCTCGTTTATCGACTACTTGATTCCGTCATCGGTGACGCTGCCCCTCTTCGAACTCGAAGGCACGGTGACCCCGACTCCGACCAATCCGCTCGGCGCCAAAGGCATCGGAGAGGCGGGAGCCATCGGCTCCACCCCCGCAGTCCTCAACGCCGTCTGCGACGCGCTCCAGACCGACGACATCCAAATCCCCCTCACCCCCGAGAAGATCTGGTCGCGAATCCGTTCCTAAGGCGCAGCGACTCACATGTGATCACTGGAGCATCGAGAAAGGCTCAGTTGGCGTCGATGACCTCGCCGAGACGTTCGATCAGGTCGACCACGCGGTTGGAATATCCCCACTCGTTGTCGTACCAGGACATCACCTTGACCAGGTTCCCACCCATGACAGTGGTGGCGGCGGCGTCGAAGATCGATGAGTGAGGATTGCCGATGATGTCGGTGGAGACGATCGGGTCGGTGTTGTATTCGACTATGCCTTTCATCGGCCCTTCGGCGGCTTTGCGCACCGCCTCATTCACCTGCTCGACCGTCACATCTTGGTTGAGTTCGACGACCAGGTCGACCGTGGATCCATCCGGAACGGGCACCCGCATCGCCATCCCGTCCAGTTTGCCCTCGAGCTGGGGAAGTACCTCACCCACGGCTACGGCAGCGCCGGTGGTGGTGGGGATGATGTTCTCGGTGGCGGCCCTACTTCGACGCAGGTCTGCGTGGGGCACGTCTGCGAGTCGCTGATCGTTGGTATAGGCGTGCACAGTTGTCATCACGCCCTTCTTGATCCCGAAGCTGTCGTCGAGGACCTTGGCCAGGGGGGCCAGGCAGTTCGTAGTGCAGGAGGCGTTGGAGACGAGGATGTCGTCGGCGCCGAGGGCATGATCGTTGACGCCGAGGACGACCGTTTCGTCGATCTTGTCCTTTGACGGCACCGTGAGTATTACCCGCTTGGCCCCGGCGGTGATGTGCTTGTTGAGGGACTCCCGGTCCCGGAAGACCCCGGTGGCCTCGATCACCACGTCGACCTCGAGTTCGGCCCAGGGCAAATTCGCCGGGTCGCGTTCCATGAGCATCTTGACGCTCTGATCGCCCGCCGTCATCACGCCGTCCGCGACACTGACTTCCTGGTCGAACCGGCCCATCACCGAGTCGTATTCGAGCAGGTAGGCGAGGATCTCGTCATCGGATAGGTCGTTGATCGCGACTACCTCGACCCCGGAATCTGGACGACCGGCGATGATGCGGAAGACAGCTCTCCCGATGCGGCCGAAACCATTGATTGCAACACGGGTCATGACTCTGCTCCTGCTTCGAAGGCGGCGATGGTTGCTGCAACCTCGACCACGCGGTTGGAGTATCCCCATCCATTGTTGAACCATGTGATCGTCTTGATCAGGTCGCCGCCGGTCACCATCGTGGCCAGGCTGTCGTACACGCCCGAATATGGCTCGTCGCGAACATCCGAAGAGACGATCGGGTCATCGACGTAAGCGATGACGTCCGAATAGTGGCTGTCCACAGCCTTCTTGATCACCTCGTTGACTTCTTCGATAGAGGTGTCCCTGTCGACCTGGGTGACCATGTCGACCGTCGATCCGTCGGTCACCGGCACATTGAGGGCGGTGGCCGCCATCTTGCCAGCGAGCTCGGGGAGGGCTTCGGCGAGGATCTCGGCTGAGTTCGTCTCGGCGGGGATGATGTTCTCACCCGCCGCTCTGCTCGTCCGGAACGAGTCGGTTGGGACGTCGGCGAGACGGCCTGAGTTGGACATCGCCTTGACGATGGTCATGAAGGTCCGATCGATGCCGAAGGACTCATTCAGAGTTTTGAGGATGGGTGCGACTGCATTCGAGGTGTTCGAACCAAGGGCGATCATGTCGGTTTCAGGAGTGAGGATCTCGTCGTTGATACCGCGAAGCAACAACGGTATCTCGCCCGGTGTCTCCGGGCTCGACGTGAGTACTACCTTGCGCGCCCCCGCATCGAGGTGAGCTTGCAGCGCCTCCCGGGTCCGGTATCTGCTGGTGGTCTCGAGGACGACATCGACACCGTGCTCGCCCCAGTCGGCTTCACCCGGCGCTTTGGCTTTGAGAAAGGCGGCCGACTTCGATCCGTACTTGAGGGCACCGTCGGAATGCTCCACTTCTTTGGGAAAACGCCCGTAGATCGAGTCGTATTTGAGGAGGTAGGTAAGCCCGTCCGGATCGGCGATGTCGCTTATCGCGACCACATCGAGATCGTCACGCTCGTGAAGAAGACGGAAGACGTTGCGGCCGATTCGACCGAAGCCCATGAGCCCGATTCGAGTTGTCGTCATGGAGAATCCTTTCTGCTCTCAACATAGCTGACCCTCTGGAAATTGATTCAATTGCCCCGTACGTTCGGGAGGGTCAGAAGGGATAGAGCGTTTTCGAGCTCTTGTTTGCGATAGCTGTCTGTATCAGTCCCCCGGTCTCCGGGCCGGTGGTTGCTGGGTTCGCCCCAGTCGGCCAGTACGGCGGTCACTGGGGTGTAGACTTCGCCGCGGGCCACGGCGATCCGGTCTTCGCCCCCGCATCGGGGACCGTCATGTTTGCAGGATCGGTTGCCGGGATGAAGACCGTGACAATCGAGCCTGTGGCCGGGCTGAAGGTCTCGGTCTCCTATCTCAGCCAGGTCGACGTTGCAACTGGCGAAGCGGTGGCACGAGGAGAGAGGATCGGCCTCGCCGGCATTTCCCATGGCACCGCCTCAGTTCATATGTCTACCCGGGTGAATGGAACCTATGTCGACCCGGTACTGTGGCTTGGCTGCAGGGACACCGACATTTCCCGGGCGTTGCGTCTCGTGACTCCGCCACAGCCCTATCCTCGCACTCGTGCGCACCGGAATACTTGGCGGGACCTTCGATCCGATCCATCTCGCCCACCTCCACGCGGCCGAGACCGCCCTCTTCGCAGGGCTCGACCGAATTCTGTTCATGCCGGTCGGAGACCCGTGGCAAAAAGGTGACCGGGAGATCTCCCTGACCGAACACAGGATTGAGATGGTCCGCCTCGCCATCGCCGACATCGACGGATTCGAAATCGACCTGAGGGAAACGGAGCGGAGCGGTCCTACTTACACGATCGACACGCTGCTCTCGTTCCCAGACGCTGAGGAGTTATTCGTCATCCTCGGCGCCGACGCTGCGGCGGGTATCAGGTCCTGGCACCGATGGGAAGAGGTCGTCGATCGTTCACGAGTGGTAGTGGTGCCCCGGCCGGGGACCCCGGCGTCAGCGGTGACGGAGGCCCTTCCGGGTGCGCTCCGCCTCGAGATGGCCGCTCTCGACATCAGCAGCACGATGATCAGGGCGATGGCAGGGGAGGGGAGGCCGTTCCGCTTCCTGGTCCCAAACGGCGTAGTCGACTACGTATCCGCCCATAATCTGTACGCGCAACCTGAATCAGGCGATATGGTGGGCCAAATCATTTGAGAGGAGTGAACCGTCGAAGAGCGAAGTGAAGACCTGGGAAGAAGGGCCGCCGATGCCATCTTCTCCAAGAAGGGCAATGACATCGTGCTTCTCGATGTCGAAAAACTCTTTGTTCTGTCCGATGTGTTCGTCATCGCAACCGGGACCTCACGGCCTCATGTTCAGGCGCTCGCCGAAGGTGTAGAAGAGCGGCTCCGAGAAGACCTCGACTTGAAGCCGTTGCGCAACGAAGGCAAGGCCGAGGCCGAATGGATCCTCCTCGATTACGGAGACATCATCGTCCACCTCTTCCAGGCCACTGCTCGTGAGTACTACGGACTGGAACGCCTGTGGGCCGATGCCCCGAAAGTGAAATGGAATGAGCCTGCGGAGGCGGACTCGCAGGGATTCGGTATTGCCGAAGTCCAGTAAGATCCAGCCCCGTGGGTCTACCTAACCGCCGGGCGGTGAACAGCCCTCATTTGCCAGTTAGTTTCTTCAACCCGCCGAAGTTGAACGCCCAGCCGACACCCCACACCTTGCTCGAGAAGAGCGGTCCGTCCGGGTTCCAATAGGCCTCTCTGAATCGCTCACCCGTTGGCTTGCGGAAGTCGTACGGGACGAAGTTGGCGACCTTGCCATGCCACGTCCTCGCCTCTGCAGGCTTGGCCAACTCCTGAGCGACGGCAACGATGCCGATGATCGCCAGGGCCAGCCTCCAGAGTCTGGTGAGACTGAAGCTACCCTTATTCTTGTGGGCTTTGT
>JBGTNX010000091.1:0-1818 GCA_041742825.1 Acidimicrobiia bacterium | reverse complement strand
TTTTCAAAATACATAACGAGTCGGAGTAGTTGAAGAGAGAATGAGCAACGGAAACGCGCTGTCGCACCTGCGAGAGGTACCGCTGAGCCGAACCCGGAATATCGGGATCATGGCGCATATCGACGCGGGCAAAACGACGCTTACCGAACGGATCCTCTACTACACCGGCCGTAACTACAAGATCGGTGAGGTCCACGAAGGCTCCGCCACCATGGACTGGATGGAGCAGGAGCAGGAGCGGGGGATCACCATCACCTCCGCGGCCACCACGTGTGTCTGGCACGACCACTGGATCAACATCATCGACACCCCGGGCCACGTCGACTTCACCGTCGAAGTGGAACGATCCCTCCGCGTTCTCGATGGCGCGGTCGCAGTATTCGACGGCGTCGCCGGAGTCGAGCCTCAGTCGGAGACCGTCTGGCGCCAAGCCGACCGCTACGGCGTCCCCCGCATCTGTTTCATCAATAAGCTCGACCGGACCGGCGCCGACTTCTACTTCGATGTGCAATCGATCATCGACCGACTCGGTGCCAAACCTCTCGTAATGCAGATCCCGATCGGGACAGAAGCTGACTTCCTCGGTGTCGTCGACCTCGTCGAGATGGAAGCCCATATCTGGAAAGGTGACGACGGGAAGCTCTGGGACACCGCTGAGATCCCGGCCGATCTCGCTGACAAAGCTGCCGAATATCACGAGAAGCTGATCGAAGCCGCAGCCGAGACTTCAGAAGACTTGCTCGAGTCCTATCTCGAGAATGGCACCCTGACAGTCGAGGAAATCAAGCGGGGAGTTCGCGCCGGGACCCTGGCCCGCGACTTCACCCCGGTCTTCTGTGGCTCTGCTTTCAAGAACAAGGGAGTCCAGCTCCTTCTCGATGCAATCGTTGCCTACCTCCCCAGCCCGCTCGACCTTCCGCCGGTGGACGGATTCAAGCCGGGTGACGAGGAAGTCGTAGTGCAACGGAGCGCTGACGACAGTGAGCCCTTTTCAGCCCTTGCCTTCAAGATCATGACCGACCCCCACGTTGGCAAGCTCACCTACTTCCGGGTGTACTCGGGCCACGTTTCCAAAGGTGACACAGTCCTCAACTCCACCACAGGCAAGAAGGAGCGGATTGGCCGTCTCCTGAGGATGCACGCCAACACTCGCCAGGACATCGACGACATCTTCTCCGGCGACATCATCGCCGGGATCGGCTTCAAGAACACGACTACCGGGGACACTCTCTCTGACGTCACCAACCCGGTCCAGCTCGAGTCGATGGAGTTCCCCGCCCCGGTGATCTCGGTGGCGATCGAGCCCAAGACCAAAACGGACGAGGAGAAGCTGTCCGAGTCGCTGCACAGGCTCTCTGAAGAAGACCCCACTTTCCTGGTCCGCACCGATGAGGAGACCGGCCAGACGATCATTTCCGGGATGGGCGAGCTCCACCTCGAGATCCTCGTCGACCGTCTGCTTCGTGAGTTCAAGGTCGACGCCACTGTCGGAACCCCGCAGGTCGCCTATCGCGAGACCATCCGCCGCGCTGTTGAGAAGGTCAGCTACAAGCATGTCAAGCAGACCGGTGGAAAAGGCCAATACGGCCACGTCGTGATCGACCTCGAGCCGACAGGTCCGGGCGGTGGTTACGAATTCGTCGACAAGATCAGTGGTGGACGAATTCCCAAGGAGTACATCCCCTCGGTCGACGCCGGAATCGAAGAGGCCCTCGATCAGGGAATTCTCGCCGGCTACCCGCTTGTCGATGTGCGCGCAATTCTCCAGGATGGCTCCTACCACGATGTCGACTCCTCAGAAATGGCTTTCAAGATCGC
>JBGTNX010000090.1:0-1845 GCA_041742825.1 Acidimicrobiia bacterium | reverse complement strand
GATCGCTCCCGGCCGATCGCCAGCCCATGCGTTGAGCAGCATGAGCTGTCGATAGGCAGGCTCGTGCAATTCGTCGAGATTGATCCACCGCCTCGCCGCATCGATCGCGGCGGTGTAGTCGCCGGTTGATGCGTGGGCAATCGCCAGTCGGGAAAAGACGTCGCCGGCCTTGAGCCGATACGATTCGGTGACCGACCGTGCCCACTCTTCGAAGTCCGGGGCCTCTCTAACGGCGAATGCGCCGAGGAATTCGCCCCGATAGAGACCGGCGGCCGCCTGCAATGGGGTCACACAGAGGGGGCAAACCTCCGATGCGCCGTGGTCGTGAGTCGCAGTCTCTTCCACGGCAGTGTCGAACATGTCGATATCACTGCGGTACCCAGAGAGCAAAGTAGCCGCGGTCCGGTCGGCGACAATGGACTCGGCTCCGATCGCAGTACGGAGGGCTGAGAGTGTCCGGCGCAGAGTGCCCCTTGCACGGTCGGGCGGTGCGTCGCCCCAGAACAAGGTGGCCAGAGTTTCCCGGTCAGCGGATTTCTCGACCGTGAGGTAGGACAGCAGCGCGATTGCCTTTCTGGTGTCCACCACGACCGGCTTTCCGTCCTTGGTCACGAGCGGTTGTCCCAGCAGTCGTATGTCGAGCATCGTCCTCCCTCGCCGCCGGATAGTAGGCCGCCGTTACGGCTGATCGAGATTCCCCGTTTCGTGACGTTCTAAACGATGGAGCTACCGTCGTAGCGGTTGCGTAACGGAAGACAATGACAGTGGAACCATGGCCCGGTTGACTCCAGCGCTTCGGACCGCCTCATGGGCAGTCTGTCTGCTCGCATTGGCGATCACCCTGTTCTCCGCAGTCCTCCCCGCGCTGCTCGGTGTCGATTCCCTTTTTCGTCTCGGGTCGGAGTCCGGTCTTCTGGTGTGGGTAATTGCGTCATCTGTACTTGGCTTGGTCTTGATCGTTCGGGCGGGAGCGCTAGTCATCGGATGGCTCGTGCTCCTGATCGGTCTCGGCGGGGCAATGGCGTCCCTGGGAGCTGCCGTCCCGACGGGGCCTGACTACCTGGGATGGCTTCCCCTCGTCGCGGTCAGCTCGGTGGGATGGGTGACCTTCCTTGGTTTGTCACTCGCCAGTCTGCCCCTGCTCTTCCCGACCGGTGCACCGCCATCACGACGCTGGCGTCCGGTGGTCTGGTTGTTGATCGTCTTCCTCACTTTTGCCACATTGTCGTCTGCGTTCAGCTCGGAGCTGACGGTGTTCTGTTCTGACGTCATCCCCGGCGAAGCTGCATGCTCGGTGTGGGAGGAGTCGGAAGCTGTTCTGTCCTCCGGCAATTGTGAGCCAGTAGTCGGCCCCATCGGGGAGGGAATCGGTTGCCAGGTCACGGTGGACAATCCCATCGGGGTTTCCTGGATACCTGCCCTCGAAGACAGCCTCCCCGGAGATATCACATATGTGGGTCTGCTGCTGACCGCGGCCGCCGCCATCGTCTCGCTCGGGATGCGAATGAGGAGCGCCGGAAGCCAGGAGCGGCTGCAGATCAAGACCGTCTTTTTCGCCCTCGGGGCGCTTGTTGCCCTCACCACCATCGACGCCCTGCTGCTGGAGGTATTCGACATCACACTCCCCGGTTACTGGATAGTCGAACTTCTCATGTGGCTGGCGATCCCGGTTTCGATCTTCCTCGCCATCAACCGGTTTCGTCTCTATGACATCGACCGTCTCATCTCCCGCACCGTCAGTTATGCCGTGGTCGTCGCCCTTCTCCTGGGTGCTGTCGCCATCGTTGCCGCAGTCGTCGGGACCAGGTTCAGCGATCCGTTGGTAGTCGCCGGGACCACACTGGC
>JBGTNX010000089.1:0-3724 GCA_041742825.1 Acidimicrobiia bacterium | reverse complement strand
GGTGGAGGATCGAGAATGGGCGGCGGAGGCGGGGGACGGATCCGCGGTGGTGGCAGACGGGGCGGTTGAGACTGAAAGCCGGGCCGCTGTCGTCGTCGGCTCAGCGTCGTGGGTATCGCCTAGACTCGGACTACCCGTTCTCGCAAGGAGAGAAAAATGCTTAAGAAATGGTGGGCCTACATCCAGTCGTGGTTCAAGACAACCTCGGAACAGGCGATGGACCCCGAAGTGGAGATCCGGATGGCTATCGACAACGCCAAGAAGAAGGATCAGGATTTGAGGAATCAGGCGGCGAAGGTAATCGCCCACAAGACCCAGCTCGAGAGCAAGATCGAGCGCACCGCCGAAGATGTCGGCGAAGCGCGCGAGATGGCGAAGCAAGCCCTGCTCAAGGCCGAGGAGTCCAAGACCACTGGCGACCAGACCGGGGTGACCAAGTGGACCCAGGCCGCGCAGTCGCTGGCAATGAAGCTCCAGGCCGCGGAGAACAACCTGGCGTCGCTCAAGAACCAGTTTGAGTCATCGATCAGTCAGGCAGACCAGGCCAAAGCCGCGGTTCAGGGCAACGCAATGAAACTGCAGGAGCTCTCGGCGAAACAGATGGAGCTCGTTGGGTCGCTGGAGCAGGCAAAGATGCAGGAAACGGTCAATGAGGCGGTCTCCTCTATCTCGTCAGCCGTTGACGATTCGGTACCGAGCCTCGATGAGGTCGAGGACAAGATCGAGCAGCGCAAAGCCGAGGCAATGGCCAAAGCCGAGCTTCACGAGGTGACACCCGAGGGTGCCGAAGCCGAATTACGCAAAGAGGTCGACATGGCCCAGGCCGACCAGAAGCTCAGCGAGCTGAAAGCCGAGCTGGGGATCTAAAAAGCCGGGATGCAGGACTCTTGCGGGCGAAGCCTTCCCTTGTCGCTTGGGCGAGCCGGGGAGCCGGAGCCATCGGCCTGATCACCGCATTGCTCAACCTCGGCCTGATCGTCGGCACCGGCGATGCCGGGGTTCCGCTGGCGATTGGGCTCCTGGTGGTCATGGGTGCCTCCGGGCTCGCCGCCTGGTATGCGGACCGAATGGCTCCTGCCACCGGCCGCAGGGTGATGTGGGCTGCGTTTATTGTCTTCTTTGGCCTCGGAGTGATCAGCATCTTCACCGTTGGGGTTCTCTACCTGATGGCGGCGGTGCTCTCGATCTTTTCACTCTCCAGGTCACCATCGGGACGCGGCACCGGGAATGTTGCGTGAATCGCTCTCGAACCCCGAAATCCAGGAGTCTCCGGGAACATCTGGTGCGTTTCCGGGGTTGTAAACATCGGAGCGACAGATCTCTCGCCCAGCACAATTGTCAATACGGGGGTTCACAAAATGACTTTTCTATGTCATAGTGGGAGACCCCGGAGATTTACCCCCAACCAGCCGTACCCGTGGGATAACGGGATTGAGGACTTGATTTAGATGGCCGCTACTGAAACGCGCAAGAACCAAGCCGAGAAACCGCGACGCGTCCGACTTCATTCGAAGTTGACCGATGATCGCGGCCGTCTCACCACCGACCTGGTTTCGCAGTACCTCACAGCGATCGGAGAATACGACCTTCTCACCGCCGAGCTCGAGGTCGAACTCGCCCAGAAGATCGAAGGCGGTGAAGAGGCTGCAGAGAAGCTGGAAGAGGGCAATTTCAGCGGCAAGCGCGAAGAGATGGAACTGCGTCGTGTCATGCGCAAGGGCGCCCAGGCCAAAGACGACTTCCTCACCGCCAACCTTCGCCTGGTCGTCGCCAACGCCCGCCGCTACGCCAACACCTCGGGTATCGACTTCCTCGACCTCATCCAGGAAGGCAACCTCGGGTTGATTCGTGCCGTCGAGAAGTTCGACTGGCGCAAAGGTTTCAAATTCTCGACATACGCCACGTGGTGGATTCGCCAGGCGATCACCCGTGCCATAGCTGACAAGTCCCGTACGGTGCGGATCCCGGTCCACCTCCATGACACCCTGGCAGCGGTTCGTGCCGCCCAGGCGTCGTTGAAGGCAGAATTGGGGCGCGACCCCCGACCTGAGGAGATCGCCGAAGAGGCGGGAGTCACCGCCGACAAGGTGGAGCTTGCCCTCAGCGTTGCCGATACGGTGTCGCTGGAGCAGCCCATCGGCGAAGACGGGGCCCAGCTCGGCGACTTCATCGAGGACGAAGATGCCGCTGACCCGGTGCAGATGACCGAAGAGATGGACGTCGCCAACTCGCTTCGTATCTCGATTGACCGCCTTCCCGAGCGCGAGGGCAGGATCCTCGCCCTGCGTTACGGTTTTTACGACGGGGTGCCCCGCACCCTCGAGGAGATCGGCGACGAGTTCAACCTCACCCGGGAGCGGATTCGTCAGCTCGAGAAGCTTGCACTGTGCCGCCTCCGCCATCCCTCCTTCGGGATTCGCGAAGCCGACCTGGTCTAGCTCTGAAGCTTCAAGATCTCGTCAGCGGCGCCGCGCATCTCTGCGGCCCGGACACAACTCTCCGTGAGGCCGCGGCTGCGATGAACGCCGAAGACCACGGTTCGCTCGCCGTCGTCGACGGGTTCGACCTCGTGGGCCTGATCACCGAACGAGATCTCGTCCGAGCCGCAGCAGCTGAGCTCGACTTTGCCACCACCCCGGTTAGTGAGCTCATGGGCGCTGATCCCGACACCTTCGACCCCGACCTCGACGTCTGGGACGCAGCGGCATGGATCAGCGAGTCGGGCTATCGCCATCTCCCGGTAATGGACGACTCAGGCGAGTTGCTCGGTGTCGTCTCGATCCGGGACCTGCTCCGGGCCATGATCGACACCGTCTGAGCGCTGGTCCCCGGTCGGGATCCACACCGCTCTGATCGCGGCGACCCGGACGTCGTCCGCCTCCAGCCCAATCTCAACGGTTTCCACGTTGGCGACAACATCCTGGAAGCGAGCAGTGATTTGGGCGAACTCTTTCTCTAGCTCGTATTCGAGGTTGGCAAGCGAAGCAGTCCTTTCCTCGAGGGCCTGAGCCGCAGTCCCCGCCTTTGCTTCGGCATTGCGAGTGGCGGTCCGTCGCGAGGCAGCTTTGCCCAGTGTCGTCGACGCCTTCCTCCCTCCCAGCAGGCCACCGAGGAGGTCGCCGACACCGGTCATCAGCTCCTCCTGCTTCTTCGAGTCGGCCTGAGAGCCCAACTCCATGACCCGATTTTCGGCTTTGGAGATCTGGTCCTTTACCCGCTCGATCTTCGTCCGGTACTTGTCTTTGAGCTTCGCCATCTCAGCGTCGGCGGCACCGGTGGCAGCAGCTTCACATCTGGCAACGAATTGGTCTCCGGTCTCTCCGGGTCGGGAGTAGATGCCGAGTTCGGCGTTGTGGAAGATCTGAACACTCTGGTTTGCAACCAGATGATTCGTGAGATCGGACTCGAGGCCACTCCAGTACGAGGCCGCCCCCACATCGGCTTCCGGGGTTTCGAAACTCGCCGGCCCTGGCGGGCCGGGAAGGAAGTCCCGCTCGTCGTGGTCGACGGTGTGGACGCTTGACGGGTCGAGCACCCTGCCCAACGGATGAATCACCGCTTCGTAGGTTTCCTGGTGGTTGAGCTGGGCTGCTCGCTCGTCGTAGAGGAGCTGGACCACGGCCGCCGCCCCCAGGGCGTACCGCTGCCCGGTGGGCATGCCCCCGACGGCATCGAGCCATGGGGCCGCCGGGTCGGCAACGGACACCGCCACCCGGTCGGCGAC
>JBGTNX010000088.1:0-22325 GCA_041742825.1 Acidimicrobiia bacterium | reverse complement strand
GATCATCGACGTCAACATCGCGAAGTAGCGATCCGGACCCCGGAAGCATAGCAAGGATGTCCTTCAGAGGCCCCATCCGCTTCATCTGCTGGAACTGGTCGAGGAAGTCGTCGAGGTTGAAATCGCCCTTCTCCATCTTCCGTGCGACCTTCTCCGCCTCCTTCTGGTCGAAAGTGGTCTCCGCCTTCTCGATCAGCGAGAGAACATCGCCCATTCCGAGGATCCGTGAAGCCATTCGGTCCGGGTAGAAGGGCTCGAGATCGCCGAGGCCTTCGCCAACACCGGCGAACTTCACCGGCGCTCCGGTCACCTCCCGCACCGAGATCGCCGCTCCTCCCCTGGCATCCCCGTCGAGCTTGGAAAGCACTATTCCGGTGAGGCCGATCTTCTCCTGGAAACCAGAAGCGACGTTGACTGCGTCCTGCCCGGTCATGGCGTCGACTACCAGCAAGACCTCGTCCGGGTCGGCTGCCTTGGAGACGTCACGCAGTTCGCTCATCAGGTTGTCGTCGATCTGGAGTCGGCCCGCGGTGTCGATGATTACAACGTCGCGGCCGGTCTTGGCGGCTTCTTTCATCGCCGCTTTCACCAGCTTCGCCGGCTTCCCCTTGCGGTCGACGAAGATCGGGACACCAACCCTCCCGGCGAGGGTTTCGAGCTGGTCGATTGCGGCGGGGCGCTGGAGGTCTGCGGCGACCAGGAGCGGTTTTCGGCCCTTGTTCTTGAGATGAAGGGCTAATTTCCCGGCGGTCGTCGTCTTACCCGATCCCTGGAGGCCGACCATCAGGATGGTGAGGGGAGGCGCGGTCTTGACCAGTTCGGCTTGCTGGCTGCCGAGGGTTGTCACCAGCTCCTCGTTGACGATCTTGATCACCTGCTGGCCCGGGGTGAGACTCTTCCTCACGTCCTCGCCCATTGCCCGCTCTTTCACCCTCCCCAAGAAGGCCCTGACAACTGCGACGTTGACGTCGGCTTCGAGCAGGGCGAGGCGCACGTCGCGGAGGGCGGAGTCGATGTCCTTCTCGGATAGACGCCCTTTGCCCCGCAAAGCGGAGAAGGTGGTCTCGAAGCGTTGGGTCAGTGAGTCGAACATGGGCTGGTTGGTGGCACGATGATGGAGCGAACGGTAAGCGCTTCGACCCGATAACGGAAGTGGAAACGGGATTCACGCGGCCGGTGGCCGCCAACCTATCCTCATCGTATGGGTCCTCCCGAAACCGATCGTGACGACATCCTCCGCTCCGACATCCGCCGGCTCGGCAACCAGTTGGGCGATGCCCTGGTCCGCCAGCACGGCCAGGACCTCCTCGACCTGGTCGAACAGGTGCGGGCTCTGGGAAAGTCGGCACGCCGCGGCGGCTCTGAGACCGCAGGCGAAGACCTCGACAAACGGCTCCGGGACCTCGACCTCGAAGATGTGATTCCCCTGGTCAGGGCGTTCACCACCTATTTCTACCTGGCAAATGTGGCCGAGCAGGTCCACCGCATCGACCAGCTCGCGCCCGACGATCGCTACCTCCATGCCACCGTCGACCGCATCCTCGAGGCTGACCTCGATCAGAGTTTGGTCGACGACGTCGTCGGCCGGCTCTCTGTGCGACCTGTCTTCACCGCCCACCCCACCGAGGCGGCCCGCCGCTCCATCCTCAACAAGACCAGGGCTTTGGCCGACCTCATCGAACAGCGCCTCGTCTCGAGGGAGCGAGACATGGAGGCAATCGACGCCCGGACCGCCGAGCTGATCGACCAGATCTGGCAAACCGACGAGCTCCGTCATGAGAAGCCGAGCCCGGTGGAGGAGGCAAGATCGGCTCTCTACTACCTAGTGCAGCTCGCCGAGCACGTTTTACCCGACCTCAACGACTCGATCCACCGCCAGCTGCTGCGGCTCAGCCCGGAGCCATCGCCCGCTCCCCTCACCTTCGGCACGTGGGTGGGAGGCGACCGTGACGGGAACCCGGGGATTTCCGCCGAGATGACCCTCGATGTGCTCGCCCAGCACCACGAAAGGGGGATCCGGCACCTTATCGGGATGATCGAAAGCCTGGCGGAGGAGCTTTCGGTGTCCGAGCGGCTGACCGACATCGGTGACGAGATGAGAACCGCGCTCGAGCGTGACCGCGACCTGCTCCCCACGATATGGGCCAGGGAGCAGCGTCGCACCGCCCAGGAGCCCTACCGGCTCATGTGCTCGTACATCCACGCTCGGCTCATCAACACAATGGAGCGGGTGCGCTCCGGAAGCTCACACCAGCCCGGTGTTGCCTACGCCGACCCTTCCGAGCTCCTCGACGACCTGATGGTGATGGACCGGTCGCTGCGCGAGGCGAAAGGCGACCTCATCGCCGACGGGGCATTGGGCCGGGTGGTGCGGATGGTGCGCTCCTCCGGATTCCAGCTGGCCACGATGGACATCAGAGAGCATGCCGCCGCTCACACTGCAGCCCTGACCGAGCTCTTCGAACGGGTGGGCGTCGACTTCTCCGGACTCGACGAAAGGGACAAGCGGGCGGCACTGGAAACGGAGTTACACAACCCCCGGCCCCTGAAGTCGCCGACAACTCTCCTCAGCGACGACACCGAGCGCACAATCTCCACCTTCGATGCCATCCGCAAAGCTCAGCACCGCTACGGGCGCCAGATCATCGAGTCATACGTGATCTCTATGACCGAGACTCCGTCCGACGTCCTCACCGCCGCCGTCCTGGCCAAGGAGGCAGGGCTCATCGACGTTGCCGGCGACACCGCCCGGATCGGATTGGTCCCGCTGGTCGAGACCATCGACGACCTGCGCAACTCGGCTTACCTCCTCGACGAGCTTCTAGAGAACGACACCTATCGCAAGATCGTGCGACTCAACGACGACAACCAGCAGGTGATGCTGGGCTACTCCGACTCCAACAAAGTGGGTGGCATCACCACTTCGCAATGGGAGATCTACAAGGCGCAGAAAGTGATGCGAAGCGTCGCCCTCAAACACGGCGTCCGCCTCAGCCTGTTCCACGGTCGCGGCGGCACAATCGGCCGCGGCGGCGGACCGACCCACGCCGCGATCCTCGCCCAGCCGTTCGGGACCGTCGACGGGACGATCAAGGTCACCGAGCAGGGCGAGGTCATCTCCGACAAATACGGGCACCCCGACATTGCTAGCCGCAACCTGGAGCTGACGGTGGCGTCGGTGCTGGAGTCGTCGCTACTCCACCGCCAGTCCCGAAAACCCAAGGAGATCCTCGACTCCTGGACCGAAGCAATGGAGAGCTTCTCCGAGGGTGCCTACCGCGCTTACCGCGAGCTGGTCGAGGGCCCGAGCCTGGTCCCCTACTTCCTCGCTTCTACTCCGGTCGAGGAGCTGGGCCAGCTCAACCTGGGCAGCCGTCCCTCACGCCGCCCCGGTGGCCTGGGAGGCATCGAAGACCTCCGCGCCATTCCCTGGGTGTTCGGTTGGACCCAGAGCCGTCAGATCGTGCCCGGCTGGTTCGGCGTGGGCAGCGGCCTGCAGGCGGCGAGAAAGGCGGGTTATGAGGACATCCTCGATGAGATGGCCGCCGAGTGGGGCTACTTCCAGACCTTCCTCAGCAACGTCGAGATGACGCTGGCCAAGACCGACCTCGAGATCGCCAACCGCTACGTCACCTCGCTGGTCCCCGAGGAGCACCGTTCCATCCTCGACCGACTCCGCGAGGAAGCAGCACTTGCCACGGAGGAAGTGCTGACGCTCACCGGTCAGAAGGATTTGATGGAAGCAACGCCCCTGCTGCAGCGGACTTTTGCCGTTCGTGACGTATACCTGGATCCGATCAACTACCTCCAGGTGTCGTTGTTGGGAAGGGCACGGTCCGGTGAAGACGGCCCCGATCTCGACCGTTCCCTGCTCCTAACCATCAACGGCATCGCCGCGGGCCTGCGAAACACGGGCTGATAGCACTGATCAGGGCGCGAAGACCTCGATGCCGAGAGCTCCGGCGCCTTCGGCGAGCTGACGATCGTAGGTGATCAGGCCGTGCAGATCGTCGCCGACTTCCAGAGCTGCAGCCAGGTGCAATGCGTCCAGACTCCGGAGGCCCTCAGGCTCGAGCAAGGCCGCTCGTTCGCACACTGCCGTCGAGAGGGTCAACAGGATCAGGGAATCGAGGACCGCGCGCGCTTGCACCATCTGTTCCGGGGCGGCCCGGCGGGTTGCCCTCAACAACTCTGCGCGGAGCAGGTCACTGGAGAACACCAAACCGTCACGCCCCGAGACCCATCGCCGCAACGCCGTGGAGCCTTTCTCCGATGTGACGAGTTTGGCTGCGGCTGACGTGTCGAGATAGAACATGCCTCAGTATCGCTCCGAGTCGCGGACGTGTTCGACCTCATCAGACAGAGCGGGTGCACCACTCTTCCTTCGGGCTGGTTCCGCCAAGGCACTCAGTTTGCGGGCGGCCGGCCGGGCCCGTTCGGTGGCGATCAGCTCCTCGATCGGCGTTGATTTGATCGGGACCATTTGCGCCACCGGTCGACCCCGGTCGGTGATTGTCACCAACTCTCCGGCGGCAACCCGGGCGACCACAGCCGAGGCATTCTGTTTCAGTGCGCGGATCCCAACTTCGGCCATGTTCTACATTGTAGAACATGGCGGGCAAGTTGCCCAGGTGCTCAACGCCGGCGGCCGAAGATTCCGTCCAGCCAGGCGAGTCGTTCCTTGAATCCCGATTCCCGACCTTGGTCTGTGGGCTCATAGAGGGGAGTCTCCTCGACACCCTCCGGAAAGTATTCCTGGCTCACGACGTGCTGGTCGTGATCGTGGGCGTACTTGTATTTGGTCCCGTGCCCCAATTCCCTGGCTCCCTGGTAGTGAGCGTCACGAAGATGCATAGGCACCACCGGGGCGGGGCCGTCGGCGATTAATCCCCGTACCGCCCCCATCGCCATGGTCACTGAGTTCGACTTCGGTGCGAGAGCGAGGTAGATCGCGGCCTGGGTGAGATGAAACGCCGCCTCCGGAAGCCCAACATAGGCGAGCGCCTGGGATGCCGCGTTGGCCTGGAGCAGCGCGTTGGGATCGGCGAGCCCGATGTCCTCGGAGGCAAGGACGATCATCCGCCTCACGATGAACTCCGGGTCCTCCCCTGCCTCCAGCATCAAGTGGAGCCAGTAGATCGTGGCGTCGACATCGGATCCGCGGACGCTCTTGATGAATGCGGAGATGACGTCGTAGTGCTGGTCGCCACCTTTGTCGTATCGGATCAAACGCCTCTGCAAGGCCTCTTCGACATCGACGAGGCCGATCTCGGTCGAATCCCGGCCGGCGGCAAGAGTCGCTGCGACCTCGAGAGTGTTGAGGGTGTGTCTGGCGTCGCCTCCCACCCGGCTTACAAGGAAGTCGACCACATCATCGGGCATGGTGAGGCCTTCCGCTCCCAGACCCCGATCGGCGTCTTTCACCGCTCGCCGGACCAACTCTGCGAGGTCTTCAGGTTCGATCGACTCCGTCCGGAACATCGTCATCCGGCTCAGCAACGGGTTGATCACTTCGAAGTATGGGTTCTCGGTTGTGGCGCCGACGAGGACGATTGTTCCGTCCTCCACCCCGGGGAGCAGTGGGTCCTGCTGGCTCTTGGAGAAGCGGTGGATCTCGTCGAGGAAGAGGACTGTCCTCCTCTCCTCGGTGGCGAGGCGCTCCCGTGCCGAGGCGAGGACCTCCCGCACGTCCTTGACCCCGGCGTTGGTCGCGGAGAGGGTGGTAAAGGCGGCGTCGGCATAACCGGCGATCAAGCGAGCCAGTGTCGTCTTCCCGGTTCCGGGAGGCCCCCAGAGGAGCATCGAGACCGGCTTTCCCGACTCGACCACCCGGCGGAATGCAGCCCCCGGCTTCAGTAGCGACTCCTGGCCAACTACCTCATCGAGCGTCGCCGGCCGCATCCGCGCCGCCAGCGGCGCCATACGCGAAGCAACTTCGTCCGCCCGATTGGAAAAGAGGTCCATTGCAGATCAGGGTAGGACGACGCGAATGTCAGTCGCTCCTCTGCAATGACGATGGCCCGACACCCGACTGGCTCACTTCATCACTTCGGTAGCTTCTGAGGAAGAACCACGCCACCATTGCGGCAAGTGCGACGTAGTGGCCTACGTAGACTTCCATCGCGGAGTAGCAGGAAACGCTGTCGGAGGCTGGACTGACACAGCCGAAATCGGAATCGCTCGCTAAGAAGTACGCGATGAGCACACTCGCGACAATCGCACCGATCGGAATCAGTCGACTTAAACCCTCAGAAGAGCGGAGTAGCCAGACGGAGAAGTCGACGAGGATTGGGAATGTGACGATCCACGTCCCCACAAAGAAGATGATTATCGGGCCGTCCGAAGAATGTCCGCCCGCCAATTGTTGAATTGCCATGAACAACGCTGGGGCGACCACGCCACCAAGCAGGATGACGTAGAGCCATTTCCGCCAAGCGGGGAGTATGGCGTCAGTGAATGCGGTCCGCGCCAGGTCAATGGTGGCGGCCAACGTCAGAGCGAGAAGGGCAAAAACAATGCCGAGGATCAACGGCTCAGATAGGTCTTCAGCAACGCACTCCAGGAAAGGTGGCTGGTCCGGATGAGAGCAGTTCCGACTTCTGATTCCCACAACTGCGCCCCCCAGAAATCCGACCAGGGATGCAACGAGATACGCAGCGGCTCGCTTCACCGCGGGAGACATCGAATTAGAGGCAACGGGATGGCATTGCGCGCCATCGGTCAATCCTCCGGGACGAACCACTGGTCTGGTGGGAGCCCCGGTGCGGCCGCCTTGCTCGCAGCTACCAGCTTCTCACTCGACCACGACCTCCAGCGGTGCGGCGTGATCTCCACCGCGACGTCGTCGAACTCGCCCCATGCTTCCCCGACAGTGTCCACCGCCTCGTCCGTGAGGTTCTTCTCCCTCACCATGCGGTTGATCCGCTGCGCCTCATCGCCTTCGATGACGCGTGCAGTGCCCTCGGCCATCGCCATGAAGCCCGGAGGGTCGATCGCAAAAGAAGCCTTCGGATTCCTAAGGATGTTCTTGACCTTCTGCGTCATCGACGCGGTTTCGAAGTAGAAGCGGCCTTTGTGCCATAAGAATATGACGAAAGCAAGGTGGATCGACCCATCGGGATTCAGACTTCCGACCACAGCATTGATCGGACGCTCCAACTGCTCGGCGATCGCCTCGGGCGGAGGCTTGGCCAGGTATACCTCACTGGCGTCCATCGTGACCTTTCTTCGACCCTGGCGAAACTAGCAGGGAGCGACCGCCAAGACCGGGTGCATCTGGCCGGTCCCGACGCGACCCAATGCGGGGTCGTTACTCTCCCCTCATGCCTTTGACTGTCCTTGAACACCCGCTTGCCGAAGACCTGCTCACCGAGCTTCGCAAAGCCGACACCGAACCACCGAAGTTTCGCCAGACGGCGGAACGACTCGGTTATCTCCTCGTAGCCGAAGCCCTAGCGGACATGAAAACGGAGGACTCCGAGATCGACACTCCACTGGAGACGATGACGGGGAGACAGCTGAAGCGTCCCGTGGTCGCGGTGGCAGTGCTCCGTGCCGGGCTGGGGCTTCTGGAGTCGGTGCTCACCCTCGTCCCCGACGCCGCCATCGGGTTCGCCGGTGTCCAGCGCAACGAGGAGACCGCCGAGCCGATGGAGTATTACACCCGGTTCCCCAACCTCGACGGCGCCCGGGTGCTGGTACTGGAGCCGATGCTCGCCACCGGGGGGTCCCTGTCCTGGGCAATCGACAAGGTCAAGGAGAACGGAGCCCGCGACATAACCGCGGTCTGCGTGGTCACCGCGCCGGCCGGCGTCGAGAGGATGGAGAAGGACCATCCCGACGTCCGGATCGTCGCCGCGACCCTCGACCGCGAGCTCGACGACAACTTCTACATCCGACCCGGCCTCGGAGACATGGGAGACCGGCTCTTCGGCACCTTGTGACCCGATTCGAGGACGAGGTTTTCCGGGTGCTCCATTCCCTGGAGCCAGGCGAAGTGATCACCTACGGAGAAGTCGCCGAAGAAGCGGGATTTCCCGGGGCTGCCCGGGCAGTCGGCAACATCCTCAGCAAGTCTGTAGGCCTTCCATGGTGGCGCGTCGTCGGCGCCGGCGGCTATCTGAAGACCGGCCACACCGAGCGGCAGGCCGAAATGCTGCGTGCCGAAGGCGTCGCGGTCACCGGTCGCAGGGTTTCCCGTTGAAATCCTCTCAGTGAGAAGCAATGATCCACCCATCTGGCAACCAAACTTGAGGACCAAGAATGACTGATAATCAACCGACGGGCATTTCGGTTTCCGGAACCGGCGAGATCACGGGCACACCCGACACTGTCACCATCAACCTCGGTGTCTCGGTGCGACGGAACACCGTCCAGCAAGCGACCTCAGATGCCGCCGAGGCCGCGGCAAACCTGATCGCCTCGTTGATGGCCAACGGGATCGATCAGGACTCGATTACCACAACCCAGTACTCGATAAATCCCGAGTACGACCACCGACACGATGCCCAAATCCTGCTCGGGTATCGGGTGGACAACACAGTCAGAGCGAGGATCAAGGATATCGGCGATTCGGGCAGTGTCATCGATCAGGCATCTACGGCCGCGGGTGACGCGGTACGGGTGGACGGGATCTCATTCAGCATCGAAGACGACGCCGGCCTGGCGAGCGCGGCCCGGGAGGCGGCATGGAATGACGCACAGGCCAAGGCTGTCCAGCTTGCGAAGCTTGCAGGCAGGAAACTGGGACCGGTGACTTCGATAACGGAAACGGTGAGCCGGCCACCCCGGCCGATGGAGTTCGCCCGGCTCCAGGCGGCTGACACATCCACGCCGATCCAAGCAGGAAGTGCCTCGGTTTCGATCAGCCTCCAGGTGGAGTTCGCATTCCAGAGCTAGAGACGCTCTCCGTGATCGGATAACTTGATACCCGATGGCATACACAGCGGTTGAGCTGATCGAAACGAAACGGGACGGGGGAACCCTGACCGCCGACTCCATCGAGTGGCTCATCTCCGCCTACACCGACGGGTCGGTCACCGACTATCAGATGTCGGCGATGACAATGGCGATCTACCTCAACGGCCTCGACGGAGACGAGCTTGCAACTTGGACCAGGGCCATGCTCAATTCCGGCGAGACCCTCGTCTTCGACGACATCGCGGCGGCCAAGGTCGACAAGCACTCGACCGGCGGCGTCGGCGACAAGATCTCCATCCCCCTCGCTCCCCTCGTCGCCTCATGCGGCGTGGTGGTCCCGATGATGTCCGGACGGGGTTTGGGACATACCGGCGGAACCCTGGACAAGCTGGAGACGATCCCGGGTTTCACGACCGGCCTCGACCCCGGGCGCTTCGGTGAGATCCTGCGCTCCACCGGACTGGTCCTCGCCGGGCAGTCGGAGACCCTCGTCCCCGCCGATCGCAAGCTGTATGCACTGAGAGATGCCAGCGGGACCGTCTCTTCGATCCCTCTGATCTCCTCGTCGATCATGTCGAAGAAGCTCGCCGAGGGCCTCGACGGCCTGGTGCTCGACGTGAAGACCGGGAGCGGTGCCTTCATGAAGGATCTCGAGGACTCCCGGACGCTCGCCCGGACCATGGTCGGGATCGGCAACGCCAACGGCGT
This sequence comes from Acidimicrobiia bacterium, assembly GCA_041742825.1. Classification (GTDB taxonomy): domain Bacteria; phylum Actinomycetota; class Acidimicrobiia; order Spongiisociales; family ZC4RG35; genus MA-ANB-1. The sequence continues at coordinate 12,698 of JBGTNX010000088.1, read as the reverse complement.
CCGCACCATCGCTCTCATCACCGATATGTCTCAACCCCTCGGCAACGAAGTGGGCAACGCGAATGAGATGGCTGAATCGATCGCGACCCTGCGCGGGGAGGGGCCGGAGGACATCACCGAGCTGACCATGGCGCTGGGTGAGGTGATGCTCGAGCTCGCGGGCATCGACGGCGGACGTGACCTCCTTCAGTCGAAGATCGAGTCGGGTGAGGCGTTAGAGAAGCTCAAGGAGGTCGTTGCCGCCCAGGACGGCGATCCGTCGGTGGTCGACGACCCATCCCAACTTCCCCGGGCACCCCAGACTGCCACCGTGAACGCCGACCGGGCCGGGTACGTGACCGCCTGTATCGCCTTGACCATCGGGATCACGGCAACCCGGCTGGGCGCCGGCAGAGAACGCTCCGACGATGTGATCGACCCGGGAGTGGGGATCACCCTGCACAAGAAGTTGGGTGACCGTGTGGAAACCGGCGATGCCCTGGCCACCGTCCACTATTCGAAACAGGATCTATGGGATTCCCACCGCGACAAACTCACCGGCGCCTGGGCCATCGAAGACGAACCCGAAGAACCGCGTCCCCTGGTGCTGGAGCGCATCGAGTAAAACGCGTTCCTTAGGTTCCACGTCTCAAATATGATCTCCAGGGCGTCGAGAAAGCAAAGAGATCCCCGTTTTTGAGCGATTACTCAAGGGTTGCCTGAGGCGTTACCATCGTCGCCCAAGTGATTACAAGGAGTTATTCGCAATGAAGGTCGTCGTCTGCGTCAAGCAGATCCCTGACCCCGCCACTCCCTACAAACTCGAGGAAGGCACCAACTGGCTGGTGCGGCCCTCCGAGCAGGTGCTAGATGACACCGACCGGTACGGAGTGGAGATGGGTCTTCAGCTAGCCCAGGCCAATGACGGGACTGTGACTCTCGTCAGCATGGGACCCGCAGGCAACAATCAGGGTGTCCGCCAGGCCCTGGCGATGGGAGCCGACAAGGCAGTCCTCATCGACGACAGCGACTTGCGCGGCTCCGACGCCCTCACCACAGCCCGGGTCCTCGCCGCAGCGATCAAGGAGGAAGGTTTCGACCTGGTGATCGCCGGGACCGAATCCACTGACGGCTACGCAGGAGTCGTTCCCCAGATGATCTCTGAGTTGTTGGATGCGCCGACACTTACTTTCGCCACCCATGTCGAAGTCGGCGATGGAAAGGTGACGATCCACCGTCAGACCGCTTCGGGTTACGACGTGGTCGAGGCTCCGCTGCCCGCCGTTGTTGCGGTGACCGCCGGAGTTGTCGAACCCCGCTATCCCACTTTCAAGGGGATCATGGACGCCAAGAAGAAGACCGTCGAGAACAAGACCCTCGCCGACCTCGGGGTGACCCCTGAGACGACCCAGACGGTCGAAAGCATCAAGAACGCTCCGGAGCGTTCCGGAGGCAAGAAGATCGAGGACGAGGGCGAGGCCCACCTCGAGATCATCTCGCTTCTCGAAGAGAGGAAGGTGATTTGATGGCTTCGGTGTGGGTGTTCATCCAGGAAGACGACGGAGCGCCGTCGACGCTTGGCCTCGAACTGTTGACCAAGGCCAGGAGCATGGGCGATGTCACCGTGGTCTATCTCGGTACGGGTGGCGACGAAGCCTTCGCCACACTCGGCAAGTTCGGGGCGGCCAAGGTCCTCCATGCGACTGCAGGCGATTCGCTGCCATCTGCACCGGTGGCGGCAGCGCTGGCCAGCAAAATCGAGTCGGACAAGCCCGATCTTCTCCTGCTTGGACAGGCATATACCGACCGCGACGTCGCCGGACGCCTGGCCGCTCGTCTCGGAGTGGGGATCCTCTCCAACTCTTCCGATGTCAGACTCGTCGACGACGGTGTCGAGACCGAGCACGAGATCTTCGGTGGAGCCCAGATCGCCATTGCAACGGCCGCCGGTAGCCCGTCGATCGTGCTGGTCCGTCCCAAGTCGTTTGCTGCAGAACCAGGTGACGGCAGCGCACCGGAAGTCGAGGTCCTCGACCTACCCGACGCCGGTGCCTCGTCGGCGAAGGTGATCGCGTCCCATGTCGAAGAACGCGAAGGCCCCCAGCTCGGCGAAGCGCCAATAGTGATCTCCGGAGGCCGCGGCCTAGGGTCGGCGGAGGCCTACGACCTCATCGAACAGCTCGGCAAGAAGCTCGGAGCTGCGACCGGCGCCACCCGCGCCATCGTCGACTCCGGCTGGGTCCCATACGCCAAACAGGTCGGCCAGACCGGGAAGACGGTCAAACCCGACATCTACATCGCGGCCGGCGTCTCCGGGGCGATGCAGCACCTCGTTGGGATGAAAGACTCGAAGACGATCATCGCCATCAACAAGGACCCCGACGCACCGATATTCTCGGTGGCCGATCTCGGAATTGTCGGCGACGTCCACAAGGTCCTGCCCAAGCTGATCGAGGCACTCAACAACCGGTGACCGAAGCGCCCGAGATCGAACGTTGGTCGGGCTTCAAAGCCTGGGCCTATTCGCTGATCCAGGGCAAGCCCACGACGAACAACGCCCTCGTCGAGTATGCCGGAATCGGCCCCGGGGATCGGGTTCTCGACGTCGGCTGCGGTCCTGGTGCTGCTCTGGAAGGGGCAGTTGCCGCGGGTGCCGATGAGATCTCGGGTGTCGATCCCAGCCCGGCGATGGTGAAGCGAGCTGCCAAACGAGCGCCGAAGGCGACGATCCAGGAAGCCTCTGCGGAGTCGCTGCCTTTCGATGATGGCGCCTTCACCGCGGTATGGACGATCTCGACGTTCCACCATTGGGCCGACCGCAGCGGCGGCCTGGCCGAGATGCTCCGGGTGCTCGAGCCCGGCGGCGCCTTCTACGTGGTGGAACGGGAGCTCAGACCCGGAGTCAGCGGCCACGGCTTGACCCGCAAGGAGGGCCAACAGGTGGCCTCCCGAATCACCGAAGACCACGAAGTCCCCGCTCGGGTCGACACCCTTGAAGCAGGAAGACAGACCTACCTGGTGATCACCGGCTCCCGCTAGGCCGAGGCGGCCGTCCCTAAACACGCGTCTGGATCAGGGGCTGCGTCCGGGATAGGGTTTTCGGGGATGAATCGATCAGACTTCAGACGATGAAAGGAGCCTTCCTCTTTTTCGGCACCATCGCCGCAGTGGTAATCGGATTTGCTGTCTATCAACAGCAGGCAACACAAGTGCTTCTGGTCGGAAATAGCTATTCGTACGAGAACGATCTCGGAGGGATGATCCAGGGCCTCGGAGACTCGGCTGGGAACCGGGTCCGGGTGACCACGAGAGCGGTAGGCGGCTGGTGGATGAAGGATCACGCCGCTTCGGCCGACACTATCGACGTAATCGAGTCCAAGGATTGGGACTACGTCGTTCTCCAGGAGCAGAGTATTGTCCCGGCTTCCGAGCCGGAGCGACTCAACAGCATGAACCCTTCGATGAGGTCGCTGAATCGCTCGATCCAGAAATCGGGGGCGTCACCCGTCATGTACCTGACATGGGGGCGGGCAGACGGCTTCAGCGAGGTGGGCCACGCCAACTATGCCTCGATGCAGGCCGCGGTCACCCTCGCATACGAAAAGATCGCCGACGAGCTCGTCGCCGTCATTGCACCAGTCGGTGAGGCGTGGCGACAGGCATCTATCGACCACCCGGGACTCACTCTGTTTCAATCCGACGGAAGTCATCCGACGCGGTCCGGCACGTACCTCGCTGCCTGCGTCTTTTATGCCGCGCTCTTCGGAAAGAGTCCCGAGGGTCTCGAGTACACCGGGGGCCTCGGAGCCGGGGAGGCAGCGATCATACAACGCATCGCCGCCGAAACAGTTCTCGATGATCCGACCAGATGGCACCTTCCGGACCAGTCGTCAGACGAGTAATGGGCCGGTAGCGACGCGCCCACCGGAGACGCGCTTCAGGAACCTGTCGACACCTACAGCTTGAAGCGGTGTGGGAGGAGCTCGTCGAGGGTGTGCTCTCTGACTTCCGAGCCTTCTCCGGCGGTGACGATCACGTTCTCGACGTCGAACTCTGACATGATCTGACGACAGCGGCCGCAGGGGTAGGCGCCCTCGACGTCGTCGGCGTCGATACAGGCAACCGCCACGGTTTCGATCTTGCGCACTCCGGCGGCGGCAGCGGTGTTGATCGCAGTCGCCTCGGCGCACGATGAAGCCGGATAGGAGGCGTTCTCGATGTTGGCTCCGGTGAAGACCCGACCATCGTCGGCGACGACCACCGACCCAACCCGGAAGTTGGAATAAGGGACATAGGCGAGCTCTGCCGCCTCGCGGGCTCCGGACAACAGTGCGTGATCAGTCATGATTGCTCCAATAGCTCATCGACGAAACGGTTCGGGTCGAAGTCTTCGAGATCTTCCATTGCTTCACCCAACCCTACGAATTTGACCGGGACTGCTAGCTCCTTCTCGACGGCAATGACGATCCCGCCGCGGGCGGTTCCATCGAGTTTGGTGAGGACGACTCCGGTTATAGGCACCGAGGCCGCGAACTCCCGAACCTGGACCAGTCCGTTCTGTCCTGCCGTTGCGTCGAGGACGAGGAGCACTTCCGCCACCTCTCCCCCGCCAGAAGCGACCCGGTGGATCTTCTCCAACTCGGCCATCAGGTTCTTCTTGGCGTGGAGACGACCGGCGGTGTCGATGAGAACCACGTCGGCATCCGAGGCACGGGCGGCCGCAAGGGCGTCGAAAACGACTGATCCGGGATCGGCGGCTTCGCTCCCTCGGACCACCCTCACCCCGAGCCGATCGCCCCAGGTAACGAGCTGGTCGGCTGCTGCAGCCCGGAAGGTGTCTCCCGCGCCCATGACCACCAAGTGGCCGTCCTTTTGGAATCGGTGCGCAAGCTTGGCGATGGTGGTGGTCTTTCCGGCCCCGTTGACGCCCACCACCAGGATCACCGCAGGGCTCCCCTTCAAATTCAAGGACCGGTCCGCCGTCTCGAACTGGCTCTTCAATCCGTTCCCGAGCAGCTCGATTGCCTCCTCGTAGGTCTCGGGACCCTGTTTGCGCACGGTTTCGATGACGGCGGTCGTGGCGACGACTCCGACGTCGGCGCCGAGAAGGACTTCTTCGATCGAGTCCCAATCGCCCTTTCCCATGCCACTCCCCCAAGCGCTGCGCAGGGCACCGCCGAGGCCGCTGATGCGTGACTTGGGACGACGGGGAATGGAAACCGTGTCCTCGGAGTCGCCGCGCCTCCAGAACAGGAAGCCTGCAACGAGCAGCACCAGGAACGCCGCTGCAATTATCAGATAGACGGGGTCCATTAGCTCAGGCCAACTGGGAGGCTTCAACCTCTGACATCACTTTGCGGACCACCGTGGACGAGCCGCCGGGCTCCATGGTGACTCCGTAGAGGACGTCTGCGGCCTCCATCGTCTGTTGCTGATGGGTGATGATCACCAGCTGCGCTTGCTGTCGGAATTCGTCGACGATCTTGAGGAAGCGGCGCAGGTTGGAGTCGTCGAGAGCGGCCTCGACCTCGTCGAGGACATAGAACGGGCTGGGCCTGGCCTCGAAGACTGCGAAGAGGAAGGCCAGGGCGGCAAGGCTCTTCTCCCCACCGGAGAGCAGGCTGAGGTGCGAAACCTTCTTCCCGAGGGGCTGGGCCTGGATCTCGAGGCCCGAATTCGGGTTGTCGTCTTCGACGGATCGAATCCGACCCTTCCCACCGGGGAAGAGGATCGAGAAGTACTTCTGGTAGGCACCCGCCACCTCGGTGAAAGCGGTGTTGAACCTCGACTCGATCTCCTCGTCCAGGGAGCTGATTACCTTGCGCAGCTCGGAGCGCGAGGTCTCGACGTCTGCCATCTGATCGCCGAGGAAGTCATGGCGCTCCCTCAACTCCTCGTACTCCTTTGCGGCGAGAGGGTTTACCGGGCCGATGCGGCTCAGTTCAGCGAGTCTCGACTTCAGCCTGGACTCGAGGTCGACCGACTCGTCCAGGTCGGGCCGTCGCGCATCGAGGGCCATCTCGGGGGTCGCATCAGCGTCGCGGCGCAATCGCTCGGCGATGCTCTCCTTCTGGAGCCGGAGCTCGGTCACTCTCACGTCGAGCCTGGCGAGTGTCTCACGCGCCGTGTCGAGTCGGGTCCGTGTCAGCTCGTACTCGCTACGGGCACTCTCCAGGTTTTCGATCACATCCCGGTTCGAGGCACGCAATTCCGCCTGGCGCTTTCGCAGCTCTCCGAGGCGGCCGTCGAGAAGCTCCACCGCGACACGGGCGCGTTCCTCGTCGATCTCGAGAGTGGAAGTCGACATCGGGGTGACCTCGTTGGTTTCGAGACGTCCGAGGTCGGCGTCGATCCGCTTGATCCTCTCGTCATGCAGACGTGTCCGCTCGTCGATGGCACGGAGCCGTTCGGAGGCCTGCTGCCATTCCGATCGAGCCACTTCGCGTTCGGCTCCGATCTCGACCCGGCGTGACTCCAGTTCCTCCCAGGCCTTCATCCGCTCCGCTTCTTCGCCTTCGAGGGCGGTAAGTCGACGCTTTAGCTGTGCTGCCTGCTTGGAACGCTGCAACTCGATTTCGCTGATCGAGGCAATCCGATCGTCGAGGCGCTCTTTCTCGTGGCCCAGGATCTCGACCGACTTCTTTAGCCGCACCAGAGATTCGGTGCCCCCGGCGAGACGCGCTTCGAGCCCTTCCAGCGCTTCGAGGCTCTCCCGTTCGACCTCTCGTGATTTCTCGAAGTCCCGTTTCGCCGATGTGTGATGCGACTCGGCGCGTGATAGTTCGGTGCGAGCCTGCTCCAGAGAGACTTCGGCAGCTTCGAGCATCGCGACCCCGGCGCCGTCAGGATGGGCGACCCTGATCCCCGAAACGCTGACCAGGTCTCCCTCAGGGGTGACAGCGCGCAGAGCAGGATGCCTGGCGACAAGACGCCACGCCGTAGTCCAACCTTCGACCAGGAGGACGTCGCCGAGGAATCGCGCCGCAAGGTCACCGTGCGCTTTGGGACCAAGTCGGTCGACAAGGGCATCAACCCCCAGGGCTTCGGCAACCTCGCGCGCCGGTGAAGATCCCGGCGAAACAGCAGCGACCACCGGGATGCCACCGAGCCCGCCGGCCTTGATGGATTCAACAGACTCTTCGAGAGAACTAACACCATCGAAGGCGACGGCACTCGCCCATGGGCCCAGGGCCGATTCGATCGCCGCCTCCAAGCCTTCGGGGACGTCCAGACAGCTGATGAGGGAACCCAGAGCGCCAGTTCCGGTTTCCACGCGGTTCCTCGCCTCCGCATCGAACTGGCCGGCGAGGGCACCCCTGATAGCTTCGGCCCGGGCTCCGGCACCGGCTGCGACGAGGCGCGCCTCGGAGAAACGCCCCTCCGCTGCGGTCCACCCCTCCTGGTCGGATATACGCCGGTCCCGGTCGCGGTAGTAGGACTTCTGCAACTCGCCGATCTGAACGTCTAGGGCCCGGATCTCCTTGTTGATCTTCTCGACTTCGCCCGCTTCATCCTGCTGGTGGGAGGTCACGACTTCGATCCGGCTCCGGATCGCTTTCAACTCACGCTCGTCCCTCAGAGAAGCCGATTCGATTGCGCTCAGCTCCCCGCGGACCGCAGCGAGGGCACCTTCGGGAGATAGCGCGTTTTGGGTTGCTATCGACTCCTGTTCGGCCTCGAGATTGCGGAACCTCTCCTCTGCGATCTCGGCTGCGGAGACGGCTTCAGAGTGGCTGGAGGTGAATTCGCTGAGCTCACGGACCAGGGCCTCCCGCTCGGCAGCAAGGTCGGCTCCCCTTTCGACGGCGGCCTCCCGGCGCCCCGACAGGGCACGTTTGCGCTCATGGGCGATGGCGGCAATGCGGCGAAGGCGCTCCGAGCTCGTTTCCAGGACTGCCGCTGCCGCGCTGTCTCGTTCCAGTCGCGAGCTCAGGTCTCGGGCGGCAATCGAGAACTCTTCGACCTGGGCGGACAGCGCAGTGATTCCAGCCGAATGGGCTACGATGTCGGTCCGCAGACTGGCCTGCCGTCCTGTTGCTTCCTCGCTTTCGCGGATGACGTCGCCCAGTTCCCGCCCTGAGAGGTAAAGGGTGAGTGAGGTAACTTCGTCCTTGATCCCCTGGTAGCTCTCAGCTGCCTTTGCCTGGCGCCGCAGGGGGCGCATCTGGCGGGTGATCTCACCGAGCAGGTCCTGAAGCCGGAGCATGTCTTCGTCGGTTCGTTCGAGACGGCGCTCCGATTTCTCCTTGCGTTTGCGGTGCTTGAGGATTCCGGCTGCCTCTTCGATTACGGCTCGGTGGTCTTCCGGGGAGGCGTTGAGTACCCGTTCGACCTGGCCCTGGCCGATTATCACATGCTGGTGACGGCCGACACCGGAGTCGGACAGGAGGTCCTCGATGTCGAGAAGACGACAGGACATCCCGTTCAACTCGTAGTCCGAAGACCCGTCCCGGTAGAGACGTCGGGTGATCGCCACCTCGTCGAGGTCGAGGTCGATGGTTCGATCGGAGTTGTCGATCACCACGGTCGCCTCGGCACGGTTGAGGGCGGGCCGGGTTGCGGTGCCTGCGAAGACAACGTCTTCCATCTTCGAAGTTCGCAGAGCTTTGGTCGACTGCGTGCCCATGACCCACGAGATCGCATCGACGATATTTGACTTACCGGAGCCATTGGGCCCGACCACGACGGTCACGCCCGGACGCAGCTCGAGCCGGGTCCTGTCGGCGAAGGACTTGAATCCGACGAGTTTGAGCGACTTCAGATACACATTTGATTCCTGGTGAATGACAAGGCTGTGATTACCTGATCAGGCTAACAGCGCTAAGCAAATCAACGTGTTTTCGACGGGTTGGGATGGATGAAGAAGTCCCGGAGGGTGATGTCCAGGGCGACGGTGTCCGATTCGACTCCTGTCACCCTCGCCGGGCCGGGACCGGACCACAGCCAATCGACCAACCTGTCGAGGGACTCGGATTCTCCCTGGGCGAAGACTTCCACTGAACCGTCGTCGAGGTTGCGCACCCAGCCAACCAAATTCATCGCCCTCGCCACCTGGCGGCAACTCTGCCGGTAGCCCACCCCCTGGACTCTGCCGGTGACTCTTGCCCGAATCGCCCGATCAGTCACCCTGGCACTCCGGGCAGAAGTGGGTCGACCTGGCCCGGATCACGACCTTGTCGATGGTCTCACCGCAGACGTAACACGGTTCACCATCTCGTCCGTACACCTTGAGCTGGCCCAGGTTCTCCCCCGCCCGACCATCAGGGAGGAGGTAGGCAAGGTCGTCGAGACTGGTCCCACCGTTGTCGAGGGCCACTCGAAGGACGTCTTGCACGGCCCGGAGCAAAACTTCGAGGCGGGCCTCGTCGACTTCACCACCCGGTGTCCTCGGGTCGATTCCAGCCAGGAACAGCGACTCGTCGGCGTAGATGTTGCCCAGACCGGCGAGTGGGCCCTGGTCGAGAAGAAGCGCCTTGATCGGCGCGGTCCGGCTTTTCAACGAAATCCCGAGTTCGGCGGCCGAAGGGGGACCTTCCCAGGCGTCAGGGCCGAGCCGGCTCAGGCCCGTTGCCTCCAATTCGACCTCGTCGAACACTGCGACAAAGCCGAAGGTGCGGGGATCTACGAATGAGATAACGGTTCCGTCGTCCATCCGGGCCCGGAAGTGAGTGTGCGGCAGCACTTCTTCGCTGCCGTCGCCAACCGTGAAGCGGCCCGACATTCCGAGATGGGCGACCATCGTGAAGCCGCCCTCGAGTGGCGCCACAAGGAATTTCCCGTGGCGCCCCAAGGCAGTGACCAGCCTGCCCCGCAGCCGGCTCTCGACGATGGAAGTGTCTCCCCCGTTGTGGCGCGCAGTGCGGACGTGGGTGACGGCCACGTCGTCGAAGGTCCGCCCGATCAGCGCAGGGGCGAGATGTCTTCTTGTGATTTCGACTTCGGGTAGTTCAGGCATTTCGCTTCTCGGGGAGGGCTACCGTACCGGCGATATGGAGATACAACCCCGCAGCTTCGGCGATTCGCTCGGCGACGTCGTCGCCAACCTCGGCAAGGTGTGGAGACCGCTTCTCGGCCCCGCGATCATCGCCAGCGTCGTGATGGGTTTGCTCACGATTTTCGCTTTCGAGACGACCGACTCCTTCGAGGTCTTCGAGCTGATTCTGAACAACCCCGAGGCGATGGAATTCATGAGCGATGAAGAGCTGGTCGACACTCTGGTGCGGTTGGGCACCGGAATCCTGCTCGTCTCGGTGGTCTCGGGCGTTGTCTACGGATTTCTCTACCTTGCTGCCGCCCGCGCCGTCGGAAGCGCACACTCCATCGGCAGCGATGTCTCCGTGATGGGTGCGGCGATCAGGCTGTTTCCGATCTGGCTCATCGCCACGATCCTCGTCTCGATCGCCGTCATCGGCGGGCTATTCTTGCTCATCATCCCCGGCGTGTGGCTGGCGATCATGTTCAACATGTACACGCCGGTGATTGCAATCGAGGGCAAAGGGCCGATGGATGCTGTGAAACGGAGCTTCGAATTGGTCAAGGGCCATTTCTGGGAGACGGTTGGGTTTCTCCTGATCGTCGGTCTGGTTGGTGGAGCTGCCGGCCAGCTGTTCCAGCTGGTTGCGATCCCGCTGTTCGTCACCGGCGATGCGTCGTTCGCCTTCGGGCTGGCATTTGCGGTCGGTGTGATCGGCCAGGGATTGATCATGGCGGCGGTCGCCGTGGGGACCACCACCTGGTATCTCAATCTCAGAGCCCGGACCGACGGCCCCTATCTGGTCGAAATGGCCGATTAGGACCGTTGGCTCACATCAAGTGATTCAAAGCCCGCTGTGCAGCGACCTGCTCGGCAGCCTTTTTCGAGTTCCCTTCTCCGACACCGAGCACCTCCCCTTCGACAGTGATCATCGCCGAGAAAGTTCTCTGGTGGTCAGGCCCGGTTCCTGTCACCGCATAACTCGGCCGCTTCCCTGCCGCCGCCAGCACTTCTTGGAGACGGGTCTTGTAGTCCTTCAAACCGGGATTGAGGGCCTTCTCCTCGATCCGGGTGCCGAGCAGGCCCAGAACCATTTTCTCCGCAGCGGGGTAGCCAGAGTCGAGATAGACAGCACCGATGACGGCTTCGAGGGCATCGGCGAGGATCGAGTCTTTGGCCCGGCCTCCGGAACGCTCCTCGGACGGCGAAAGCTCTACGTAGGAGCCGAGTCCGATTGCCCGGGCCGCCTCTGCCAGTGACGAACCACTGACCACCGCAGCCCGAACCTTGGCCATTTGGCCTTCGGGGAGGTCCGGGTAGTCGGCGTAGAGCCGGACGGTGACTGCCAGTTGCAGGACCGCGTCGCCGAGAAATTCCATGCGCTCGTTGTCGGAGCGGTCGACGTTCTCGGCAGAAACCGAGCGGTGGGTGAGGGCTAGGTCCAACAGGGTGGGGTCGCGGAAGGAGAGCCCCAGACTCTCGGAAAGGGCTCTCATCCCAGTTGGTCGCGGATTCGGGAGGGGACATCGGTTTCAACGGAGTCGCGCGCCATCACCAGGGCGTTGGCTATCGACTTCCTGGTCGAGGAGCCATGGCTGATGACAACTGCACCCTCGACCCCGAGAAGGTGCGCGCCACCATAAGTCTCGTAGTCGAGGCGATCGGCAACCCGGCGCAGCGCGGGCACGGCCTCGGCGCGGGCAGATTCGGAGAGACCGGCAATTTCTTCGGCCATGTAAGCCGAGACCAGGCGGGCGGTTCCCTCCGTCGTCTTGAGGAACACATTCCCGGTGAATCCGTCGGTGACGATCACATCGACACGGTCGGTGCCGACATCGCGGCCCTCGACATTGCCCACGAAGTTGAGGTGGCTGGCCTCGAGAAGCTCAAATGCTGCCTTCTCCACGGCCCTCCCCTTGCCCTTCTCCTCGCCGATCGATAACAGGCCGACCCTCGGATTGTCCGCGCCGAGCAGGGCTTCCGATGCGATGGAGCCCATCACGGCAAATTGGTAGAGCTGGGCGGCAGTGACCTCGGGGTTGGCGCCGGAGTCGAGCACGAGTGTGGGGCTGTTCGGCGTGGGGAAGATCGAGGCGATCGAGGGCCGAGCAACACCACGCACCCTCCCGATGAGGATTGCTGCGGCGGCCATGGCAGCACCTGTGGAACCGGCGGACACCAGACCCCCGACATCACCACTGGCAACCAGACGGGCGGCAACGGAGATCGAGGCTCCTGGTTTTTCCCGCAAGGCCTTTGCCGGATCGTCGGACATCCCGATTGTCTCCGGGGCATCGACGATCTGTAAATCGACGCCGTGCTTCTCTAGCTCGGCGGTGAGGAGGCTGCGGTTGCCGACAAGCACCACTTCGACACCGAGACCGGAGGCATCGACTGCTCCGGCAACGGTTTCGACCGGGGCGTTGTCGCCGCCCATCGCGTCGAGGGCAATCGTTGCCAAGGCTTTTACTTGGTGTCTATGACTTCGCGACCCGCGTAAGTCCCACAGTTGCGACAGGCGCGATGTGGGAGCTTAGGTGTACCGCACTGCTCGCAGGCAACAGAAGGCGATCTCTCGACCTTCCATGCTGCCTTGCGGCGGCGAGTACGGGAGCGCGACATTTTCTTTTTTGGCACCGCCATGAGGTGCTCTCCTTGATAGCTCAGGAATCGAACAAGTCTTTCAGTGCGGCAAACGGCGAATCCGAATCGTCACCGTGACCGCCACAGGATTCCCTATTCAAGT
>JBGTNX010000087.1:0-9717 GCA_041742825.1 Acidimicrobiia bacterium | reverse complement strand
AGTATCGCTTGCCGGACCCGAACCCGACGGGTACGACGTCCGTGCGCACCTCATCGACCAGACCCGCGGCAAGCACCTGGCCGCCGACGTCGCCAGCTGCGACCTCGACGATGCGGTCACCCGCAAGCTGCTGCGCCTTGGGCACGGCTGCCTCGACGCCGTCGACGAAATGAAACGGCGCCTCGGGGTCCCAGCCCTCGGGCTTCGGCCGGTGTGTCAGGACGACCACATGGTCGACTCCGCCCGGAGGTTCCCCGTCCCAGCCGTCCGTCATGTCGAATACGTGCGGCCGACGATCGTCGCCCCGATCTGGTCCCAGTACGGCCGGGTGTAGTCGTAGGACGTCTGCGACATTTTCACCAAGCCGCTCTCGTCCAGCGGGACGTCACCGGTGGACAACCAGTCGAACAGCGGTCCGGGCTGGTCATTCACGTCCGCGACGAAGCCGTCCACCGACACCGATCCGTACATCACCACCTTGCCCACGGAGCGCTCCTTTGCTTTGGTGGGCTCCAAATTAGCGAGTCGTGAGTTGTCGCTCTTGTCAGAATTCAATCGGCCGGCAGCGGCCAGACGTCCCCCCATGGCCGGGATGTTCGAGCCGCGCCCGTTCTAGGTCATCGAGTATGTTCAACCCTGAGTAGGGTTTCCAGCGCAATGGACTCACCTGACCAAGGCCTATGAGCACAGCCGGGGAGTTTCTCATCGGTTTCGTAATACTGGTCGGCCTGGCCGGGATCGTGCTGCCGATCCTTCCCGGGCTCGCCCTTGTAGTCGGCGCAGTGCTGCTCTGGGCCCTGGTCGAAGCTACTGCAGTCGGCTGGGTGGTTTTCGCCATCTGTTTCGGGATCGGCGCGGCCGCAACGGTCATCAAGTACATGATCCCGGGCCGCAAGCTCAAGGAGTCGGGCGTCGCGACGTCGACAATGCTCATCGCCTTGGTCGGTTCCGTCATCGGCTTCTTTGTCATCCCCGTGATAGGCGCGCCAATCGGCTTCATGGTCGCCATCTACCTGATCCAGTGGAACCGAAAGGGACGGAGTGAGGCATGGCCGGCGACGGTGCGGACTGGAGGTGCAATCGCACTCTCCATCGGAATCGAACTCGCCGGCGGCCTGATCGTCTTTGGCGTCTGGCTCGCCGCCTCGATCTGGGCCTAACCCAACTCCCGAACTAGGCGTCGTCGGAGCTGGATGAGGCCATATTCGTGATTTCCTGGACGATATCCTCGTTGGCCAGGGTGGTCACATCGCCGAGCTGGCGATGTTCGGAGATGTCCTTGAGTAGCCGGCGCATGATCTTCCCCGATCGGGTCTTGGGCAGATCGGTGGTGAAAACGATCGACTTGGGCTTGCCGATCGGGCCCAGCGTTGCCGCGACATGGTCCCTCAATTCAGCGAGCAGCTTCTCATCACCGGTCACGGAGCTGCGCAGAGTGACGAATGCGGCAATCGCCTGTCCGGTGAGGTCGTCCTTGCGCCCGACCACCGCCGCCTCGGCCACCGCGGGGTGGCTGACCAGGGCCGACTCGACCTCAGTGGTGGAGATGTTGTGCCCCGAGACCAGCATGATGTCGTCGACCCGCCCCAGGAGCCAATAGTAGCCGTCGTCGTCCCGCTTGCACCCGTCGCCAGGGAAGTACCTTCCGGGGAAACGGCTCCAGTAGGTGTCGACGTAACGGTCATCGTCGCCGTAGATGGTCCGTGCCATCGACGGCCACGGTTCGGTGATCGTCAGATAACCGCCCCCGCCGAGAGGGACCGAGTTGCCTTCTTCGTCGACAACATCTGCTGAGATACCCGGGAAGGGGATTGTCGCCGAGCCCGGCTTGGTGGCAATGACACCTGGAAGCGAAGAGATCATGATCCCGCCGGTCTCGGTCTGCCACCAGGTGTCGACAATCGGGCACCGCTCCCGACCGATGTTGAGGTGGTACCAGATCCAAGCCTCGGGGTTGATCGGTTCACCGACTGTGCCCAACAGACGCAACGACGACAGGTCGTGTTTCTCGACGTGGTCGTCTCCCCACTTCATGAAGGCCCGGATCGCAGTTGGTGCTGTGTAGAAGATAGTGACGCCGTAATCGTCGACGATCTGCCACAGCCGATCGAAGTCGGGGTAGTTGGGGGCGCCCTCGTACATCACACCAGTTGTCCGGTTCGCCAGCGGGCCGTAGACGATGTAGCTGTGCCCGGTGACCCAGCCGATGTCAGCGGCACACCAGTAGACGTCGGAGTCAGGTTTGATGTCGAACACGTAGGAATGGGTGGTGGTGACCCCGGTGAGGTAGCCGCCCTGGGTGTGGACTATCCCTTTGGGCTTGCCGGTGGTGCCCGAGGTGTAGAGGATGTACAAAGGGTCCTCGGCATTCAGCGAGACCGGCTCACACTCCTCCGCCTGGCCATCGACGAGGTCGTGCCACCAGATGTCACGGCCCTCTTCCATGTCGATCCCGTGATCCGTCCTCTTGACGACGATTACCTTTTCGATTCCGGGTGTCGAGGCGACCGCGGCGTCGGAGTTCGCCTTCAATGGCACGACCTTCCCACCGCGCCAGGCGCCATCCTGGGTGATAACGAGCCTGGCGTCGGCGTCGAGGATCCTGCTGGACAAGGCGTCTGCGGAGAACCCTCCAAACACAACAGAGTGGACGAGTCCCAACCGGGCGCATGCCAGCATCGCAATCGGGAGTTCGGGGACCATGCCCATGTAGATGGCGACCCGATCGCCTTTCTCCATACCCAAACTCAGAAGGCCGTTGGCAAATTTGCCCACCTCGCCATGGAGATCCGAGTAGGTGAGGGTCCTGGTGTCGCCGGGCTCACCGATCCAGTTGTAAGCAACCTGATCTCCATGCTCGGCGAGGTGGCGGTCGAGACAGTTGTACGAGAGGTTGAGCTCACCATCGGCAAACCACTTGTAGAAGGGTGGGTTCGAGTCGTCGAGCACCTGGGTGGGCTCGGTGAACCAACTGATCCGCTCCAGAGCTTGCTTCTGCCAGAAGGTCTCGAAGTCCTCCCCCGCTTCGTCATGGATACCGGGCCGGGCGTTGGCCTGGGCGGCGAACTCCGGGGCTACTTCGAAGAGACGCTCCTCGTGGAGCAGGTTCTCAAGAGCTTCGGACATGCAATTCCTCCTCTACAGGTTCTGCTCGGTGGAAACTAACAGCCTTCGCTGTCGCCAAACCACGAAAGGGACCGACAGTACGGCGAGGTACATCACCCAGTCCCCGAGCCGGGCATAGAGCGTGGCTGACCCCGGCTGCACTTCCCCGGAGACGATTTCGATGGTCCCCAGCCCGGACACTTCCGACGTGATCACACCGCGACGGTCGATGATCACCGACTTACCGGTGACTGCGGCATGGATCACCGGGACGCCGAGCTCAGCCGCCCTCATCCTCGTCATCCCGATCAGCTGCTCGGAGACGGCAGTCATCCCATATGACCCCTCGTTGGTTGCGACCACAATCACCTCCGCTCCGGCGCGTACGTGCTGTCTCGCGTAACGGGCGAAGGAGCCTTCGAAGGAGATGACAGAGCCGAGGACGAAGCCAGGATGATCGAAGACCACCGGGCCCTCCCCGGGAATCATGTCCCTGGGAACCTGGGACAGGTCGGGTATCCATTCGAACAGAGTGCGAAACGGGATGTACTCCCCGAACGGGACGCCCTGCTGTTTGCGATACTCGCCGACGATCTCGCCGTTGTCGTTGAAGACCACGTTGGCGTTCATCCAGTTTTCATCACTTATCGGACGGTCGGTTCCCACCAGGAACCAGGCGCCAATGCGACGCGCCTCGTCGCCGATCGCCTTGCCGATCTCCTCGTTCTGGACAGGGTCGGCGTTGAACGACCCTGAAGACCCTTCCGCCCAGACCACCAACCCAGCCGTGCCCGGGTCGATCTCGGCGGTCAGAGCCAAGTGCTGCTGAAACGTGCGGAGCCTCTCGTCCGGTGGGCACTTTTCGAATGGACAGGGCGTGGAGCCCTGGACTATTGCCACAGGCGTCGGCTCCGGTGCGTCCTCTGCGGCCGCCGCACCCAGCGCCAATGCCGTTCCGATCGCCAGCGCAGGCATCGCGAACGGCGCCACCAACCACCAGGACCAGGTGTCTCGCTCGAGGATGACCCGGAGCACTAGGACCAGGCCGGCAGCAACCCCGACGACAAGCACGGTCCAGCCCGACGTGCCGATCAGCGCCGCAGCGGAGCGCACCGGGGCCAACCCGGAGAGGGCGTAACCGGCCCCACCCCACTCCAGGCCGCTGAACGGGAAGTTGTACCGGACCAGTTCGACCAGCGACCAGATGGCGACGCTGTAGCCGGCCCAAATCCCCGGGGTGGCGTCGCGGTGGCCCGCAAGCCACCAGCCGAAGAACCAGAAATACGAGGATTGGACGATTGCAAGCGGAATGAGGGCGATGAGACCGAGCTCGATCGACCACCACATCAGGACCATGAAAAAGCTGAACCCGTAGATCGCCCCGACGAACATCCCGTGAAAGCGGCTGCTCGTCGACCGCAGCCCCCACAGGAGCACTGCAATACCGGGGACGATCAGCAACCCGGGACCGAATCTGGGGAAAGCCAGACCCGAGACGACGCCGCCGACGAGGCCGAGGAGCAGAGGAATCACGACGCCACGGTACCCACCCAGTTCTTCAAGTTCCCCGGCCCGGCCCGACGCCGTAGAGTCTGCGAGATGTGGGAAGGTGATCTCTGGGTGGCCCTGCGTGCAGCGCGGGCCGGTGCCGAAGAGGTGCTGGCAGGTGCCAGCACCATTTTCCGGACCGAGATGAAGGGCAACGTCGACCCGGTCACCGAGGTCGACCTCCGCGCCGAAACGGTGATTCGTGCCAACATCGCGGCCCACTTTCCTGACGACTCCATTCTCGGCGAGGAGGAAGGGGGCGAGGGCTGGAAGCGGGGCAGGGTCTGGGTCATCGATCCGTTGGACGGGACGATCAACTTCGTTCACCACATACCCCAATTCGCAGTGTCTGTCGCCTTGTGGGATAACGGCCTCCCGTTGATCGGCGTCGTCATCGACGTCATGCGCCAGGAGGAGTTCGTGGCTGTGCGCGGGGAGGGAGCGCGGCTCAATGACGTGCTCATCGGCGTCTCGGAGACCCCAACGATGAACGAATCGATCATCGCCACCGGGTTCCCCTACGATCGCCAGAAGAACGCCAGGGCATACCTCGAAATCGTGGCCAATGTGTTGGAGGTCGCCCAGGGAATCCGACGACTCGGCTCGGCGGCCCTCGATCTCGCCTGGGTGGCGTGCGGACGCTACGACGCCTACTGGGAGTTCGGGATCCAACCATGGGATGCGGCGGCGGGGACCCTGATAGTCACCGAAGCCGGCGGCGCCGTGACCGACCAACACGGGGTCGGCAACGATCTCGATGCAGCAGCCTGCATCGCCAGCAACGGCAAAATCCACGACGACCTGCGCGAAATCGTGGCGAGCGGGATGCCGGAGCATCTGAAGTGAGATTCCACGACCATCATTTCCATCCGCTCGGATACGTGGGAATGGTGACCGGCCTCGACCTCAACGACGCCGCAGACTTCGATGACGTTGCCCGCCGCCTCGCCGACCGGAGAGACTCTATCGACACTGCCATCATCGGCCAGCGCCTCAATGATGAAGGATTGAAGGAACGTCGCTTGCCTGACCGGGATCTCATCGACTCGGTTTCCCGGGACCGGCCGATCCTCGTTTACAGATATTGCGGCCACATCGGAATCGCCAACACTGCCGCCCTCGAACTGGCTGGAATCCGTGCCGGAGTCATCGATCCCGAAGGCGGCTCTTTCGATCGCGGCCCTGCCGGAGAGCCAACAGGCGTCGTCCGCGAAACCGCTCTGAAGCTGGTCTCCGACTCTTTGAGCGGGCTGACCGCCGGGCCTGGCGATCAGGAGGTGCTCGACGCCCTCGGTCGCCTCGAGGACCTCGGGATCGGATCAGTCACCGGCATGGTCTCAGCGGGAGAGCCAATGTGGTGCGGGGTGGGTAACGAGTTGGAGACCCTGATCGGCCTTGCCCGCGCCCTCCCCATCGACATCAACGTGATCGTCATCACCGATACACCCGAGACGCTGGCGTCGGCGGCGCAGCGAATCAAGGCGGCTAGCGGGCGCCTCCGATTCGGAGGATGGAAGGATTTCGCCGACGGGAGTCTCGGTGGGCACACCGCTGCGATGTACGAGCCTTTTGCCGACAAGCCCGACGAGGTCGGCGTGCTCCGGCTCCGCCCGGTGCACGCCGCGTTGATGGCGCGCGCGTCGCTCGAACTTGGAGGGGATGTCGCGATCCATGCCATTGGCGACCGTGCCAACGACGAGGTCGCCGACTTCTTCGAACACCTGATCTCCGATGGAGCCGACCCTGATCGACTTCGAGTGGAACATGCCTCGATCCTCACCGAGCGGACCATCGACCGATTCGCCGCTCTCGGGATCACCGCTTCTATCCAACCTGCGTTTCTTGCCTCCGAAGAGGACTGGCTGGAGAAAAGGCTCGGCACTGCGAGGATGAGCCGTGCCTACCCCTTCCGGGCGATGGCCGAAGCCGGGTTGAGGCTGCTCGGGGGAAGCGACTGCCCGGTGGAGCCACCCGACCCGAGGATCGGGATCACCGCCGCAGTGGATCGTCACGGGATCAATCCCGGCCAGGCCCTCACTGAAGACCAGGCGATCCAGCTGTTCCAACCACCGGAGCAACGCTGACCCAACCGAATTTCGGGTTTGAGAAATCTCGGAAGCAACTACCGTCTGCTTCGCATGTACTCATACAACGACATAACTGCAAAAGAAATAACCAGCGGCACCGACCGCGCGATCGATGAGGCGCGCGGCGTCCTCGACGAAGCCGTGGCACTCAAAGCCGACCGCACATTTGCCAACACCCTGATGCCGATCGACCGGATCGGCGACATCCTCTCTCACGCCTTCGCCCACTTTGCTTTCATGGGATACGTCCACCCCGATGCGGGTGTGCGCAAAGCCGGCAACGACGCCCAGGAGAAGCTGAACACGTTCGGCGTCGAGATGATCTTTCGCGACGACCTCAACAGCGCGGTCAAGGAATACGCCGAGACCGATGAAGCTGCGAGTCTCGCTGGCGAAAAGGCACGTTTCCTCGAGTTCCTCCTGCGGGACCTTCGCCGTGCCGGCCACGAGCTCGATCCTGATGTGCGGGCGGCAGTCAAGGAGAAGACCCAGCGCCTGGTCGAGCTCGGCGTCAGATTCCAGAACAACATCGACGAGTGGTCCGATCACATCCTGGTGACCAACGACGAGCTGGAAGGACTGCCGCGGTCGTTCGCTGAGTCGCTCGAGACAGATGAGGAAACCGGGAAACTGAAAGTCACCCTCGACTATCCCCACATCCTCCCCTTCACAGAAAACGCCAAGCGTCGCGTTCTGAGAGAAGAGCTCAGCCGAAAATTCAACACGCAGGCGGTTGCAGAGAACCGTCCCCTGCTCGAGGAGGCGATCCAGCTCCGGGACGAGATTGCAAGTGCATTCGGTCTTTCCAGTTGGGCGCACCACCAACTCGAAGAGCAGATGGCAAAGACACCCGAAGCCATCTTTGAGTTCTACGAGAAGCTCCTTCCGCCCCTCACCGAGCAGGGCAAGGCTGACGTCGGTGAGATGGCAACCCTCCTTACGAGCGACGATGGAGACGACGAAGTCCAGGTCTGGGACTGGCGCTTCTACGACACCCAGCAGAGGAAGACCGACTACGGGGTCGACCCGTTCGAGGTGGCCGCATACTTCCCCCTCGACGCAGTGCTCAACGGGATGTTCGAACTGGTGCAGAACACCTTCGGTCTCACCTTTGAAGAAGTCGACGCATCAGCGGCTTGGCATCCCGACGTGCGGTTGTTCTCGATGTCCGACACCGCATCGGGCGAGCATCTCGCCCACTTCTACCTCGACCTTTTCCCAAGGGAGGGCAAATTCGGCCACGCCGCCGAATTCCCGCTCGTGATGAGCCGACGGCTCGAGAACGGTTCGTATCAGAACCCGGTGTGCGCGATGGTTGCCAACTTCACCAAGCCAACAAAGAGCGCCCCATCTCTCCTCCAACACTCCGAGGTGGAGACACTGTTCCATGAGTTCGGCCACGTGCTCCACCAGAACCTGGGAAGGACCGAGCTGGCCAGATTCTCAGGGACCAACGTCGAACGTGACTTCGTCGAAGCGCCGAGCCAGATCATGCAGCACTGGGTGTGGAGGGTCGAGGTTCTAAAGAAGTTCGCGCGGCACCATGAGACCGAGGAGCCGATCCCCGATTCGCTGGTCGACAAGCTCGTCGAAGCGCGCCAGCTCAACATTGCAGTGCACCAGTTGCGCCAGCTGCAATTCGGCTGGCTCGACCAGGAGATCCACAAGCCGGGAACGTCAAAGGACCTGATCCAGGCACTGAAAGATGCTGCGGCGATCTCGCTCCTCCCCCACCCCGAGGGCACCTTCTCCCTGTCGTCGTTTGGCCACCTAATGGGCGGCTACGACGCTGCCTACTACGGGTACATGTGGTCGGAAGTCTATGGCGACGACATGTTCTCTATCTTCGAAGAGAAAGGCGCCACCAACCCCGAAGTCGGGATGGCATATCGCCGTGAGGTACTGGAGAAAGGCGGGGCAGTTGACGCCGACGAAATGCTCCGCAAGTTTCTCGGTCGGGAACCCGATAACAAAGCATTCCTCAACAAGCTGGGGATTAGCTAAATCTGGGGGTAGAGCGTCTAGAATAGGGCCAACGCCGGGAACCAAACTGTTCCCCGCAGCGTCTTATGTCTGACCGGAGGCCGAAGCGGCCGTGGAGACAGACAACCCAGCGGATTGACACCCGCCAGACCCTGGTTCCCTTGATTGTGGAATCACAACCACAAGAGATTTGTTTCAACAAATAGAGACCCGAAACCCACCCACCAGGAGGGGTACATAATGACAGACACAGTAAGAGGAGCGGCCATCAAGGGTGTAACCCGTCCGTCCAAACGTTTCAACACCGGGCGCGTCTGCGCCAAAGGTGGATGTGACACCAGGCTTTCCCAATACAACAAGGCGGAGTACTGCCACGCGCACGCTCCCATCCGCTTCCCCCGCGTCCGCGGCAAGATCATGGACGAACAAGACGCCTAGCGACCGAAGGGAGCGGCTGTCCTCCCGCTTGCGCCGAGGTTGGTTCCTGCACCCGCCGATAGGCGGATGGAGAGAGAGAAATCCCTTCGCGCTGGGAGGCTCACGCACCGTTAGTGGGAGCGTCCCACCCTCCCCGGCTCCTACGTCGCCGGTACTCCCACCGCACACGGAGGGAGAGACGCGTCCGGAGGTCCTCCCTCTTAAACGAGCGGAGTCAGCCGGAGATGGTCTGGCACCGGTTGGGGTCGACGCAGTCGGCAGGGTCCATCTGGCGGGCCCTTCGAGTCATTGCAACCAGCCGGCGTCTGGTGCGCTCCAGTTCCACTATCTGGCGGTCGAGATCGCTCAGATGCGTTTTCAGCAGTTCCATCGTGTGATGACAGGTCGACTCCCCGCGATCGCGTAGCTCGAGGATGTTGGCGATCTCCTTCAATGTGAGCCCTGCGGACTGGGCGTCTTTGACGAAGTTGATCCTGTCGACGAACTCGGGGTTGTAGTTCCTGTACCCGTTGGCATCCCGGTCAGGTTGGGGCAGCACCCCCGACTCCTCGTAGAA
>JBGTNX010000086.1:0-10974 GCA_041742825.1 Acidimicrobiia bacterium | reverse complement strand
ACCTTGTGCCCTTTGACCGTTACGGTTTTCCGCTCTTCGACTGTCCCCTGATCTGAGGACCGCCGAACAATCTGAGGGCTCTTGCGGCGAAACAGAGCCATGAATCTCACTCCTCTGAGAAGTTGGTGTGGATGCGCAGGTCACATTCCGTTTCCTGGTGGAATTTGCTGCGCTGAAAGACGAAACCAGGCCGGAACCGGACACACCAGCGTAAGGGCGGGTGACGTTCGGTTGTGGAATGACCGCTGAGAGCGGTCGGGTGGCGATGGATATCACCGGAAAAGACTCCCTATGGGAAACACCGATCTGGTGATTAAAGGATAACACGCCACTCCCCGCTATCCGGCAACCACCTGTTCCAGAGCGCCTAAAGGGTTTCTCGTCCGAAACGGGGCTCTCGTTCACGCTCGTTCACGTTATCTATACCTTGTTGTACTATGCATGCTAGTTCTGGGTATGCAAGGTTGGGACATGGAGGTACATGGCAATGCAAATTGAGAAAGACCTAGTCGCTGCTTCGGCGACTCCATTGGTCCTGGCGATTCTCGCTGAGGGGGAGAGCTACGGGTACGCAATCCTGAAACGGGTTCGCGCCCTGTCGGACGGTGAGCTCGACTGGACCGACGGGATGCTCTATCCGCTCCTCCACCGTTTGAACCGCCTGGGGTACGTGACCACCGAGTGGCGAATCCCACCTGAAGGCCGGCGCCGGAGGTACTACGCCATCACCGATGAAGGGATTGCAGCCCTCGCCGAGCACAAGAAACAATGGGTGACCGTGACCCGGGCATTGGGTGGCATGTGGGGAAGAGCCGATCTGTTGCCATTTGCCTTGAAGGGGGCCTGAAGGTGGAGTGGCTGGAATCCCAGATAGCCGAGTGGCGCACCCTCATCTCGAGCAACCCGGCGCTGAATCGCAACGACGTGGAGGAACTGGAGACGCATCTACGGGACCAGGTGGACGAGCTCTCTGAGGCCGGTCTCTCCGACGATGAAGCTTTCCTCATAGCCGTGAAGCGGATCGGGAAGCTCGATGAAGTCTCACGGGAATACTCTCGTGAGAACAGGGGCAAACTCTGGCGACAATTGGTACTCGCAGATGGCGGGGAGCCTGAACCTGCCAGCCGATGGATCGAGGCCCTGGTCTTCGCTGTGGGGGCCGCGGTCGCAATCCAGGTCGCACGTCTGGCGGTGGGATTTCCCGACGAAGAGTACTGGTTGCTTCGAAATGCTGCATTGCTAGTACTCCCATTTCTGGCCGGATACTTCGCTCGCCGCCGGACGCTCCACCTACGCCAGTTCGTGCTGGCCTCGGTGCCTTTTGTGATCGCCGCCCTGGTGGTCAATCTCTATCCGTTCACAGCCGGAGGATCGACCGAGCTCCTCGTCGCCGCTCACTTACCCGTTGCCTTGTGGTTCGTGGTGTCCTATCCATATATGAGCGGCCGGCTGCGGTCACACGAGCTACGAATGGACTTCGTCCGCTTCACCGGTGAGTGGTTCATCTACTACGTGCTGATCGCCCTCGGCGGCGGTGTGCTCATGGCACTGACCGTCTTCATCCTCGAGCCCACGGGCGTCGCCGACCCGGAACGGATCATGGAATGGGTATTGCCGTCAGGGGCGGCTGGTGCCGTTGTCATCGCAGCCTGGCTTGTCGAATCGAAACAGCGGGTTGTGGAGAACATGGCGCCGGTGCTCACAATGATTTTCACACCAATGTTCGCGCTGATGCTTGCCGGCGCCGCCATCGTCTATGTAGTGACCGGGATGGGCGATGCCTTCGACCGCGAACTGCTCGGCGTCTTCGACGCACTTCTCGTTGTGGTGCTGGGACTCGTCCTCTACGGAATGTCCGCCAGGGACGCTTCCGCCAGACCCGGGTGGATGGACCGAATTCAGTTGGTCGCTGTTGTCAGCGCACTGGTGCTCGATGTGATGGTGCTCGGCACGATGATCGCCCGGGTCGGCGAATTCGGATTCACCCCGAATCGCACGGCGGCCCTCGGCCTCAACCTCCTCCTCCTCGTGAGTCTGGCCGGTACAGCATGGCTCTCCAACCGATTCCTCACCGGCCGTGGCACATTTCACCAGCTCGAACGTTGGCAGACGACGTACCTGCCTGTGTTTGCCCTCTGGGCCGTCGTTGTGCTCGTAGTTCTCCCACCGCTGTTCGACTTCGCGTAGTCCAGGGCGAGGCCAACTACTCGGAGGGCAGAGCCAATTGCTCCGGTTCGGACGGGTCGTAACAACGTCGGCACCGCGCCTCGTAGGCGCCTTCGGCACCGAGGACAACGAGGTCATCGGAAGTGACGATTCTCTGGGTATACATTCCTGGCCCGCCGCATTTGTGACAGACAGCGAGGACCTTCGTCACATATTCAGCCCGATCGCAAAGCGAAGGGATCGGCTCGAATGGCCTTCTCAGATAGTCGGTGTCGAGCCCGGCCACGATCACCTGCTTGCCGGACGCCGCCAGGTGTTCGACCACGTCGACAAGTTCCATGTCGAAGAACTGGCCCTCGTCGATACCGATGACTTCGGTCACGTCTTCGACTTTTCGCAGGAGCGCCGCAGCAGTCTCGACAGGTATCGCGCTGACACTGAGTTTGGAGTGGCTAACAACTTCCGCATCCGCATAACGATTGTCAATTTGCGGTTTGAAGGTCTGGACCGGGATGCGAGCGATCCGGGAACGGGTAACTCGACGGATCAACTCCTCGCTCTTCCCCGAGAACATAGGCCCGCAGATGACCTCGACCCATCCCTCTTGACTACGGCGAAACATCGCCCACGAGCGTAGCTGCCCCTAGCGAGCGCCAGCGAGCGGCTGTTCCCCCAGAGACGAAGTCGAATGGGGGAAAGGTTCCTGCGACCGCCGACAGGCGGTCGGAGGTAAGGGGGACTCAGACTCCACTAGTTGAGAGCGGGCGCACCCAGGACACGCTCTAAGTGCCGTTGGCGGGAACGCCCCACCCTCCCGGCTCCTCCGTCGCCGGTACTCCCTCCGCGAGCGGAGGGAGAGTCCGCGTGTGGAGGTAAACCCTCCGCGAGCGGAGGGAGAGACCAAATCACGTCAGCTGGTTTTCTCCTGGGACCGGTGTGCGCATCAGCCAGACGGAGTTGGCGATGCCCAGGGCGAGAGTCATCGCCATGTAGAAAGAGCCACCCTGGGAGAGGAATGGGAGCGGGAGACCGGTGACCGGCATGATTCCGATGGTCATCCCGACATTGACGAAGACGTGGAAGACCATCATCGCGGCGATACCGACTCCGATCAGGGCGCCGAACCGGTCGCGAGCGTTGGCGGCGATTACAAGGAGGCGCCAGATGATCACGGCGAAAGCGATGAGGACGAGCAAACCGCCGACGAACCCGAGTTGTTCACCGACCGCGGTGAAGATGAAGTCGGTCTCCTGCTCAGGAACATACTCGAAGTTGGTCTGGGTTCCGGCAAACAGACCGGATCCGAAAAGCTGGCCCGAACCGATCGCGAGCTTGGACTGCGCCAGGTTGTACCCGATCCCCTGGGGGTCGATTGTCGGGTTGAACAAGATCCTGATTCGGTTGAGTTGGTAGTCCGCGAGCAATCCGAAGGTCCAGACTGCAAACGAGGCGATGGCACCGGCCAGTCCAAGGGCCACCATCTGACGCCACGTAGCCCCGGCAGCAAAGATCATCACATATACGATGAATCCGAAGACGAGCGTTGTGCCCAGGTCCGGCTCCCGCAGGATCAAGATCGCCGGGATAGCCACCACCAACAGAGCCTGGCCGATTTTCGTCCAGGACAGCTGCCGCCTCTCGACGTCGCCTCGCACGGGTGGTGCGAGGATGCTGGCAAGGGCGATGATTACGACAACCTTTGCGAACTCCGCAGGCTGCAGTTTGAAGAAGCCGAGTTCGATCCAACGTTGCGCACCGTTCACCGGATCGAAGAAGAAGACTGCAACCAGCAGGACCAGGATGACCAGCGATGCGATTGGCACCCACAACCGGTATTCGCGATAGTCGATGTTTGAAGCGACGAAATAGACGATCACGCCGGCGGTGACGAAGATCATCTGCCGCTCCATCGAGAAGGTCCCGGTGCTCTGGGTGGCCGAATAGATCATCAACAGGCCGAAGGCCGAAAGCAGCAGCATCGTTCCCAACAGGATCTTGTCCGACCTGTTGTCACGCCGGACGACTGCAACTTCGCGAATTCTGGTGAGAACTGCCATCAGTCCGCGTCCGCTCCTTCGACGATTGGCGTTGGCTCGTTGCCCATCAGGTACTGGAGTATGTGTCGGACGACCGGTGCCGCGATCCGGCTTCCCGAACCACCCTCGTCGATGAGGACCACGACCACGTACTGCGGATCATCGATGGGGGCAACCGCAACAAACCAGGCGTGATCGTCTTTGTTCTGGGAGGACTCACCGGTACCGGTTTTTCCGCCGACCAACTCGAGTCCTTCACCGAAGTCCGCGAATGCGGCGCTTGCGGTTCCGGTGGTCACCACCCGGTTCAGGTCGGTGAGCAGAGCCTGACGCACCTCGTCGGAGATTTCGACCTGCCGCACCACCGAGGACTCCACAGGCGTGATCTCGCCATCGGGGGTGACGGTCTCCTTGACGACCCGCGGTTCCATGACCGTCCCACCATTGAACATCGACGCGTACGACACGGCTACCTGTAGGGGCGTCGCCACGAAAGCACCCTGCCCGATGGCGAAGTCGAGGAGGTCACCACCCAGCCAGGGGCTGGCGAATTCCAGCCGGCTCCGGTCGAGTCTCGGGGGCTCATCAGGATTCTCCTCCTGGTAGGCGGCCCATTCCTCGAAGAGGGCTCTGGTCGGCACGATCCCTGCAGCCTCGCCCGAAAGGTCGATTCCGGTCTGTGACCCGTATCCAAGTTCCTGAGCCCACTCCTGAATCACGTTCTCGTTCGCAAACTGACGATGGGTTCCCAGTGCAACATTCCAGAAGAAGATGTTGCAGGAGTTCTCAAGTGCCCCGTGAATGTCGAGCCAGCCGAGATTCCTGGGTGAATACCAGTCTTCCTTGCGGTTCGGGCTACCAGGCACATCGTCGAGAAACAGAGTCCCGTCGCAGTGGACCTGCTGGTTGGGGATGTCTACACCCTCGACATCCTCCGGCAGTGGGAGGTCTTCCTCCTCCTTAACCAGGTAGGTGATCGCCTTGAACGTCGAAGCCGGCGGGTACTGACCGGCGATCGCCAGGTTGTTGAACGCCTGAGTCGTTTGCAGGTTCTCGAAAGTCTCCGGGTCCAGGCCGGCGACGAACAGCTGCGGATCGAAGTCCGGGTATGAAGCCAGCGAGAGCACTTCGAACGTCTTGGCGTCGAGCACGACAGCAGCGGCCCTCTGTGTGACATTGAAAACTTCCTGGCCGGATTCCCGGAGCTCGTCTTTGACGCCATTGGAAAGGCCTACCGCCTCTTCGAGGGCCCTCTCCACAAGCTCCTGGAGTTCGAAATCGACCGTGAGTACTACCGAGTCTCCGGGCTCTGGTTCCCGGCCCGGCCTCTCGGCGATGATTTCTCCAGCCCGCACCCGGTACTCGACCTGACCGGGTGTGCCCTCGAGAAACTCGTCGTACACCCGCTCCACCCCCAGCTTGCCGATCCGGATGCTCGGATCGAGCTCGGGGCGAGCATCGAGATCCGCTTGCTCGGGGAGACCGAGGTGGCCGACCACATGGGCCAGAGTAGGACCGGAGAGGTACACCCTCTCAGGTACGTTGACGATCTCCACTCCGGGCAGGACGTCCAGCTTCTCACTCACCCGCAACGAGGTCTCGGCCGAAATCGTGGCCACCTGGAAACGAGCGTTGATACCCGCCTCTTCGTACATCGCGTCGAGTGCGGCTGGCTCCATGCCGAGAAGCGCGGAGAGCGTCTGGATCAGATCTTCGCGGTCCTCGGGCTGGATGAAGGTTCGGTCGACGACAATCGCCGGTACCAACCGGCTCGTTGCGAGAAGTGTTCCGTTGCGATCGTAGATGTCCCCACGAGGGGCGTAGGAGTTGCGGGCGATCCAGGTGAGTTCCTCGGCGGCCTGAGCGAAGGCAGGGCCTTCAGCAACCTGAACGAACCACAACCTCAAACCGACGATGGAGAACATCACCATGAAGGCGATGCCGAGAGTGGTGAGGCGGAGTGCAAACTTCATCAGTATCTCAACGCTGCCGGATTGTGATCGACGATCCTGACCAGGATCGGGGCGATCAAGAATGCAAGAAGCATATTCGCCAACGGGATCGTGAAGAGACGGCTGAATACATGTTCACCCAGGATCGTCGACTGTCCGAACAGTGTTCCTAACAACACTAGGAGTAACACTCCGACAAAGGTCAGTGCACCTGCCCAGATGGCCGTGGCGACCCTACCGATGTCGGCCCGCTCCCGGGTGCGCAGCGCGATGTATGTGGCCGACATGAAGACGATCGCCCGCAGTCCGAGGAGCGAAGAACCGATGAGGTCCACCATCAGTCCGGCGGCGAACGTGATGGCAAGGACCAATTCGGGCTTGATCCGGGTCAACGCGAGCAGAACCGACACCAAGAGCACCAGGTCGGGGGTGATGAATCGGATCGTTCCGAACAGCGTTGTCTGGATCACCACAGCCGCCACCAGGGTGAGAAAGACCACAGCCGGGGTCCGGAGCTTCATGAGCCGCCCTCGGTAGTTGTCGTGCCCTGCCCGGTCGTGGTTGTTTCTCCGATAGTTGTCGTCGGCACGTCACTCTGGATCTCGTCCTGGCCAGACGCTGACAGCGGGTCGCTGGGCCAGGCGAGAACCACGACGATGCGCAGGGTGTCGATATCCACGAAAGGGAGGACGGTCGAGCTGACCGCCGAGGTGACCAGCGGGGCGTCTTCGAGCACTTCGCCGACAGGGAAGCCTGCCGGGAAGAGCACACTCTGCGCAGAGGTCAATACCCGGGTGCCGGCGAGGACCGGCTCTTTGGCGTCCGGGATCTCCAGGACCATTTCTCGTGAACCGACCTGGGAGTTGAGACGCCCGATCTGACTGCCGACGAGCACTGCAAGCGCCTCCCGCGACCCGGTGATCGGCACGACGGTTGCACTCACCGAGGTGACACTCGATACCGTTCCGACCACGAAGCCGTTGGTGTCGACGACAGGTTGGCCAACCGCGATCCCGTGTGAGGTTCCGCGGTCGATAATCAATCCGGCGTCGAGGGGGTCGGGTCGGCCGATGACGTTGGCGACAGTCCGCCCCAGGTCACCCTCTAATTCGTCCAATCCGTAGAGCGCTTCGAATAGGTCGAGTCTCGCCAGTTGGTCCTGAACGGCAATCAACTGGGCCTGGGATTCTTCGAGTGCCGCCTTGAGGGCGCGGTTTTCCTCACGCAACCCGGCGATTTCGCCCAGACCCTCGGCGGCTTCGACTACGGGAGTAACGACATAGGCAACACCGCGCTGCAGAGGTGAGATCACAGCCTGGGTACCGGTCCGCAGGACGTTGACCACACCGCCACCTTCGAGACGCACGTGAAAAGTCATCAGGAGAATCCCCAGCACCACCAGGGTGATAAAAGTGGGAAAGGCGCGGTCAGAGGGCGGTTGGCGGTCCCGGGTCAGCATGCTGTGGGTTGGATCGAGGGAATCATGGCCGGGATGACGACACCAACACACTCTGCAGTGTGTCGAATTCCTCCAGGCATTTCCCCGAACCAATCACCACCGACTGCAAAGGCTTGGCCGCTGTCACGATCGGCATACCGGTCTCGTGGGCCAGACGATGGTCCAGCCCGACCAGCAACGCTCCCCCACCTGTGAGCACGATTCCGCGCTCCACGACGTCCGCCGCCAGCTCAGGGGGAGTCTTGTCCAGCGTGTATTTGACAGCATCGACGATTGCTTGGGTGGGCTCTTCGATGGCCTCACGGATTTCGGGGCTGGAGAGCAAAATCGTCTTCGGGAGACCGGTGACCAGGTCGCGTCCTCTGACTTCAGCCGAAGGCTCATCCGCGTAGGGCCACGCCGACCCGACCGCCATCTTCAATTGTTCGGCAGTCCTCTCACCGATCAGGACGTTGTACTCCTTCTTGATCCAGTCGATGATCGCGGTATCCAATTCGTCGCCTCCAACCCTGATGCTGCGGGACACGACGATGCCACCAAGTGAGATGACTGCGACCTCGGTGGTGCCGCCTCCGATGTCGACGACCATCGAACCGGCAGGCTCACCGATGGGAAGGCCGGCACCAATTGCGGCCGCCATCGGCTCTTCGATCGTGTAGGCCCGACGCGCGCCTGCGTGATAGGCGGCTTCCTCGACTGCTCTCCGCTCCACGGGAGTGATCCCGGACGGAACGCAGACAACGATCCGGGGACGCGCCCATTTCCGCTTGTGCACCTTCTGGATGAAATAGCGAAGCATTTTCTCGGTGATGTCGAAGTCAGCGATGACACCGTCGCGGAGCGGGCGGATCGCGGTGATCGACGCCGGGGTGCGCCCGATCATCCTCTTCGCCTCCATACCGACGGCTAATGCCTTTCCGGTGACCGAGTTGATCGCCACCACGGACGGCTCGTTGAGCACGATGCCACCACCCCGGACGTACACCAACGTATTCGCAGTGCCGAGGTCGATGGCCATGTCCTGGCCGGCGAATGAAAGAAGGGTTTCAGCCATAAATGGAAAGGACTCCTTGCCGGACCCTGTGAGTGTAGATTGGCCGGCAGCCTTCTGCCATGTCGCAAACGGCGTCGCGAGCGGTTCTCAGGCTATTTCAGCCGAAAAAGATCCCCAATTCCTGCTGGGCACTCTCGACACTGTCCGAACCATGGATGAGATTGTGGGTGACGGCAAGGCCGAGGTCACCCCGGACAGTCCCCGGCGCTGCCTGTTTCGGGTCCGTCGCACCCATCATCGAGCGGGATACTGACACTGCAGAGTCACCGGACCACTCCATGGCGACCACCGGTCCCGAGGTGATGAACTCGAGAAGCTCCGGGAAGAACGGACGGTCGACGTGCTCGGCGTAATGGCGACGGGCCAGGTCTTCGTCGATGTCGAGTTTCCTGATCTTCTCCAGGTTGAGGCCTTTGCGTTCGAATCGGGAGATGATCTCGCCGACGAGCCCGCGCTGGACGCCATCGGGCTTGACCATGATGAATGTGTGCTCTTTGGACATATTGCCGGCCAGGGTACCGCCTGGTGAGCCTTGGGGTTATTTGAGGTGGCTCCGCGCCTCACCCACGAGATAGAGCGAACCAGTCACCAACACATGCCCTTCGGCGCCGGCCTCGGCGCGGGCCATGTCGACTGCGTAGTCTGCGTCTTCGGCCACCAGAACCGGGACGTCCACAGCGGCCTCGACCCTTTTCGCAAGTTCGAGCGGTGGCGTTGCCCTCTCCGAGCGCGCTGCTGTCACCACGAAACCCGAAGCGATGGCTGCCAGCTCTTCGATCATCGCATCGATGTTCTTGTCTCCCATGACGCCCAAAACGATGTGCCACTTGACTGTCGGATACTCATCGCCAAGCGAGTCGACGAGGGTCTTCACCCCATCAGCGTTGTGTGCTCCGTCGATCAGGACGAGAGGGCCGGTTGCCATCGGCTCCATGCGTCCCGGCAGGGTGAGTGCCAGCATTGCCTCCCGGACCGAGCCTGGGTCGAGCCGGCTACCGACCAGGGCCTCCGTTGCAGCAATCGCTACAGCAAGGTTGTGCAGCTGATGGCGACCGTGCACGGGCAGGAATATGTCGTCGTAAATCTCTTCGGCGCCCTGGATGGTTGTATGCCAACCGCGGATGCCCCGCTCGGCCTCGGCGACGTTGAAGTCACGGCCGAAGACCCGGTGCTGGATTCCCATCTCCTTGGCTTTCGTGTTTGCAACTTCCAATGCCGCTTCTGGCAAGTTGCCCGTGACGAGGATCGTGCCGGGGCTGACGATGCCCAGTTTCTCCCCTGCGATAGTGGCCAGGTCGTTGCCGAGGAACTCGGTGTGTTCGATGCCAATCCCGGTCACGACACTGACTTCCGCTTCGATCACGTTGGTTGCATCGAGACGGCCGCCGAGTCCCACTTCGATCACCGCCGCGTTCACCGCCTTTTCGGCAAAGAAGGCGAACGCCGCGGCGGTGGTGAGCTCGAAGTAGGTGCTTGGCTCAGAGCCTCCCGCAACCAGGACGTCGGCGAAGACCGCCACATCTGTCATTGCGACGGCGAATTCATCCGCCGTCGCGTACTCGCCATAGGCTGAAAATCTCTCCTCCACGCGTTCCAGATGGGGCGAGGTATAGGTGCCTGTGTCGAGGCCGCGAGCGAGCAGAAGTGCTGTAGTCATCCGCGACGTCGACGTTTTCCCGTTGGTGCCGGCAATGTGGACGATCGGGTAGCCGAGATGCGGCGAGCCCATTGCCTCGAGGAGGGTGCGGATCCGGTCGAGGCCGGGCTTCACGCCGAGATTGACGTGCCTGTCGAGATAGGCGATGGATTCTTGGTAGTTCATAAAGGAAGCCCCGGGAGGTTACCCCCCGGGGCCGTTCCTTTAGTTCCGAGGTGGCTTAGATCTCGAGCTCACGTCTCCGTGAGACCAAGACCAAGGTAAGTCCAGCACCAAGCAACATGATCGCCCCGGTCAGCATGAGAGGTGTGTCGATTCCGGTGAACGGAAGGACAACAAGGTCAAGCACTTCGACGATATCCGTCTCTTCGCTGTCGACGTTGTTCCCGAGGTTCACTTCTTCGGTGTCCGAGGACACTTCGACAACGTTTACCGGGCTCGGGTCTGTGATGTCGCCAACTTCTTCGGTTTCGACCACGATCGTGATCTTCACTGAGTCGCCGACGGCCAGGTCACCGAGTTCACAGGTCAGCACACCCGCCGCATGAGCGCAGGTGCCGACTCCCGGCGACGAGGACACGTAGGTCAGCGTCGCAGGCAGGGTGTCGGTAACAACCACGTTCTCGGCCAGCTCGGGCCCGTTGTTGGTA
>JBGTNX010000085.1:0-5941 GCA_041742825.1 Acidimicrobiia bacterium | reverse complement strand
CAAGACGGTTATGGAAGTGAAGTGAGATGATTTCGACCCACAACCGCAGGGAGAACCCGCAACCGTGAAGTACATCTGGGCGACCGCCACCCATCAGGGGAAGGTGAGGGAGGCAAACGAAGATTCCCTCTTCCCGACCAGCGATGGGGAATCCGACGACGAGGTGACCCTGATCGTCGCCGACGGCATGGGTGGCCACGTTGCCGGTGAGGTGGCTTCCCGCCTCGCGATCAACGCCGCCGCATCGTCGCGGCTCGACCCGGCCGACCGGGTGGCCGCGGGCAACCGGGCAATTCGGGAGGAGGTTGGCCGCCAACCCAGTCTCGACGGAATGGGGACGACGATGACGCTTCTCGAGTTGCACCCGGATTCGGTCGCCCACTTCGCCCACGTGGGCGATAGCCGCGCCTACTTGTTGCGTGGCGGCGAGCTCCAGCAAGTCACCGACGACCACACGGTGCTCGCCGAATACGTTGCCGCTGGCAAGCTCAGCCCCGAGGAGGCGGTAAATCATCCGCAAAGGCACATGATCACCCGCTGTCTCGGCTTGACGAGGTTCGTCAACATCGACGAGATCACCATCGACGTAGAGACCGGTGACCGTTTTCTCCTTTGCACCGATGGCCTCAACTCGATGGTCGATAACGATGCAATCCGCTCGGGCCTGAGCGAGGAGACCGCGGACTCCGCCGTCTGGAAGCTCGTCGACATGGCAAACGCCGCAGGTGGACAGGACAACATCACCGTGATCGTCGCCGACGCCGTCGGGTAATCATCCATGACCCGCAAGGCCGAAGGCTTCAGCATCGTCCTCGCTTCCGCTCTCGGCGCCTTCGGGGTCACGCTGGTCAACTTCGCCAACTCGGGAACGGTCGACGCCCAGACCGCTCTCACCTTCCTCGTATTCGTGATCGCCTTCGGGGGCCTCTACGTTGCCGTGCTGACCTGGGCGCCTCGGTCCTCGTCTCTGCTGCTCGCCCCGGTCGCCGCAATCACCGCTATCGGGTTCCTCGAGGTCTACCGTCTCGACCCGGTCCGGGCGGGTTTGCAGCGATGGTGGCTCCTGATCGGCGCCGCAGTCGCTGCGGGCGTCCTCTACCTCCTCCACCTGGGCAGCACCGAGATCTTGAGGCGGTACCGCTATATCATTCTGCTCATCTCGGTTCTGCTGTTGCTGCTCCCCAACCTGCCCCAGGATTGGGCGTTCCCCCTCAAGGGTCTCGAGGTGAATGGTTCCCGGCTCTGGATCGTCCTCGACACCGGCATCACCTCGCTTTCGCTTCAGTTCCA
The DNA here is from genome assembly GCA_041742825.1 of Acidimicrobiia bacterium. Taxonomy (GTDB): domain Bacteria; phylum Actinomycetota; class Acidimicrobiia; order Spongiisociales; family ZC4RG35; genus MA-ANB-1. The sequence continues at coordinate 4,651 of JBGTNX010000085.1, read as the reverse complement.
ACCTGCGGAAATCGCCAAGCTGGGACTGGTCTCGTTCGTGGCCGCCTATCTCGCCGACCACCAGCACGCGCTCCGTCAGGCCCATCGCAAGATCGGTCCCATTCGGCTGCCCGAGCCCCGCCAGCTTCTGCCCCTCCTCATCACCTGGGCCTTGAGCGTCCTCATCCTGGTCTCCCAGCGCGACCTCGGCGCATCGGTCCTCCTCTTCGCCAGCTTCGTCCTCTTGCTCTATGCGACCACCGGTTCGGCGGGGTATCTCGTCGCCGGCGGTGTGCTCACGGTTCTGGCTGGTTTCGCGGGGTACCAGGCATTCGACCATGTCCAGAGGCGTGTCGCGGGCTGGCTCGACCCTTTCGCGAACTTCGAAGACGCCGGGTATCAGATTTCACAGGGGCTGTTTGCCCTGGGCAGCGGGTCACTCTCCGGCGCGGGGCCGGGACTGGGGCGGCCCGACCTTATCCCCAATGCCTCCACCGACTTCATCTTCGCCGCAGTAGGCGAGGAGCTCGGCTTCGCGGGGACGGTTGCAGTTCTCGCCCTCTACGGCCTGGTCGTCGCCGTCGGCCTCGGCATCGCGTTCCGGAGCCGAACCACATTCCACAAACTGCTCGCCGCCGGCCTCACCTTCGTCTTCGGAGTACAGACCTTCCTGATTATCGGCGGTGTCCTCCGGTTGGTGCCGCTGACCGGGATAACCCTCCCCTTCATGTCTTACGGTGGTTCTGCTTTCGTCGGCAACCTGGTCCTGATTGCGCTGCTGCTCCGCATCAGCCATGAGGAAGCAAGATGAACGGCCCGATCCGGCGACTCGCCATCGGCATGTTCGCCGCCTTCACGGCTTTGCTGCTCGCCGTGACCTGGTTCCAGGTGATTCGGGCCGACGACCTCAAGACCGACCCCCGCAACGCTCGCCCCGCATTGAGCGAACACGGAAAAGAACGGGGAGTTATCGTTGCCAGCGACGGGACCATCCTCGCCCAGTCTGTCTCCGACCCCGACGACGCCCTCGCCTATAACCGCGAATACCCGGGCGGTGCGGCCTTCGCCCATGCTATCGGCTATTCGTCATTCCTCCTCGGCAACACCGGGCTGGAGAGCGCCTACGCAGACGTTCTCCGATCGCGGCGCGACCTGACAATTTCCGATCTCGTGGGTGTCATCCTCGGTCAGGACTTGAGGCCGAGCAGTATCGAGGTGACCCTCGACCCCGAACTGCAGCAAGCAGCTTTCGATGCTCTCGGCGGCCGACGAGGGGCAGTAGTCGCCATCGATCCCCGCAGCGGTGCGGTGCTGGCTTTGGTCTCTTCTCCGTCCTATGACCCGCACCCGCTACTCGGCGATGGCGCCGATGCGGCGTGGAATGACCTGCTCGCCGCACCCGGGTCTCCCTTGAGCGATCGGGCGAGCCGCGAGCTCTACGCACCCGGATCCACATTCAAGACCGTGGTCGCCTCCGCTGCTATCGACGCCGGCGTCGCCGGGCTCGAGACCACATTCGAGGACCCGGTCGAGTTCCAACTGCCTGGATCGACCGCCACCATCTCCAACTTCACCGGGCGCGTCTGCAACGACGGCACCTCTGTGACGCTGCTCCGGGCATTTGTGGTCTCCTGCAACACCACCTTCGCCGACCTTGCGATCCGGTTGGGCGCGACCGACCTCGGCATCACCGCAGACGCTCTCGGCTTCAACCGCGACTTCGACTTCGCCTGGACCATCCCCCAGGCTTCCTTCCCCACCGCAGCGCTCGCCGACGACGCTGCGGCGCTCGGACAGAGCGGCATCGGGGAACGCGATGTACGTGCCACTCCGTTACATATGGCAATGGTTGCTGCGACGGTCGCCAATGGCGGACAGCTCTACTCCCCATACCTGGTTTCCCGGGTGTTCGACGCTGACGGGAACGCAACCGAATCCACCGAGCCGGTGGAACTCGGGCGTGCCATGGCCCCCACCACCGCCTCGCTGATGACCCAGCTCATGGAGCGGGTAGTCACCGAAGGAACCGGGACCGCGGCGTCCGTTCCCGGGGTCCGGGTGGCGGGAAAGACCGGCACGGCACAGGGGTCAGGCGAATTCCCCCATCCCTGGTTCATCGGATTCGCTCCGGTTGACAACCCGACAATCGCCATCGCCGTGTTCCTCGAAGGTGGCCCTGACCTGGGCGAATCCGTCACCGGTGGCGCCGTCTCCGCACCCATCGCTTCCACCCTGCTCGAGATTTGGCTGAGTGGTGAACAGTGAGTTGCGCTGTGTTCTTCCTAAACTTCGCCAACTTGCATGGACACTCCTAAAGCCCTCACCGATCGCTACCACCTGACCACGCACATCGCGCGTGGCGGGATGGCTGACGTCTACCAGGGCCAGGACACCCTGCTCAACCGCAAAGTGGCGATCAAAGTCCTCCATTCCCAGTTCTCCGCCGACGAGGCATTCGTGAAGCGCTTCCGCCGCGAAGCCCAGGCCGCGGCCAACTTGAGCCACCCCAACATCGTCGGGATCTACGACTGGGGACAGGCCGACGGCACGTATTTCATCGTGATGGAGATCATCGAAGGCCGGTCGCTTCGCGATGTGTTGAAGTCGGAAGGTGCCCTCCTCCCCCGGCGTGCCACCGAAATCGCCAGCGAGACCGCAGCCGCTCTCTCCGTCGCACATGCCGCAGGTCTGGTCCACCGTGATGTCAAGCCGGGCAATATCCTCCTCGCCAAAGACGGAACCGTGAAGGTCACCGACTTCGGAATCGCCCGCGCCTGGGATGACAGTCAGGAACTGACCCGAACCGGCGCCGTCATCGGAACCGCCACTTACTTCAGCCCCGAACAGGCACAGGGCCACCCGGCTGACGCCCGATCCGATCTCTACTCGCTCGGCGTTGTCCTCTACGAGATGCTCACCGGGCGGCCGCCGTACACCGGAGACAGTCCGATGTCGGTTGCCTTCCAGCACGTCTCCACCGAGGCTCCCCCACCCACGTCACTCAACCCCGACGTCACAGATTCACTCGACAACATCGTCACCAAAGCAATGAGGAAAGACCCTGCCGGCCGCTACCAGTCGGCCGACGAGATGCGCTCCGACCTGGTCGGGATCCTGCGCGGCGAGGAAGTCGCCATTTCTCCACTTCCGGTGATCGCCGTCGGTGCCGCGGTCGCGGCACCACCGGAAGATTCCACCCGGGTGATGTCGGCTACCCCACCTGCCACCGTTCCTCCCGATGAGGTCTATCGCCAGGTCGAGGAGGAACCGCCATCGCAGCTTCCATTCATCCTCACCGCATTCGGTTTACTCATCGCCCTCGTCGTGCTCCTGTTCATCCTGTTCCAGGCGGCGGGCGGCTCCGACCCTGAGGCAGAATTCATCCAGGTTCCCAACGTTGTGGGCCAGACCCAGCAGACGGCGCTGGCAAGGCTCCAGGCCGACGGATTCGACGTCAACGTCATCCTCGAAGCGTCTCAGGAAGTCGATGCCGGGAATGTCATCCGGACCAACCCCGAGGGGGGAGCCGAAGCCGAGGTTGGCTCCACGATCGATGTCTTCGTCTCCAGCGGGAGCGAGGAGACTCAGGTGCCGCCGCTGATCGGACAGACCCTGGCCAACGCCGAAACTCTGCTCGCCGCAGCGGGTCTGGTCGTAGGTGAGGTGACGGAACGTCCCGACGCCGAGTTCGCCGAAGGCGTGGTTGTGGAACAGAACCCCTCCTCGGGCCTGGTTCCTGTGAATACCCCGATCGCCCTCGTCGTGTCCACAGGGCCTGAGCTGGTCCCGATCCCTGAGCTGGAAGGTCTTACCGAGCGTGATGCAACAGCCCTGCTCCAGGAACTCGGGTTGCGGGTGACCGTGGATGACGAGTTCTCCAACGAGGTCGAAGAGGGACGCGTAATCAGGTCTGAGCCCGAAGCCGGCGTCGAGGCCCAGACCGGTGACACGGTCCTTCTCGTGGTCTCCCAAGGGCCGGCCCCGATCGAAACCCCGAATCTGACCGGCCTGACCCAGCAGCAGGCCGAAGACCTGCTCAACGACCTCGGGCTCGTACTCAACGTGTCCGCCGCCACCGAACCGGTCGACAACGAAGCCCAGGACGGCCGCATCGTCGCCCAGTTCCCCCAGGTCGGAACCACAGTCTTCCCCGGGGATGTGATCAACGTCACCCTGGGTGAATTCACCCCACCCACAACCACAGCGCCCACGACCACCACGACGACGGCGCCACCGTGATCGGTATCACTCCCATCGTTTATGGAGGGAGAGCCTCGACACGCCTCTCTCCCTCCGCTTGCGGAGTAAGTACCTCCGACCGAGGTTCGTCTCTCCCTCCGCCTGCGGAGGGAGTACCTCCGACCTTTTAGGTCGGAGGGGAGGGTGGGGCGATCCCACCAACAGCACTCGAGCTCCCAGCCCTTCGTGCCGCAGGAACCAACCTCGGCGCAAGCGAGAGGACAGCCGAAAACGGGAGTACCTCGGCAACGCGTCTCTCCCTCCGCCTGCGGAGGGAGTACCTCCGACCTTTTAGGTCGGAGGGATGCTCCTATAGATGTCAACTGGGTTTGGTGGTGTGGTTCTGTTGGGCGAGTTGTTCCCAGATTTCTCTTGCGATGTAGCGTTTCAGGCAGCGGATGATTTCTGGTTTGGTGAGCCCTTCTCGGGTTCG
>JBGTNX010000084.1:0-1759 GCA_041742825.1 Acidimicrobiia bacterium | reverse complement strand
GTGCCGATGGTGGGCACCGCCGCCACCGTGCTGGTCAGCGCCATGCCGACCTGCGTGCTGGGCGACGAGCTACCACCCTCGATCCGGGGTCCGCTGGCTTACACCTCGCCGCCGTTCGTGGCGCCCGGCACAGGCACCCTGAAGATCATCCTGATGCCCACCAACCTCACCGTCCCCACCAACACCGGCGGCAAGCCGATCATCATCAAGGGGGCGACGTTCCAGGCCATCTTCACGGTGCAGTCGAAGGCCGTGAACCCCGTGTCAGGATCGTCCGACCCGCTGGCGGTGAAGGTGGGGACGGCCCAGTTCATCACCAGCAACACCCTGACCAAAGCCGGCTGAGCGGTGTCGCTCCACCCCCGGGCGCAAAGAAGAGGGCGCCCGCTCGGCTGACGGCGGACCAGCCGAGTAGGGCGCCGAGGCCCATCGTACAGGTTCCCGGGGCCAATGCAAGACAGGTCGGTACCATTCCTCACGGGCGCTCGGCCGACGATCAGCGCTCGGCCAGGACGCGGTGGACGAGCGATGCGGCCGTCGCCGGCGGCGAACAGGCCCGGAGGCTCGTCTCCCGCGGACAGGAGTCGCGATAGCGGGACCAGACCTGCTGGCCCCCGGTGGCCTCGGGGGTCGAAGGTCCGCCGGAGGGGTAGGCGCCGGGCGACACGTACCGCCGGGTCGTCGAATTGCATGATGGTGGTCTGTTTCCCGACCACGAGATGTCATCCTGGACCGATGCGGAGATTGCGTCCTCTTGAGATCGAGCTCACTCGTTCGGAAGCGACCGGCTTTTGTGCGGCAACGGTGACAGCATCCTCGCCGAACCGACGGGCCGCTTTCGCGTTGGCAATCCTCCTGCTCACTACGCTGATGGCATGCGACGCCCGATCAGAAGACGGCACGCCGGCCCCGCCCACTGCAGATAACGGCCCTTCGACAACCACAGCATCCCCATTATCCGGCGTGATACCGGAGGCACCAGAGACGTTCCTGGCTGCCTCGGAACAATGGCAGGAAGGTGCGCGTTGGATCCTCCTGGGCTATGACACTGCCGGAGAAACAACATGTGTTCACTTCCTCTTTCCCGACACTCCAGGCAACGTCGGAAAGGTGGCATGTGATACCTCGATGGCGAGACTCGTGTCCGATACCCGGCTCCTGGCCATCGCGACGCGCGACTTCGAACCATTTCCGCAGTCGGGGCCTATCATTGGTCGGGCCAACAGTAGCGACCCAATGGGCGCACTCTTCGGCGTGGTGGGCATCGAGATCAGCTCGATCGAGCTGTGGCTCGGCGATCAGAGCCGAAACACCTACCAGTTGGGCGAGCCAGTCGAGTTCGAGGGTATCCCCTTCCGAATAGTGGTTGTCTGGCACCCGGGCGACTTCGACTCAGTGCGCACCATCGACGATCAAGGTGAACTAGATCGCGAAGTACCACGAGACGAGATCGAACAATTCTGAGTCGCTGTGATCCGCCGGATTTCCGGAGAGCTCCAGTGAGTTCCAGGCCGATAAGGCGAGCAGGGTTTCATCTGCCGCTTGTGGGTGGGTCGAATTGACTCCCGGAGGGTGGAGACGTGCCCGCTTCGCTATGGTCGTGTTCGGCCACTTCTACGGGATACCGCTGCTCATCACTGGGGTGATTCTGCCTGCCCCTGCCGGGAACTATGTGCTACTTGCGGGCCTGGCGATGAGCGCCGTAGCCGCGTTTCGGGGAGCGAGAGTCGACCTCGGACTTGGGCCCGACGGCCTGGTC
>JBGTNX010000083.1:0-8194 GCA_041742825.1 Acidimicrobiia bacterium | reverse complement strand
TGATCATGCCCGGGGATAACACTGAGATGTCGGTGGAGTTGATCGCTCCGATCGCGATGGATGAAGGTCTCCGGTTCGCTATCCGTGAGGGTGGTCGGACTGTGGGCGCCGGCCGAGTCATCAAGATCAACAAGTAGGGATTCAATGCCATCTGATAAACGTCCGCCGCTCACACTCGCCTGTACGGAGTGCAAGAGACGCAATTACGTAACAACCAAGAGCAAGTCGAATACCCAGGACCGGCTCGAGCTGAAGAAGTACTGCCGCTGGTGCCGTTCCCATACAGCTCATCGCGAGACCCGCTGAGAGTCGAGCCTGAACCTTCAAAGGGACCTGCAAGGGTCCCTTTGTCGTAGGCTGGAAGACGATGGATTTATCTACTCTCGAAGGCCGTGCCTTCGGCCCCAAGGAGTTCAGGATCTGCGTCGAGAAGGTCCACGACTTCGTCGACGCCACCGGGGACAACCGGGAGCGGTGGTCAGAGTCGGCCCCGCCCGGGTTCGTAGCCGCCGCCCTCTTTGTCGTGGCCCCGGATCTCCTCGAGTTGCTCGACGGGTATGGCGTCCTCCATGGTGACCAGAGCTTCACGTGGGGTGGCCCCCTGATGATGGAGCGCGACGTCACAGTGACGGGGACTGTGGCCCGGGTCCGTGAACGAGGTGACACAGCCTTTGTCACCTTCGCCCTCGAGGTCTTCGATGGTGACGGCGGATTGCTCGCCTCGGGCGAATCGCTGTTCCTGGTCTCCAAGTCGAGCCCGGAGGCATCGAGCAGTGGCAATGGTCCCGATGCCGTCGGTGACAACGGCTCACCGTCGCAGGGTCAGAAGTCGGCGTCGCGGGCCGACCTGGTGAAATACGCAGCGGCGACCAGGGACTGGAACCCGATCCACTGGGATCACGAAGCGGCGCATCGTGCCGGGCTTGACGGGGTTGTCGTGCACGGGCTCCTGCAGGCGGCCTGGGCGCTGCAAGCCGTATCCGAAGACTCTCCGGACCAATCTCCTGTGGCGACGGCGAAATTCCGTTTCAAGAACCCTATGCCACCGGCGACAGTTGTCGACGTGGCAGTCGAATCCGACGGGCTCGGTCGGGAGGTCGGCCTGACAATGGGCGAAACCGTCTTCATGACCGCCAAGATGACTTTGGCGGACGGGTAACCAGATGGAGCCGAAATCGGTCGAACAAGCCAGAGAGCAAGAACTGATTGCCCGGGCCCAGGACGGTGACCGCGCCGCCTTTGCCGCCCTGGTCAGGGAGCACAGCGACATGGTTTACACACTGGCCCGGAAACTCGTTGGCGACCCCCATCTCGCCGCCGATATCTCCCAGGAGGCCCTGATCCGGGCGTGGAAGGCATTGCCCGGATTCCGTGGCGACGCCAAGTTCTCCACCTGGCTGCACCGGATCACGGTCAACGCAGCCTGGACCCAGAAGAAAAAGGCGGGACGTCACCAGGGTGCGCATCTCGACGAAATTGGCGAGATCGCTGCCCCTTATGATTCCGACCACCCTGAGGTCGCCGGGGAGATCGTCGAATTGAGGGGCCAACTCCGGGATGCTCTCGACTCGCTGCCCGAGTCGCAACGCCAGATTGTCGTGATGAAAGACATCTACGGATGGTCCCACGCCGAAATCGGCGAGTCGGTCGGGATCTCAGTCACGGCAGCCAAAGTGAGGCTGCATCGTGCTCGTGCCCGCCTGGCCAGGATGCTGGAGGACGAGTGATGGCGATCGTGTGCGAAATCGCCGCCCCGTTTGTCGCCAACAGCGCAGTGGAAGACTCAGACGTCATCTGGCCGCTACGGGGCCACACCGCGGCGTGTCTCAAGTGCCAGGCGCGCCAGGCCGCGATGGCCAAAACGGGACGCCATCTCAAGGCGATGGCCACCGAAAGCAATCCAGCGCCCCGTGACCTCGAGTGGAGAGTCATGTCCTCCCTTGAAGGGGATCTGGCCGTCAGCCGGTCCTGGGCCAAGCCGGTCACCCTCACTGCCGCCGCGGTTTCGATGATCGCAGCGGTCGTTATCTGGAGGCTGCGTCCCAGGCCGGGGGGCTGACCCATTACGATGACAGCTGCCGGAGCTTGACAGCCAATCGACAGATGCCAGAATCAGCCGTGCCGGCAAATGGGGAGCGGGTGGGTTTGAACGAGTCTTGTAGTCGTAAGAAATTCGATGTCATCTGAGCCCAAACCAGTGGACGGCGCCGAACGATCGGCCCAGAACCTTCTGGTCGGAGCAACGGCGTGGGACGCTGACAACCCATATCCGAGAATAATCAATTCGGAACTGGAGCGTCTGGGGGTGGAAGTCCGGGAGTCACCTCTGACCGAATGGCTACGCTCACCGGACCGGCGACGGGTTGTGATTTCCCTGCATTGGCTCTCCCATCTCTTCCGCCCCAAGTCATCAATCGCCGCTTCCTGGTCCACAACCGCATATCTCGCGTTGGTCCTTGCGTTGAAATTGAGGGGTGCGAGCTTCATTTGGACCTTTCACAACACACACAATCACGAACAGAACCATCCCAGATTGGAGAAGCTGGCACAGTGGGTTCTGGTTCGCCTGGTTGACAGAGTGATTTGTCTCACCGAGTTCGGAGTTCAGAAGATCGAGAACTCGTTTGGAGGAGCCGTCTCGGCAAAGTGCGCAGTCATCCCACATCCCACATACGGTGACTACTACGGACCGCGGATCGAACGAGGTGAGGCTTTCGCCAGATTGGGGCTAAAGCAGTCAGGTGTTCACTTCCTCTTCTTCGGCAGGGTCAACCGGTATAAGCAAGTGCCCAGCCTGCTGACAACCTTCAGTTCACTGAGCCTGTCCGATGCGAGGCTGGCCATCGTCGGGCAGGCCGAATCAGATGAGTACGCCTCGTTCATTGCCGACGCGGCAGGGTCGGACCCCTCCATCATCTTGAGGCTGGAACGCGCCGAAGATGAGGCAGTGGCAGCCTGGTTCTCGGTAGCGGACTGGCTGGTTTTGCCTTACACAAACACCCTGAACAGCGGTGTGCTCCACCTTGCGTTGACGATGTGCCAGCCGATGATTCTGCCCGACACCCCGGCCTTCAGGTCGGCTTTGACTCCCGACGGGCCCGGGATCCTCTGGTACCACACCGGTTCTGGAGGGCTGGAATCTGCACTGCGGGCTGCTGCCGAAATGGCACCCGAGGAGTACCGAAGCCACGAGGCGGGGGTGATGGCGCATGCTGCGCTGAGATCGCCGGAGATCGTGGCCGGCCAGGTGCGAGACCTGCTGATTGAAGTGGTGCAAACGAAGTGAGCATCGGCGGGATACGCAATCGGGAGCCGGAGCTGGTGAGCGTCATCCTTCCCGTTTTCAATGGCGCTGACACCCTGGAGCAACAACTACTTGCCCTTGCTGAGCAGACCTATGAAGGAGCCTGGGAATTGGTTGTCTCCGAGAATGGCTCGTCCGATGACAGCGAAGCGATTGCCCGGGCCCACGCCCATCGTTTTGCTTCCTTTCGCCTCATCGACTCGTCGAAGCGGGGCGGATTCAGCGCCTCATGCAACCAGGGTGTCGATGCGGCCCATGGCGATTTCCTGATGTTCACCGGCCAGGACGATGTGGTGTCACCCACATGGATTGCAGCGATGGTCGACAAGGCCAGAACGTGCGACCTGGTCGGTGGGGCGATGGAGTACGCAACAATCAACTCCGCTGAAGCCCTCGAGTGGTTCCCGACACACGGGCCGTTCGACGAGGAGCCTCACGCTGCAATGAAGTTTCTTCCTTACGCCATCGGGACCAACCTGGGGATCTGGCGAGATGTTTTCGAATCGCATGGGCGCTGGAACGAAGACCTCCGGTGTGGCGGCGAGGACCTGTACCTGAGCTGGTCGGTCCAGCTCAGCGGTCTCCAGTTCGGCTTTGCCCCGGATGCCCGGGTCAGTTTCCGATACCGGGCCGAGCCGCGGGCGTTGCTCAAGAAGACGATCCAGTATGCGGAGACCCACCCTTATCTATACCGGCGCTTCAAGAGCCATGGGATCCCCCGCAGCCGTCTGGTCAATGCCGCCAGGGACTGGGTATGGATACTCGTACACCTGCCTGATTTGGCCAAGGGCCCCGGTCCCAAAGGACATTGGATCACCCGATTCGGAATGCGTGTTGGGAGGCTCAAAGGCAGTTTCCGCGAGAGGAGCCTGTACCTTTGAGCTCGGCGCTCGTCGATGGGCGAGAGGTTCCTTCCGACACGACTTTCGAAACCAAGGTTTGCATCGTGGGCTTTGGACCGGCAGGTCAGATCCTCTCCGAAGAGCTCTCCGCGGCTGGAGTCCACCACATCGTCCTGGAATCCGGCCTGCCGGGGCTCGATGTCGATATCTGGCGTCTCAACGACGGTGAGGTGACCGGGCTTCCCTATCCGATCCGGGAAAGTCGGGCCCGGGGATTCGGCGGTTCGGCCCTTGCCTGGGACATGGAGGTTGGCGACGTGCCGGGAGCGAGGTACCGGCCTCTCGATGAAGAAGACTTTGCCGATACCGGAGGCCTGAGGGGCATCAGCTGGCCATTCGGAAGGTCCGGCTTGGAACGATTCTACAAGCAGGCCCACGACCGGTGTGGCCTCGGAGAGGCCGAGGAGACCGCTCTCGATGCCGGATCCAGACTTCTCGCCAGCGGTGAGCTGTCTCCCTCGGAGTTCCACTTCGGCCCACAATCCGCCTTCACCCGGGATGTGCCACTCGACGGGCAGTTCCGGCGAGTCATCTACGGGGCCACCGCCACCCAGCTGGTGAGAACCCGGCCAGGGGCGCCAATCGAGAGTCTTTCGGTGGGGACTCTCACCGGGCGGGTATTCACGATCGAGGCAGAGATCTTTGTCCTCGCATGCGGCGGGCTGGAGAACGCGAAGCTCATGTTGATGTCGCATCCTGAGGGAGAGGCCACCCCGATCGGCAATTCAAATGACCTCGTGGGCAGATTTTTCATGGAGCATCTCCACCTCTGGTCCGGGGTTGTCGAGAGCAGCAAGCCCCTGGTCGGTGCCCCAACAACAGATTTCACCCGGTCAGGCACGGCGTGGATCAAAAACAAGTTCGCCGTTACCCCGCTAGCACAGGAACGGCTCGGGATCCTGAGTGCCGCCGCGATGCTGACCGAGCGGCCCTGGGCGGAGCCAGCCGGGTATCTGGCCCATCAGGGCCGTGTCTCCGCCCTCGTCGACCGGATTCCGGACGACGCCGAACGGAAGCAGCGTTTGGAAGTCGCCAGATCCGATTGGAGGAGTGCGGCGGGCTGGGCAAAGCGGAAAGCGACCTGGGAGCTCTACGGCAGGCGCGTCAGCAGGTCGCGGCATGCTCAGGGCGGCCAGCTTCTCGAGATCTATGTATTTGCGGAGCAGAGCCCGAATCGCGAAAGCAGGGTGTATCTCGCTGACGAGGTGGACGAGCTCGGCATGAGGCTTCTCGACCCGAACTGTCGCAAGCTGGTCTTGGACTGGCGCGTTAACGATGTCGATGTGGCAACGGTGCGCTCCACTCATCGTTTGATCTCGGACAGGTTGAAGCGGATCGGTCCATCGAGGATCGGCAGCCGTTTTCGGGAAGAAGGGCTGCCCCCAGGGCTGAGGGGTGGTTTTCATCACATGGGGACGACCACAATGCATGCCAGCGCCCGGAAGGGTGTTGTCGATCCCGACCTCCGGGTCCATGATGCGAGCAACGTGTTCGTGGCGGGCTCATCGGTCTTCCCGACCGTCGGGTATGCGAATCCGACGCTCACCGTATGTGCCCTTGCCTACCGGCTGGCCGAGCGGCTGATTGCGATGACGACCCCTACTCAAGCCGGTTGATGGATGGGCGGTCTACCTCGACGAAGTCCGGATCGATCTGGAGCGCCCTCGGGCTCAGCACCGAGTGGTTGCCGTTTGAACCGGTTCTAGGCGTCGACCTTCAGCGGAACCCTGCGTAGGGCGGCGTCGAATAGCGGTCCGGTCATCGCGGTAGTGATCAGCGCCATGAGCACCGCACCTAATTGCATCACAGGCGTGATGATCCCAGCGCGCAGGCCGACCAGAGCTACAACCAGCACCAGCAATCCCCGGCAGTTCATCAGAACTCCGATGACGTTGCCTTCGGGCCAGGTGAGTCCGCCGGCACGAGCCATCACTGCTCCACCGATCCACTTGCTGGCGATACCGGCCATAACCAAGATGAGGAGGCCGGGAATTGCGTCCCCGGTCAGCTGTCTGAAGTCGGTAGCGAGCCCAGATACGGCGAGGAAGATCGGAAGCAGAATCGCTGCCGTGAGATCGCCCAGTCGTGAGTCGAAGATGGCGAACAGCGGTTTGCGGATCGGGAGGATGGCACCCGCCATGAAGCCTCCGACAATCACGGTGAGTCCCAGCACGTGTGCCGCCAGTCCGGAGGTCACGATCGCCAAGAAGATCGTCACGTAGAGGCCGGTGCTCATCCGGGCCGTCTGTCGGAACACAACGGCGACCTGCCGCATGAGCAACCGCCCGATGGTGAGCATTCCAACCAGGTAAAGCGAAATGAGCCCCACCTTGAGGAGAATCGATCGCGTCGTCTCTCCGGTCGATACCGACGCCGCGACCGAGGCAGTGACGAACATCGCAACGGTGCACACTGCAGCGGCGGCGATCCCGACAGCGCCCAGCCGGGAGAGGGTCAGCCCCTTCTCCTGAAGTATCCGCACCATCACCGGGAGCGCGGTCACGGCCAGTATGGCTCCAATAAAAAGGATGAAGCCGGTGCTGGTAGTCCCCGGTACCTGGAACGTGTCGTTCTGCAGCGCCGGCGCGAAGGCGAACGCGGAGGCAAGGGGCACACCCACGACCCCGGCACCGACCAGAAGCACGGTCCGAAGATTGTGTTTGAGAGCGACGATTTCAAGCTCGAGCCCGATCAGGAAAGAGAAGAGAAGTAGCCCGATCTGTCCGACTGCCCCGAGGACCTCGAGCGACTGAGCGGGGAACAGGTCGCCCGAGAAGGACCCAAGCAGGGATGGCCCGAGGAGAACGCCGGCAATGATCTCTCCGACTACCCGGGGCTGGCCGATCCGCACAAAGATGCCGCCCAAGATGCGCGCGGCGAGAAGTATCAGTCCGATACCGAGCAGGACGTAGGTGACGACCTGGCCCGAGCTGAGAATTTCGATTGTCGTCTCCTGGTGTTGGGGCTAGAGATTAGTTCCGGCATTTACCGCTTTTGCGGACGATTGTCACGTTCTATACTGCTCGTGAGATGTCAGTGGGGCGACATATAAAGCGCCGTAGTGGATGGAGGGGGATCACGTGGGGTTGGCTGAACAGGATGTAATCATCATCGGAGGGGGTCCGGCGGGTTCAACGTCGGCACTGAGGCTGCTCGAACAAGGGGTCAAGCCGGTGATCGTCGAGCGAGAGCTCTTCCCGCGGTACCACGTCGGTGAGGCGATGACAGGTGAGGGCGGCGCCATCGTCCGCGAATTGGGTATCGCCGACAAGCTCACCTCTGATATCCACACCGTCAAGCACGGTGTGAATGTATTCGGCACCAAAGGCAACTCCGATTGGTGGGTCCCGGTGATGCAAAGGACCGAGGACAAAGAACTGCACGAGGTAAGCACCTACTCTGTGAAGCGAAGTGCCTTCGATCAACTGTTGCTAAACGAGGCGCTGAGTCGCGGGGCGGAGCTCCTCGACGGACGGGCGACGGAGCCTATCGTCGCCGAGGACGGGACGGTCAAGGGCGTCCGCATAAGCATCGGGTCCAACGGCGGTACCAAGGAGATCGATCTTCATGCAGCGATGACACTGGACTGCTCGGGGCAGGCCACGTTCCTGGCGAACCGTAAGGCCACGGGTCCGAAGTACAAGGGCTCTTACGACAAGCAGATAGCAATTTTCTCCCAGATTTCGACCTACGAACGCAACGACGGCAGCGATCGTCTGAACGGCGCTGGGAACACCCACATCTTCTACAAGGAGAAGTACCACTGGGCGTGGGCGATCCCGCTCGATGCCGAGGTCACCAGCGTCGGCATCGTCGTGCCTGCCAAGTACTTCCGGGACAGCGGGCTCAGCCAGGCCGACTTCATCAAGCAGGAGTTGAAGACACTCAACAAGGGCCTTGCATCCCGCGTGCCTGACGACGTCGAGCTGGTGGAAGAGCCACATGTGGTGCCGAACTACTCGTTCCAGGTGCGCAAGTTCGCCGGTCC
>JBGTNX010000082.1:0-8268 GCA_041742825.1 Acidimicrobiia bacterium | reverse complement strand
CGGCATCCTCCACGGATGCCTCAAACACCAGGCCCGCTACGACGAACACACCGCCTGGGCCCACCGCCAAACCACACAACAAACAAAAGCAGCTTGACAATTACAGCCCTGGGGTGTCTACCTCCGCCCTCCTTCGTCGGGGGCAGGGACCTTCCTCCCGCAAGCGGGAGGACAGTTACGCCTCGGGGAGGCGGATGGTGAATGTGGAGCCCACGTCGAGTTGGGAGCGGGCGGAGATCGTGCCTCCGTGGCTCTCGATCACGTGTTTGGCGATGGCGAGACCGAGCCCGGTCCCACCGGTGCGACGGGACCGTGCGGCATCGACACGGTAGAAGCGCTCGAACACCCGATCGAGATCCCGGGTGGGGATGCCTGAGCCGGTGTCGGTGACTTCGACAAATGCTCCCTCGGAATCGACACCCACCTTCACGGCGACCGAACCGCCCCCGGGCGTGTATCTCACCGCATTGTCGAGGAGGTTCCTCACTGCCATCGACAGATCGCGCCAGTTACCCATAGCCTCCGCCTTCTCGGCGTTGACCGTCAGCCCCACACCAGCGTTCCCGGCTTGCTCCTGGAATCGGCCCACCTCCTCGGAGACCAACAGGTCGAGACGCAGCGAATCCAGCTCGGGAACTTCACGCTCGAGGCGGGAAAGGTCGAGAAGATCGGACACCATCCGATCGAGCTGGCGTGCCGAAGTTTCGAGATTGTGGGCGAACTTGATCGACGAAAGGTCGCCTCTCTCCACGGCCATTGTCAGGGCTTCGGACGAGGCGATGATCGATGCCACTGGAGTCTTCAGCTCGTGTGAAGCGTTGGCGACGAAGTCCCTCCGGATCGAAGCCACCCTTTCCTGGTCTGTGACGTCGACGATCACGAGCAGGATACGACGGTCTCCGGTGAAAGGGGTCGCCACGCCGCGGACTCTCCGGGGCGGCGAACCATGGTCGACGGTCACCTCCTTCTGATCCATTGCCTCCCG
Source organism: Acidimicrobiia bacterium (assembly GCA_041742825.1). Classification (GTDB taxonomy): domain Bacteria; phylum Actinomycetota; class Acidimicrobiia; order Spongiisociales; family ZC4RG35; genus MA-ANB-1. The sequence goes on along the minus strand of JBGTNX010000082.1, from coordinate 7,283 downwards.
ACTTTCCCTGACAACAGTCTGAAATGGGTGTGGAGTGAGATTGTTGAGGGTGGTCGGAATCGTCCCGATCAACTCACTTGCCCTCGGATTGGCATAGACGATCGTGTCGTCGGCACCGACCAGGATCGTGCCCTGAGGCAGCGCACCCAGGACCACCTCCAGCGTCTCTGTCGCAAACTCGGACTGGACGAGTCGCTCTCCCAATTCTTGCGCCAGCTGAGAAATCGCGAGACCGAGCTCATCCAGTTCGCGGACGGGGGACCGGCCCGGCCGCTTCTCGAAGTCACCGGCGGCGATTTCGAGTGTCGTGTCACGGATTTCGACGATCGGTCGGGCCATGCGCCTCGCCAGATAGGCGACAATCGCTACACCGACAATGCCAATAGCAATGAACATGGCGAGAATCCCCACGCGGAAGGGGGCCAGCCGCTCCGACACCGCTCGCTCCGACTCGGACACCCTCAGGATCAGTCCATTGTTCGGGGGCAGGGCAAGGTAGTGCTGGGCGAAGCTAGTGCTCTCGCTGGTCCGGGAGTCGCGCCCTACCTGACCTGACACGGCCGCCAGCACCTCGGGACGGTCCAAATGGTTCTCCATTGTTGCGGCAATGGAATGGGAGTCCGCGGCCACCTCTCCATCCAGCCGGATAACGGTCACCCTGAGACCCGACGCCGCCGAGACATCGGCGACCCATCCCTGCAGAAGAGTCTCGTCGTCGGGGAGGGTCAGTGCGGCCACCCGTGCTGTGCTCTCCACATTTGTCACTAGATCGTCGACGAGAGCCTCCCGGATCTGACGGTCGACGAACCATCCGAGGGCCCCGATCAGCACCAGGTAGGTAACCGCGTAGTAGACCAAGAAACGGGTCGAGAGCCGGGTGCGACCGGGCTGCAACGACCTATTCATCAACGAATTTATAGCCGAGTCCCCGCACCGTCACGATATGGCGGGGCTCGCCCGATTTCCGTTCCACCTTCTGCCGCAGACGCTTGATGTGCACGTCGAGCGTCTTGGTGTCCCCGAAGTAGGAGGGACCCCAGACTTCGTCGATGAGCGTGTGCCGGGCGGCCAATCGGTTCTTGCGTCGCATCAGCGACTCGAGGAGCTCGAACTCCTTGGGCCTGAGATCGACTTCAACCCCGTCAACTCTGACTATGTGAGCATCGATGTCGAGCTCGATCGGCCCCCCGCGCAGCACTTCGTTGGTCTCCGCGAGCACCCCGCTGCGATCGCTGCGCCTGATCTGAGCCCGAACTCTGGCGAGAAGCTCGCGCATCGAGAACGGTTTGGTCAGATAATCGTCGGCACCGAGCTCGAGGCCGGTGACCTTGTCGGCCTCGGAGTCCTTGGCGGTGAGCATGATGATCGGGACATCGGAGAAGCCTCTGATCTGTCGGCAGACATCCAGTCCGGACATACCCGGAAGCATTAGGTCGAGGAGGACGAGGTCGGGCCGTTGAGTGCGGGCAGCTTCCAGTCCGGCCCTTCCGTCTTCGGCGGTGACAGTCTCGAATTGTTCGGCCTCGAGAGCATATTTGATCGACTCGACAAGACCCGATTCATCTTCGACGATCAGGACCCGGTGGGGCCGATAATCAACCGGTTGGAAGGTCATTTAGCGATCTGACTGGGAGTCCTTTGATTTGTGCCGTTGCATTGTTCAGGGGGCTCCGAGGCCTGCTTCGTCGAACGCCAGCCGGTCACCGGTTATCAAGTATGCGGTCTGTTCGGCGAAGTCGACCGACTGGTCGCCAATCCGCTCCAGCGCGCGCGACACCAGGATCATCTTGGTCGCCCATTCCAGCATCCCTTTGTCTTCGGAGACTTCGACCGCCTCCCGGTACATGTTTGCGTTGATTCGGTCTACTGGCTCGTCCATGGCCGGGAGCAGTCTGGCCTCGTCGAGGTCCTTGCGGACAAAGGCCTCGATCGCCGTTCGGATCATCGGGCGGACCAGGTCACCCATCTCGGTGATCAGATCGCAGATCCGTTGTGAAGACGGCAGGCCATCGTTGAGACGGGTGATTTTGGCGATGTTGACGCACTGGTCGCCCATTCGCTCGAAGGTGATGTTGAGGTGGAGCAGTACCGCCATGCGACGCAGGTCAGGTCCGAGCGGCTGATACCGCGCCATGAGAGTGGTCCAGTCCTGGTGGATCTGGAAGTTCTCCTGGTCAATGGCGGTATCGGCCTGGATGACCTCATTTGCCAGCTCGATGTTTCCCGTGACGACGCTCTCGACGGCCCGGCCCACCATGCCTTCGGCGGTGTCGATGATGTCGAGTAGCCGTTGCTCGAGGCTGTCCAGCTCATCATGGAACTGGGAATTGTGGTCGCTCATCCGAACCGTCCCGTTATGTAGTCCTCGGTGTCCTTCTCCGTCGGGGAAGTGAAAAGCTGGTCGGTCGGCGAGAACTCGACGAGGCGTCCTGTGCGCATCCCCTGCTCGTTCAGCTTGACGTTGAAGAAGGCGGTCCTGTCAGACACTCGCGCCGCCTGCTGCATGTTGTGGGTCACAATGATAATCGAGTAGTTCTCCTTCAACTCCAGCATCAACTCCTCGATCCGCAAAGTTGCGATCGGGTCCAGCGACGAGCAGGGCTCGTCCATGAGGATCACGTCCGGCTTGGTGGCAATCGCCCTCGCGATGCAGAGCCGCTGCTGTTGTCCACCCGACAGCGAGTAACCGGACTCATCGAGTTTGTCCTTCACCTCTTCCCAGAGCGCCGCGCTTTCCAGCGCCTCTTGAACCAGGTCATCCAGATCTGATTTCGACCCTTTGAAGTCGTTGATCTTCGCTCCCCAGGCGATGTTGTCGAATATCGACTTCGGGAACGGGTTCGGCTTCTGGAAAACCATCCCGATGGTGCGGCGCACCTCGACCGGGTCGATGTGATCTTCGTAGATGTTCTGGCCGTGATAGAGGACTTCGCCTTCTGTTCTTGCCGTGAGGATCAGGTCATTCATCCGGTTGAGCGAGCGCAGCACGGTCGACTTTCCACATCCCGATGGGCCAATCAGCGCCGTTATCTGATTCGGGACGAAATTGAGAGAGACGTCCGCGACCGCTCTGAAGTCGCCGTAGTAGACGCTCATCGCTTTGGTCTCGATTACCCCGCCGCCGTCGGCGACCGGTTTCGGCTGGTCGGTGTGCTCCGGGAGGGTCACCTTCGCACGCTCAGTATCTCGGGTCATTGGTTCCTCGATAGATGTCTCATTTGGCATCAGGCTCTCCTGGAGTATTTGTTGCGAAGGATCACAGCGGCAGCATTCAAGGTAAGCAGAAGCAGCAGCAGGGCGATGCTCGCGGCCGCGGCCAACTTCTGGAATTCGATCTGCGGGTAGGAGGTCCATTGGAAGATCTGAATTGGCAACGCAGTGAACTTCGAAAAAGGCCCGGTCGGGTCCGATGTTATGAAACTGGCTGCGCCGACGAGGATCAGCGGAGCGGTCTCGCCGATCGCCCTCGCCATTGCCAGAATCGTCCCGGTGAGGATCCCTGGGAGCGCAACCGGCAAAATCTGGCTGCGGACCGTCTGCCAGCGGGTGGCACCCAAAGCCAATCCGGCATGCCGGAGCGAGTCAGGCACTGCCTGTAAGGCCTCCTGAGCACTGATGATCACCACCGGCAAAGCGAGAAGGCCAAGGGTGAGCCCTGCCGACAGCACCGTCCTACCGTTCTCTGCAGGAGGCACCCCGCTGGTGAATATCGCACCGGAAGTGAACGGCTCGAAGATCCTCACCAGCACGGCAAGACCGAGCATTCCGTAGATGATCGACGGCACGCCCGCGAGGTTGTTGATGTTGGTCTGAATGAAGCTGTTGAGCCGGGTTGGTTTCGCGTACTCGACAAGGTAGATGGCTGCGCCAACCCCCACCGGCACCGAGAAGAGGACGGTGATCAGGACCAGCCAGGCCGAGCCGAGGATTGCGGTCCGGATCCCGGCCACCTCAGGGGTCGCACTCTGTGGTGATCGCAGGAAGTTGAGGTTGAACCATGCCCTCCATTCCACACTCGCCTGGTCCGGTGTGTATTCACCGAACCTGCCGGCCTCGAAACCCGCCGCTATCTCTTCTTCGAAGCCACTCGGGTTGAAGATCGATGGGACCAGGTCGTAGGCAGCGATCACATCCTGGACCACCACCCTCTCCAGGACCAGGGCATACACGTTGGAGTGGTCGCGCGGACCTGCGGTGCATCCCTCCGGGGGGGCATCCGACGAACATATCTCCGCCCACTCCTCTTCAGACTCGAATACGAGGCGGTCATCGTAAAAGCGCTGGTCGCGTTCGAGTCTCCGTCCCACGCCGCTCCCGACCGTGGTCTCCAACAGGCCGACAAGCTCGTCGAATTCCAGGTCGACGAGCGCCACCGAATCAGGTTCGTGGCCGAGGTCGGCAACGATGGCTTCGGGGTCGCGTTCGTTGACAACAGCAACCAGCCCGAACGAGTCGTTGACGATTGTGTAGAGGAGGGTGGCGAGGGCGACGACTGCGATCATCAATGAGAGCAAACACGCCAGCTGGAATAGGCGCGCCCGACGACTCCGCTTGTCGAGGAGACCTTGATACTCGTCTTCGGTTGGGAAGTACTCCCGGACCTTGCGCTCGGGTGCAGAGATACTCATTCGTATTCCTGGCGGAAGCGTTTGACGAATCGCCGGCTCAGCGAGTTCAGGGCGAACGTGATGACGAAGAGGGTCAAACCGATGGCGAATATCGAGTTGTAGTCGATTGTGTTGTAGCTGAGGTCGCCGTTCGCCGTGATGACGACGTAGCCGGTCATGGCCTGGGCTCCCTCGAATGGGTTGAGGATGTAACCGAAAAGCGGGTCGACGCCTGGCTCGAAGTTGCGCGGTGACGCACCTGCGGCGAGGGTCACCACCATTGTCTCCCCAACCGCGCGTGACATGGCGAGGACAAAGCCCGCGGCGATCCCGGAAAGGGCAGCCGGGACCACGATCCGGGTCGAGACCTCGAACTTGGAAGCACCCAGTGCGTACGCTGCCTGGCGCAGGGAGTCAGGCACTGCCCGCAGGGCGTCTTCGGCCAGAGAAGTGATCAACGGGACGATCAGAATCCCGACGACGATTCCGGCCGAGGCGACGTTGAAGAAGTCGACGACGCTGGTGCCGAAGATTCCCCGCAGCACCGGTGTCATGAAGGTGAGTGCGAAGAACCCGAACACGACCGTGGGCACCCCGACCAGGATCTCGAGAACAGGCTTGAAGAAGCCGCGCACCCGTTCGCTTGCGTACTCCGCCAGATAGATCGCAGAAAGCAGTCCAAGTGGGACCGCAACCGCCATTGCGATGGCGCTTATGTACATGGTCCCGAGAACCAGGGGGGCTATCCCGAACCTTCCGACCTGGGGTTGCCAGAACGTGTCGGTGAGGAATTCGAACAGGCTGACCTCGTCCTCCTGGAAGAAGAGGAACGATTCGGTCCCCAACTCATAGAGGATTCCGATGGTGGTGGCGATTGTCAGCGCACCGCAGAGATAGAGAAAGACGCGGATGGCCGTTTCCCCGGGCCGGCGCCGCTTCGTCAGCCTGGCCACGATTTGATCGCGGTCGACCTGATTCTCAGTCGTCATGATCTCCGTCTGCCCCTATCCAAATCAGCCGGAGAGGTGGTTAGCAATTGGATTTACCAGCCAGCGGCGGCAGCGATGTTGTCGGCTGCCTCTTGAAGGGCCTCTTCGGGCGCCGGGAAGTAGCCGACCCGATCGATTAGAGCGTTCACGTTCTGCAGGTAGTAGGCCATGAACTCAGCCACCTGTGGCTTGTCCTGGATGACTGCCTCCGACGTGTACATGTACAGAGGGCGAGCTATCGGATAAGTGTTGGCGTCAACTGTCTCGGCGCTTGGCTCGACTCCGTCCACCGTCACCACCTGGAGACGATCGGCGTTCTGCTGGTAGAAGGCGTAGCCGAAGTATCCGATCGCACAAGTCGAGTTCAAGTCGCCCTCCGTGCAGCCGTCTTCGGAGACACCGACAACCGTGAGGTTGTCGTCCTCACCAACTATCTCAGCAATCGACGAGAGTATCGGTGCGGGATCGGCTTCTTCGAAAACCACCTCGTTGAAGTAGTCGAACGTCCCTGAGTCCGCCCCGGGGCTGAAAAGCTGGATCGGGTGGGCCGGGAAGTCCGGGTTCACATCTGACCACGTCGCGTCTGCGCCGGTCAGCGAGAAGGCGGTGGCGATCTCTTCGAGGGTCATCTCCTTGGCGAAGTAGTTTCCGTTGCTGATCACAAGCGACAGGGCGTCTGAGCCAACCCGGACTTCGATTGGAGCCGTCCCCCACGTCTCGGTGCAGGCGGTGATTTCCTCCTCATCGATCTGGCGGGAAGCATTTGCGATGTCAGAAGCGCCCTCGATGCAGAAGCGCTCCAGTCCCCCACCAGACCCGATCGAATCGATTGTGTACTCCGGCCCACCCTCGTCGATCCACTGCGTCAGAACTTCAGTGGAGAGGGGGAACACGGTTGAGGAACCGGCAATGCCGATGTCGACTCCGGCGTCCACATCGAGTGGATCGATGATCGGCAGACCGAAGTCTCCGGTCTCTCCGCCCATGTCCTCGGTAGTGGTCGATTCCTCAGCGGTCGTTGTCTCCGAGCCGGTTGCCTCGGTGGTTGTCGTGTCCCCGCTGTCGCCGCCACAGGCAGCCACAACAAGAGAAAGAATTGCAATCAGGGCCATCAAACCGCGGGATCGCAGTTTCATACTTCAAATGCTCCTTGTCGATTTATGAACCCGAGATGAACTCAGGCTGTAAAGCAAGGTACGTACCCCGATTAACCACCCCGGGAAGCCAAAGTGAACGGAAGGTGAACCTTTCAAGCACCCAAGCGACCGTAGGGAGCGCCTGTCCTCCCGCTGGCGGGAGGAAGGTTCCGGCGCCCGCCGAAAGGCGGGAGGAAGGTTCCGGCGCCCGCCGAAAGGCGGGCGGAGGTAGGAGGGAGAGGTCTCTCGGGCTGGGAGCTCGAGTGCCGTTGGTGGGATCGCCCCACCCTCCCCTCCGACCTATTCGGTCGGAGGTACTCCCTCCGCAAGCGGAGGGAGAGAAGAACCTCGGCCGGAGGTGCTCCCGTTTCTCGGCTGTTCCTCCCGCTGGCGGGAGGAAGGTCCCTGCGCCCGACGAAGGAGGGCGGAGGTAGACACCCCAGGGCTGTAATTGTCAAGCTGCTTTTGTTTGTTGTGTGGTTTGGCGGTGGGCCCAGGCGGTGTGTTCGTCGTAGCGGGCCTGGTGTTTGAGGCATCCGTGGAGGATGCCG